>JAICYF010000006.1 GCA_025934355.1 Acidothermaceae bacterium
CGAACGACCCCGCAGGCGAATCGACGGTGCGGTCGTCGATCGCATCGGTGGCGGGCATCGCGAGGAGCATGCGCTGACGCTATCCGCGGCCACCGACAAAAACCGGCCAGAAAACCCTGCAGACAAAGAAAAAAGTTATCCTCAGATTTGTCCACAGCGGGCTGAATCGCGGTCAGTGTGACCGGACGGGAGCGGTCAGCCGTGTTCGCGCGCGCAGCACGCGCGTCGTCCACACTCAGTCACGGCGTTAAGCGTCGACCGCCGCGCGCTGTTCCTCGACGACTTTCTTTCCTGCTTGCAGCAGGCGCAGTGCGGTGACCAAGCCGATCCCGCCGATTATGTTGCCTAGCGCGGCCCATCCGGCTGCGGCCGCCCATACGCCGTAACCGAAGGGCGCGCCGTAGATAAGCGCGGCGAACATGGTGAGCGACAGGATGATCGCGTGATGAAGCGAGCCGACGGCCAGCACAAACGCCATCGCGATTGCCGCGACAATGTGCGCGAGGACCGAGTCGTTGCTGTGCTCCATCCAGGTCATCAATGTGATGGCAACGCCCCCGAGAACGGCTAACGCGAAGCTGTGCCAGCCAATTCCTGCGGTGTGGTAACCGTTGCCAGCCGTCACGGCGGTCTCGCGTAGGCTCGGAAACCCGCCAGCGACGAAGGCCATCATCGTCCAGCCGGCCGCGAGATTCGTGACCGCGGTTGTTGTCCAGAGTCGCATCAGGGAGGCGAATCCGGCGCGTCGCGCCGTCATGGCGGCGATGGGAACCAAGAAGTTCTCGGTGAAGAGCTCACTGTTCGCGAGCGTTAGCGCGATGAACCCGATGGTGAACGCTAAAGAACCCAAGGCCTTGCTGTGGGTGTCGTGCTCGACCAGGAAGTACGCCAGCACACCCATACTGACGTCGATGCCACCTACGGCCCCGGTCGCGAGGAGCGCTGGCCACGAACGGTTAAGGCGCGTCTCGCCTTCGCTGACGGATCGCTCGTAACCCGCCGTCGTCTGCTCGTCCAACGCGCCTCCCCGCCGAGGGTGCTCAACCGCGGTTGCAGGTCATTTCCCTCGGACGAGCGCTTTCGAACGTGTCGGTGAAGTCTCGGCGCCGGCCCGGTGCGACGGCATGCGGCGTGACTAGCTCTTCAGCGGCGGATACGCCTCGCGCGGCAGCCTCACGGTGAGGTCGATCGCGGTCTCTATGGCTTCGTCAAGGCCGAGCACGCCCCCGGTGACCTGGTTCGCGAGGTAGGCCGCGTCGACTCGGCGGGCAACGTCGTGGCGCGCTGGGATAGACGTGAAGGCACGCGTGTCGTCGACGAAACCCGCCGTGTTGTAGAAACCCGCGGTCTCGGTGACTGCTTCGCGGAAACGCAGCATCGCGTGCGGCGCGTCGAGAAACCACCACGGGACGCCGAGCCGCATCGCCGGGTAAACGCCGGCGAGCGGGGCGAGTTCGCGCGAGTAGGTCGTCTCGTCAATCGTGAACACGACACAGTGAAAATGCGGGTCGCGACCGAATGCTTGCAGGAGGGGCCGCAGACCGCGCACGAAGTCGACCGGCAACGGGATGTCAAAGCCGACGTCTGGGCCGAAGGTGGCGTCGACTCGCGAATCGTGCCCGCGCAGCACGCCAGGATGGATTTGCATGACCAGGCCGTCGTCGGCGCTCATGCGCGCCATTTCGAACAGCATGTTGCTCGCGAACGCAGTGGCGTCGACCACCGACACCGACCCGTTCAACGCGGAACGGTAAATGCGGTCGGCGTCCGCTCGGTCGAGGGGAGTGGAGTCGGCGGTGGCGTGACCGTGGTCGGTGGCGCGGGCGCCGTTTTGGACGAAGAATGCGCGGCGTTGGCGCAGCGCGGCGAGAAATCCGTCGTAGTCGCCGGTTTCGACGCCAGATACCGCCGCCAGCCTGGCGACGGCGTCCTTCCAACCGGAGTGGTTGATGTGCACCAGCGCGTCTGGTCGGAATGTCGGCACGACCACGCCGTCCCAATCTGACGCGACGATCGCCCGATGGGCCGCAAGGTCTGACAGTGGTGAGTCTGTGGTGGCGAGGATCTCGAGGCCGAAGCGGTCGAAAAGCGCTCGCGGTCGAAACGCCGGTTCGCGCAGTTTCGCGTCGATGTCCTCGTACAGTTTGTCGGCACTGTCCAGACTCGGTTCTACGGTGATGCCGAAGATCTCGCTGAGCTGCTGGGTGAGCCACAACCGACTTGGCGTGCCGCGGAAATAACGCCAGCCAGCGCAAAAGGCGCGCCAGATCGCTCGGGGGTCTGTCTCGACGGGCAGGCCGTCGCGTCGCCCGACGCCCAGACTCTCGAGGCTGACGCCTTGCGACCCAAGCATGCGGGTCACGTAGTGGTCGGGGACGACGAGCAACCGAGCGGGGTCGGCAAAGGGCTCATCATTTGCGAGCACCGCGGCCTCGACGTGGCCGTGCATGCTGATCAGCGGCAGATTCCTAATTTCGGCGAAGATTTGTCGAGCGACGGCTCGTGCAGGGGGGTCGATCGGGAAGATGCGGTCGTCGTCGAGGGTCAGCTGGCGCACGGTTCGAACCGTTTCGCACTCGTCGATCGCCCGCAAGGAAGCGCGCAGGGGATTCCGCCGGGAATCGTCGAAGGATGAGCGGTCGGGTCGATCAACCAAGCCTGCCGAGGGACGCGATGGGTGCAGCGAGGGTCGTCGGTCGGTCCGACGCGCAACAGCCTACGGGCGTGCGCCACTCATCGCCGAGCGAGGGCTGCGCCCGGCCGAAGCGACACGCCAGACGACGACGGGAGTGGGAGCGTCACGTGTCGCTGGGCGATAGAAAAGGCGGTCAGAGCCACGTTTTAAATCATTCGATGGCCGCGCCCAGGTGTCGCTAGCGTGACCGCACCCTGTCGTCGTCAGATGAGATTCGGTGGGTCGTTGACCAGATTGCAGTTTCGAGTGGCTTGCGCGGACGATGCGGCGGCGGTCGCAGCGCTGCACGCCGACAGCTGGCGTCGGCACTATCGCGGCGCTTATTCCGACGCGTTTCTCGACGGCGACGTCGAATCCGACCGTTTAGCGGTTTGGACGACGCGGCTCGGCGTCGCCGATCCGTTTCGGCACACCGTGGTCGTGCACGACGACGGAACTCTGGTCGGCTTCGTGCACGTCATGCTTGACGACGACCCCTGTTGGGGGTCGTTGATTGACAACCTGCACGTCAGTCACTCGCTCCGGCGCCGTGGGCTCGGCACTCGACTGATGAAGCTGGCCGCCGCGGAGGTCGCCGACAAAGCACCTGGCGGCGGCATGTACCTCTGGGTGCTCGAGCAGAACACCGACGCCCAAGCGTTCTATCGAGCTCTTGGCGGGGTTGAGGTCGAGAGCGCCCTCGTTGGCGCCCCTGGGGGAGTGCCCGCTCGTCTCGCCGGCGTGCCCGCCAAGTTGCGGATGGCTTGGCCGGCGCCCGTGCGGTTGAGAGCCTGAGCGATGATCGCGATGCCCTCGCCGATCTCACCGGGCGAGCGAGCCGCGTAGCCAAGCACCAACCCCGGCTGACCGGGGGACATGCGATGCATGGAGAGCGGTTGTGTCTTGACACCCTGCGACAACGCAAGCCGTGCAAGCTCGACGTCGTCGGTCGGCTCATTGAGGGTGATCGTGAGATGCAGGCCGGCCGCCGCGCCGTGCACCGTGGCGGTCGGAATGTGCTCGCGGAGCGCGTCGACCATCGCGTCGCGGCGACGGCGATGCCGTTGACGAAGCAGCCGAAGGTGCCGTTCAAGGTCGCCGGACTCCATCAACGCCGCAAGGGTGAGCTGCGGGAGTCCGGCATTGCCCAGGTCGCTGTCGCGTTTCGCGGCGACCACGGCGTCGTGCATCCGCGCAGGCACAACCAGCCAACCGATCCGAAGCGCGGGCGCCAGCAGTTTCGACACGCTGCTCGCGTAACAGACGTGGTCGGGCAGCATCGACCGAAGTGCGGGCACCGGCGGCCGGTCGTATCGGTGCTCGGCGTCGTAGTCGTCTTCGATGACCAGGCCGTCGTTGTCAACAGCCCACTGCGCGAGATCGCGCCGCCGATCGCCGTCAAGGACCACGCCCATCGGAAATTGATGGGCGGGCGTCAGATGCACGACCCGCGCGGAGGAGTGTTCGAGTTCGTCAACGCGCACTCCCTTGTCATCGACGGCAACCCCGATCGCGTCGATGCCGTTGGCGCGCAACTGCTCGCGAACACCCAGCGAACCGGGATCCTCAACGGCGACAAGGTGCGAGCCTTCGGCGCGCAGCACCTTGGCCAGCAAGGCCAACGCCTGGGCCACACCGGCGACGGCGATAACTTGCTCCGGGTCGACGCGAACGCCGCGGTTGCGTGCTAGCCAACGCGACACCGCCAGTCGAAACGCGGCAGTGCCAGCGGCGGGTGCGTAGCCGAAATCCGCCGGTAGCAGGGCGTCGAGAACTCTGCGCTCGGTGCGCAGCCAGGCACCACGAGGGAAGGCGGCGAGGTCCGGAACGCCGGGGGAAAGGTCGATCCGGGCGGGGACGGCGCGCAGCTCCTCGAAGCTGAGATTTCCGAATGGGCGTTGAAAAATCGCGTCTAGCAGCGGTGGCGTCGGGCCCATCACGTCGTCCGACATCGCTTTTTCAGGCGTCGCTTTATCAGGTGCGGGAGTCGCGACAACGACCGTGCCGCCGCGGCCGCGCGCGGCCACCTGCCCGCTCTCACCGAGCCGGCGATACGCCTCGGTGACGACGCCGCGCGACACGCCGAGTTCGTCAGCGAGCACGCGGCTCGCGGGGAGACGGGCGCCGGTCGCCAGCCGGCCGTCAATGATGGCCTGCCGCAATTGCGTGGTCAGCGACTCGCACCGGTCGCCGCGCCTGATGTCGGCGATCGACAGATGGAGGAAGTCGGTGGCATTGGACCCGTCGACCGCAGCAGTTTTGGACCTGGCCATGAGGCCATTATGGCGACGATCGTTGATCAAGTGACGACGAGAAACGTGTTGGGCGCCGCGCAGGGCGCGTCGGGCATGGCGATTGTCGGTGGCAGCGTCGCGGTGTCACGCGCGCTGGTGCACGCGCCGCTGTTCGCCGCGCAGGGCATTCGTTACACGATCGCGGCCGCATTGCTTTTTGCGGTCGGACGCCGCCGGGTGCGTCGACCCCGCGGACGTGAGTGGGCGTGGCTCGCCGCGGTCGCGTTGAGCGGGCTCGTTCTGTTCAACATCGCGGTGGTACGCGGCGTGCAGCACGCCAGCCCGGCGGCGATCGGCGTGGCGGTCGCGCTCGTCCCGATGGCGCTCGCGGTGGTCGGCGCGATGCTGGAGGGACGTCGCCCGCGGCAGCGGGTGCTAGCAGCCGCGATGGTCGTCACGGCCGGAAGTTGCTTGGTCGAAGGGTTCGGTCACGCCAGCGTGGAAGGGGCGTTGTGGGCCGCGCTCGTCCTGTGTTGCGAGGCAGGCTTCACGCTCCTCGCGCTGCCGGTGTTGCCTGGGCAGGGCTCGTGGGGGGTCTCGTTGCACGCGACCTGGATGGGGGCAGCTGCCTACGTCGTCCTGGCGCTTTCTTTTGAGGGTGCGGGCGCGTTTGAGTCGTTGACCGCGCCGCAGTGGGGCGCAGTGTTGTTCCTCGCGGTGATGGTGACGGCGGTGGCGTTTGTGCTTTGGTACACGGCAGTTTCATCACTCGGGCCTGACCGCGCCGGGTTGTTGACCGGCGTGGTTCCGGCCTCCGCGGCGCTCCTTGGCGTTGCGACAGGCGCGGCCTGGCCCGCGATGTTGGCCTGGGTTGGCATCGCCGTCGTGGGTGGGGGATTGACGTTTGGGCTTTAGCCGCGGGCGCCGACTAACGGCCGGAAGCGGATGGTCGGTCACTCGTCGATTTGAAACCGCAGCTCACTCCGGTAAGCGCCCGAAGGGGGAGCCTCGTCGACGTTCGTGGGCTGCGGTTCCGCATCCTGAGGCCAGAATCTGACGGCTCTGAAATCGAAACCGTCCTGGCCTGGCGCTTCCGACTCAAGCCAAACGGCCTGACCCGCGACGAATGAGCGGTAGCCGTCGACCGCCGCCTGACTGTAGTGCGCCCAACATCCACCGGGCGTGTCACGTGACTCGATGACGCCCCAGCCGTCGTCTCGATGCCATTCGCGAATGACCCCTGGCGACAGCACGGCGGCCTCCTTTGCTGCTGCATCGACTATGCCGAACCACGATATGGACGCAAACAACGCCTTGGGCGCGGGGAGCTGCCCGCGGGCCGATTTTCGGTGAGGCTGGGATAAGTTGACATAATGTCTCTTATCGGCGCTTAAACAACGGGAGCGCCGGATGAACCAGCTCGACGTGGTCACCCAGGGCACCTTCCTGCGCGCCAAGCAGGCGGTCACCGTCGCGATCGACTTCCTGAACTGGCTCGCTGACCACGACGTCGAACTCGCCGAGCTGGAGCAAGGCCATCGCGACGCGTGGCAGGCCTCCGGGCCGTCGACCCGGCTGGTCGTGGACCGCTTCCTCACTTGGGCCGTCAAGGCCCGGCTTGTTCGAGCCGACCTCAAGGTTGCGCGACACCGCCGCGGAACGAGTCCGCGCATGAATGCCGAAGACCAACAGCGGACGGTTCAGCGCGTCGTCCACAGCGACGAACTCAACCCGCGCGACCGTGCCGTGGCGATCCTCGTCGTCGTCTTCGGCCAACAGATCGAGGACGTCGTCGCACTCACCTGGGACGACGTCGCGGTCGCCGACGCCACCGTCACCGTCAGGGTCGGCACGATCCGGATCACGATGCCAGAGCCGCTCGACCTGCCCTGGCGCGAGCTGGCCACCAAGCCCGGCAATGACGACCGCGACACACCCCAACAGCGACTGGGTTTTTCGGGGCTACTCTCCCGGTCGCCACATCGACGCCGGGCACCTGCGAGCCCGGCTGCGCGACGTGTTCAGCACTCGCGCCGCGCGGCTGGGAACACTGCACGAACTCACGAAAACCACGCCCGTCGCCATCCTCGCCGAGGCCCTCGGCTACCACCCGGCAACCATCGAGCGGCACACCATAGACTCGGCTGCCGCCTACAGCCGATACGTCGCCGCCAGCCCTGGAAACAAGGCGAAACCCCGGTGACATAACCAGGCCAGGATTGTTCGGGGTGTCGGCCATACCCCGTAATAAGTCGCAACTGACCGGCCCACAGGCCCCTACGTGTCGACGAACGTGCTCTCGGCCGCCGGGGCGCGTGACGCGTCGCGCGAGGAACTGCGCCCGGCTCATCGCCTGATTACCGACCTGGCCGATCTGATCTGACGTTTTGCGATGGGCGAACGCTACGAGCGCTTCGGGTTCAGGTCTTGTATGGGCAGGTTTTTCGGCAGGACATCAATCAGATCGGCGGTGGTGAGCGGTGTCCCGGAGGCCGCAAGAGGGTGGAGTGGGTCTCGTTGGTTCTTGCATTGCCGCACCGCTTGCCCGCCCTTTATTTCGAAGAGTCCTTGATATCCGTCTGTCACAAAGTAATGCCCAGGTGCTTGCGCTGCGTTTTGCAGTAAGAAGAGGATGTAGTCGCCGGGCGGCAGGAGAGGATCGCCAGCAACGCCGATCTCCGAAATAACGGTAGGCGTCGTCGCGCCCGGCGCGGCGCTGATCACCGAGACGTTCTGGAGTGGGAATGTCCAGACTCCGGCAGGGCCTTGTTTTTTGAAGCTGCCAGTCATGACGCTTGCCTTGGTCACCACGTTACTGGCGTCGGCAAGCTGCACTAGCTGCGGCGCGGTCGGGTAGACGCACGGCGTCTCTGGCCCGAGTGGTAGGTGCTGCTGCGAGAGCGAAGATTCTTTGTTGTTAGACGAGCTGCAGCCCGCTAATGCTAATAGCAACGCGGCGGTAGCCAGGGTGAGTACCCGGATGCGAGTAGGTGTCATCTCATTTCCTACCAGAGTGGAGAACCATTGCTCACGCAGGAGCCAGATTGAGGGCTCCCAAGCCCGACATGGTTATAGCCAAGGTAGATCACTTTGTATGGCGGACAGACGCCGTATGTATAGCCGAAGTAGGCTTTCGCGCTTAGGGTGGCGTAATAACTCCCGCTACCATGTTTCGTCTCCAGAGCGGGGTAGTATCCAGTCGGGCCGAGCTGATCGGACGTTCCCGTTGTCTGAGTCAGCTCCGCGACGATGTAGGGGAAATTGTTGCCCGTGTTGGCGGCTTCCGCGAAGGCGTCGAAACCGGACACCAAACCAGCGGCGCCGCCCACTTTCCAGTCGTAATAGCCGGGTGTTAGCTCTTGGTATTCGAAGATGTTGTTCCAGGCGTACGTCGGAACGGACACGCCGCAGGCCTCGTGCTGGATGGTCCATTGCCCAGTTGGCGTCTCCGTGGCGGCAAAGACTTCCATCTGCGTTTCGCAGGTGCTTGAGACGGTGTCAGTACCAACTTGGACGAAGGTGCCGTCCGCCAAATTAACACCGACCCAAAACCAGACCGGCGAGTTGTCGACCGTCGATTGGGGTAGCGGATAGTGGCCGATGTAGGAACCTACGCCAGTAGCGTTGTAGTCGGTGGTATCGGTGCTTATAGCACCGACTTGCGCATACCCTTGCGGTCCCGCTGAGGCGGATCCGGACGCGGCGAATAGGCCGCCCACGACGAGCGCAACGACGAGCAGCGATCGGCGGGCTGACAGAGGAGACTTATGCACAACCTGCCCCTTCCCATCCCGGGTGCTCCGTCACCATAGGAGTGTCCCAATCTGGAGTCAATACCTCACCTTTTGTCGGACTTCAGCGGGCGGGTCGTGAGTGCACCGCCGGCGAGCGTCTATCGCGCGCACCCGGCTCGCGAGGGACCTCATCGAGGCTCGTTTCGGCGATCCACGTCATGTCGAACTCCCGGCCCGCCAACTCCCGTGCCTGCCAGTTAAATAACGGGACCCGAACCTCAAGGTTGCGCGCCACCGACGGGGCACGAGCCCTCGCATGAACGCCGAAGACCCACAGCGGACGGTTCAACGCATCATCCACGGCGACGAACTCAACCCGCGCGACCGTGCGTCACGCCTGCGCGATGCGGACCAGGTTGCCCGACGGGTCGCGAAACGCGCAGTCGCGTGCTCCCCACGGTTGCGACGTCGGCTCCTGCAGGACTTCGGCACCGGACGCGCGAACCTTCTCGAAGGTGGTGTCGAGGTCGTCGGTTTTGAAGATTGCGGCTTGGATCGAGCCTTGGGTCACGAGTGACAGCAGGGCGTCGCCCTCCGCCTTCGAACGGCCGCCGTGCGGCTGGAACAGCACGATGCCGAGGTCTTGGCCTGGGGCGCCCACGGTGACCCAGCGGAAACCTTCGTTCGAAACGTCCATGCGGACTTCGAGTCCCAGCGCGTCACGGTAGAAACCGAGCGCGGCCTCGGGGTCGTGCACCGGGATGAACATGGCGGAAACAGTGAGTGTCATGCGACGACCGTATTGGCCCGCGGCTGGGCGCGCTTCTTCGATCCTGCTCAAACCGTGACGGGCGTCCGCTGGGGTCGAGTCGTGATCATCGCCCAGCAGGACGGAACGTCTTCGAGGTCGCTGTGGTCACGCCCTCGGTATTGCGACGGCGTCTCCCCCACGACCTCCGTGAATCGCGAGCTAAACGACCCGAGCGACGTGCAACCCACCGCGAAGCACGCGTCGGTGACCGACATCCCCTGCCGCAGCAACGCTTTGGCGCGTTCGATGCGCCGGGTCATCAAGTACGTGTAAGGCGTTTCTCCGTACGCAGCACGGAATTTCCGAGAGAAATGCGCCGACGACATGAGCGCCGTGCGAGCCATCGCAGGGACGTCGAGCGGCTGCGCGTACTCGCGGTCGATGAGGTCGCGCGCCCGCCGCAGATGCGCCAGATCTCGAAGGTGCTGCTCAAGCGCCGGATCGCTGCTCACGTTCGAGATCGTGCCACGTCTTGCGTCGATTCGCGTGATCCGGTCGAACCCGGCGGTTGGCAGGAGGGGCACCAAAACAGATTGCGCGCCGCGAACACCTTCGTCGCGACCGGCGTGCCGCACACGTGACACTGCTGCCCGGCGCGCCGGTACACATACACCTCGCCACCGTGCCGGTCGCGTCGTGGCGCTCTTCCGGTGACCGCGGGGTCGTGCTCCGATCGCACGGTGTCGATGCGGCCAACCCGGACGCCGGCCCGCATCAGCGCGCGCAGGTCTTTCCACATCGCCTGCCACACCGGCTCCGGCAACTCGCGGCCCGGCAGCATCGGGTCGACGGCGTGCCGGAACAGCACCTCGGCGCGAAAGATGTTGCCGACGCCAGCCACCACGCCTTGATCCATCAGCAAACCGGCAAGCGGTGCCCGGCTGGCGTGAATGCGTTGCCACGCCCGCGCGCCATTCGCCCTGCGTTGCAGCGGGTCTGGCCCGAGTCGGGCGATGACGTCGGCCCGCTCCCCCGAGTCGATCAAGTCGCACTTCGCCGCGCCCCGCAGGTCGGCCCACGCGCGCGGGCCGACAAGCCGCAGCCGCACTTGCCCCACGGGCGGCAACGTCGGTGGGACGTCGATCGTCAGGCGACCGTAGATGCCAAGGTGGATGTGCACCAGCCGGTCGCGGCCGAAATCGACGAACAGGTGCTTGCCATAGGCTTCCGCGCCGACGCAGGTCGAGCCGTCGAGCTGCTTCGCTGCCTCCGCAAACCGGCCCTGCGGGCTCGACACCTCGACCACGTCACCAGCGAAGCTACCGTTCACGGCAGCGGCTAGCCGGTGCGTGACATGGCCCTCAGGCATGCTCGGCAGTCTGCCATCCGCATTCGACGGTCAGAATTTCACGTCGGCCGTTTCGACGGTGCTGGCGGCCCGGCCAGGCGCGTCCTGGAAACCCCAGTACAAGTTCGTGTGCGCGATGACCTGCTCGGGTGGCGGCGCCCCGTACGCGGTCAGGTCTTCGGTGGTGTGCGCGTCGCTCACCAACGTGGTGTCGTACCCGCGAGTGAAGGCGCCGTGCAAAGTCGATCGCACGCAAGCGTCGGTTTGCGCGCCCGCGATGATCAGCCGGCCCACTCCCCTAGCGGCGAGCACACTTTCGAGATTGGTGTCTTCGAAAGAATCGCCGTAACGCTTCTGCACGACGGGCTCCGACGCCCCGAACTCCAGTTCGGGAACGTACTCCCACGTCTCGCTGCCGGTCGGCAACTCGTCGCTGTTGTGCTGCACCCAAACGACGTCGACGCCTTCGGCGCGCGCTTTGTCGACCAGCGATCTGACGCGAGCGATCACGTCGTCCCTGTTGTAGGCGTTGTTGACCACCCCGTTTTGGACGTCGATAACGATCAGCGCCGTGTTCGGTCGGTTCTTCAGCGTGGTCATCAGGCAGCTCCAAACGTCTCGGATGAACCGTTGCCCACCATGCTAGAAAGCCGCACCGACACTAACGTGAGCGAATCGATGGACAGTCGCGCCGGGATATCCGCGCCCCGACACGCGGCGGCTGACGCGCGTTGTCCGTCAGCGGATCGCCCGGTTGCGGCGTCCGCCGCGGAGGGCGCCGCCGAGAAGCGTCAACGCGAAGAGAACGCAGGCCACGACGAAGAGCACGAACAGTCCCTTGACCACGAACCCGATGATGCCGAGGGCCACCCAAACCAAGATTAGAAAAAGGATGAAGGCGAGCACTTACCTCTCCTCTCAACGGCGGGCGAGCCGGCGCTCGCCAGTTGGACCAGGGCTGTAGTCGATGCCGTAGTGGCTGAAGACCTCTGGCTCGGCATCGGCCAACAACTCGCCGTCGGTGTCGATAGCGGGCGCGCTTTTTGCTTGCTTTCGGTCGACAGTCACCTTCACGTGGTCCGGCGCTACCGTTGCGCCGTCGAGCGGAACGAAAATCAAGCGCGCTCGGCCCAATCCCCCAGTCTTGACGGTTGCAAACGCGGGCTCGTCGGTGCGGGTGTCGACGTAGATCGCCTCGAGCGTCCCGATCTTGCCGCCGTCGCTGCCGATGACGCGATGCCCGCGCCAGTCGCGAAGGTTCTCAGCTGGAAACATCGCGCCTCTCCGTCGATTCTGGTGACGTCGATCTACCCCGGAGTAAATGCGGCATGCCCGGCCGCGCCCGGGATGTCTTCGTCCGCCGTAAAGCCGTTGGTCGAAACCGATCCTGACGGTCTCGGCGACTCGTGACGACCGCGTCGACGCGGACGGCGAGCCATCCCACGACGCCGAGCGCCGCCGCGATAGTGGTTTCCGTCCACGTCAACGGCTCGGTGTCGAGAAGTTCGCGCAGCGGCGCGGCGTAGAGACCCGCTAGCACGAGCGCGAACGAGGTCGTCGCGGCGTAGAGCAGGAATGGGTTCGATCGAAGGTTCGAACCGGCGCGCAGCCCGACGGCTATTCCCAATTGGGTGGCTGTGAGGGTCACGAAGAGCATGCTTTGCCACGGCCGTTCCGAGGCATGTCCCCACGCCGCCACCCCGAGCGCGACCGCTGTGATCACCGCAGCGAGTCGCAGGACCCGCGCCCAAAGACCGTCGCCGAGCACACTTTCTCGCGGCGGCCGGGGTGGGCGGCTCATCGAGCCGGGCTCGGCTGGCTCAGCGCCGAGGGCGACGCCCGTCAGCCCGTGGGTCAACAAGTTGACCCACAAGATCTGCGCCGCGCGAAGCGGCAGCGCGAATCCGAGGAACGGGCCAAGCAGCATGACGAGGATCTCGCTCGCGCCGCCTGCCAGGCCGAACGTTAAGAACCGTCGGACGTTCGCGTAGATGCGACGTCCTTCTTCGACGGCTGACACGACCGTGGCGACTTCGTCGTCCGCAAGCACCAGGTCGGCCGCCTGTCGAGCGACCTCCGTTCCGCGATGTCCCATCGCGACTCCGATGTCAGCCCGGCGCAGCGCCGGTCCGTCGTTCACGCCGTCGCCGACCATGGCGACAATCGCGCCGCCCGTGCGCCACGCCTCCACGATCTGGACCTTCTGCTCGGGCGCAATGCGGGCGAAGACGCTGCTGGTGGTGGCGTCGAAACCGGCCTCCAACTGTCGACCGGTGATCGCTACGTCCTTGCCGCTCGCGATGCCGACCCGACGGGCTATCGCAAGTGCGGTCTCCGCGTGGTCTCCCGTGATCAGAACGGGTCGGATGCCGGCCCGTTGACACGCACGCAACGTCTGCGCGGCGTTCTCCTTCGGAGGATCGGCGATGGCGATCAGTCCCAACAGCGCGACCTGCCGCTCGGCGTCGTCCAACTCCAACGGCACGTGGTCACGGTGGGCGACCGCCACGGCCAACACTCGGTAGCCCTCGGTCGCGAGCGTTGCGGCCTGTGCGTGCGCGCGCACGGCGAAGCCGTCGCTGTCCGGGTCAGTGGCGCAGCACCGAAGGACCGCTTCCGGTGCCCCTTTCATGCACGTCAAGAAGCCGTTGCCTGCGCGATGAATCGTCGTCATCCGGCTTCGGCTGCTGTCGAACGGGATTTCAGCCACGCGTGGCCAGCGACGGCGCACGCCTGCGACGTCAACACCGACCGACGACGCGGCGAGCAGCAAGGCGATCTCCGTCGGATCGCCGAGGTGCGCGTCGTCCGTCAACTGGGCGTCATTGCACAGCGCCGCGAACGTCAGCAGATCGGCGACGGCGCAGTCGAGGCCTCCCCCGTCGGGACGCTCGCTGAGTGTGTGTGCGCCGTCGCGGGTGTAAACGACTTCGGCGCGCATCTGGCCGGTCGTCAGTGTTCCCGTCTTGTCAGTGGCGAGCACGGTCACTGAACCGAGCGTCTCGACGGCCGGCAGCCGTCGGACGATGGCGTGCCTGCGTGCCATCTGCCGCGCGCCCAAAGCGAGGCTCAAGGTGATGACGGCTGGAAGCGACTCCGGGACCGCGGCGACGACCAGGCTGATCGACGTGATGACCATTTGCTCCGCGGGTTGGCCGCGGAGCAGGCCGAGTAACAGCACCACGCCACAGAGTGCAACCGCGACGCCGGCGAGGACCCGGCCGAGTTGGGCCAGCCGTCGCTGCAACGGTGTCGGCTGTGAACGGCTGTCAAGTAGCGCGGCGATGCGTCCTAACGCGCTATGCCGCCCGGTTGCGGTGACGACGGCGACCGCGCGACCTTTGACCACCACGGTGCCCGCGGAGATCGCGAAGTCGTGCGAGGGATCGGCCGACTTTCCGACCGGCACGGACTCACCCGTCAAGGCAGCTTCATCGATGAGAAGGGCATGCGCCTCAAGCAGTTCTGCGTCGGCGGGCACGATGTCGCCCTCGGACAGCACGAGAAGCTCGCCTGGCACCAGCTCGTACGCCGGTATTTGCGATTCGCCGCCGTCGCGACGCACTCGAGCCAATGGCGCCGCGAGTGCTGACAACGCCTCGATGGCCCGCTGAGCGCGCAACTCTTGCCACACTCCAACGCTGGAGTTGACGACGACCACGAGGCCCATGACGGCGGCGTCGGTGAAGTCGCCTGTCGCAGACGTCAGCACGGCGGCTGCGAGCAGCACCAGGATGAGCGGGTCGCGCAGCTGAACGGCGATGCTCGAGGGCACGGAGCGGCGTCTCGGCTGGCCGACGGTGTTTGGGCCGAACTCCTGCAGCCGCCGGGTCGCCTCTTCTGAGGTAAGCCCGTCGGCGCTGTCGATCAGCGCGCGCTGGGTCACGGCTTGCGTCCGCTGGTGCCCATGTCGTCATCGTCCGTGTCGGTCGAAGCGACGGGCAGGGCACAACGGCCTGTTTCGCCTCCCGGATCGCCGACTACTGCGAGAGCGACACCCAAGACCCGAGCGAGTTCAGGCCGTAGACGCCGATGAAGCACGCCAGCACCAGTACCGTGGCTGCCGTCCAGCGGCGTTTGCCGATTCCGACAACCGCTTCCGTCGCGGCGGGCCGCGGCAACCAATCGCGGGGTCCGATCTTCACGACGTCCAGCAGGTGCCCCAGCACGTGCACGCTCATGGCCGCAAACCAGATCACGAAACTCGCTTTATGCAGGAAGAGCATCGAGTCGCGCACGCTTCCCCTGGTTGACCCGAGCGCGACGCCTGACGCGAGCAGCGCGACGGTGGTCAGGACGACGACCGGGCCTAGCACGCGCAGGATCAACGACGGCGGGCCTTTGCGGCGGTACGTCCCGCTGCCGGTGTAGTAACGCGCGAACCGGTAGCCGGTGGTGCCGATCTTGAGCACGGTCGGCGGGATCAACGCGAACCCGAGGAAGATGTGCGCCTTGAGCAGACCATGGATGGACAGCAAGGTCGCTCCCTCCGCCGCGAGCATGACCAGGAGCAACCCGGCGGTCGACGAGGTCAGCCGCGCGTTTCCCTCGACGCCGTCGGCCGTTTGATCCCTCTGGGCGGCGGCCGAAGTCTGGTTACTCACATCGCGCGATTCTAGGGAGCGACCCTTACGGCTGGCTGAAGCGTGAGTCGTCAGCCGTCCGTAAGGTCGTTGGCGGACAATCATGGGATGCGCGTCTTGATTGCCGAGGACGACAACGCGCTTCGTGACGTGCTCGCCCGCGCTCTGAAAGAAAGCGGCTACGTCGCCGACGCGGTCGCAGACGGCGCCGCCGCTCTAGCCCACCTCGCGGTTTACGAATACGACGTCGCGATCCTCGACTGGCGAATGCCCGTGATGACCGGCTATGACGCGGTCGCGGCGATGCGGGCTCGCGGCGACCACACGCCGGTGCTGATGCTCACGGCGCGCGATCAGCCGTCCGACCGAGTGGCCGGACTGGATCGTGGCGCTGACGACTACCTGGTCAAGCCGTTCGACTTTCGAGAGATGCTCGCCAGGGTGCGCGCATTGCAGCGCCGATGGCCCTCGGTTCAAGGCCCGGTGCTGAGCTGCGGCGACTTGCGGTTCGATCCGGCCACGCATCAGGCCTCCATCGGCGACGACCCGTTCGCTGTGACCACGACCGAGGTCGCGATCCTCGAACTGCTCTTGCGACGCTCGCCGAACGTGGTGACGAGACGGCAGATCGTCTTGCATGTCTGGCCGAACGAGAGCGACTCGATCGGGTCGAACGCGATAGAAGTGCACGTGGCGCGGTTGCGTTCGAAGATTGTCGGATCGCGCGCGCATATCCACACTGTGCGTGGCGTCGGCTATCGGATCGTGCCTGAATGAAGCGGGCTCCAATCCGCGCGGGCGCCGCCCTGGCCCCGGCCATTAAGGTCGCGATCGGCGCCGCATTGGTGGTCGCGGGCTTGTACGTCGCGGTCGTCGCGCTACTGGTGACGTTGGTGGCGCACCGGCTGACCGGCGAGACCGATCACCGGTTGTCGCTGCAGCTGGCGTCGGTGAGGGAGCACGCGAACGAAGAGCGCCTGACAAGCAAAAGCTTCGGTGACGCGGACGACGCCCCGGTCTACGCGTGGCTCGTCGCGGCAAACGGGGCGGTCACGACGGGTTCAGCGGCCGCGCCGACGCTCCCGTCGAGCCTCGCGAACCGCCGCGGCGGATTCCCGCTCACGGCCCACATCGGGGCGGCAGAGTTTCGCGTCGACGCAGCCCCGCTGCCAACCGGGACGCGTGTCTTCGTCGCCGAGAGCCTCGCCCAGGAGCAACACGTCCGGAACCTGCTTTTGCTCACCGCGCTGATCGTCTCGCCGGTGTTGGTCGGCGGCGTCTTCGCCGGCGCGCTGGTTGTCGGACGGCGCGCGTCGAAGCCGATCGAACAGGCTCGTAGGCAACAGTTGGAGTTCACCGCTGACGCGTCGCATGAATTGCGCACGCCGCTGACCGTCATCGACGCAGAGGTGAACCTCGCATTGAGCGCCGATCGAAGCGCGTCGGCGTATCGAGACAGTCTCGAGCGGGTCGCCGCCGAGTCGAGCCGGCTCCGGCGGATTGTCGAAGACCTGTTGTGGTTGGCTCGCTTCGACTCACAGCCGCCTCCCCCGCGCGAGGAGTTGGTCGATCTGCCGACACTGGTCGACCACTGCGCGCAGCGGTTCGCTCCTGTCGCGCGTTCGCGGGGCATCGATTTGCGCGTCCTTGTCACTGACGATCCCGACGCGCTTGTCGCGGCGCCGCCGGATTGGGTCGATCGACTAACCGGTGTGCTGATCGACAACGCGATCCGCTACGCAGGCGCCGACGCGCACGTCACCGTGGAGGTGACCACACCCCCGGGTCATGTCTCGCTGACGGTGGCGGACGACGGACCGGGTATTCCCGAGGAGCAGCAGGCGCGACTCTTCGATCGGTTTCACCGGGGCGCCACTGCCGCCGATGAGTCGGGAGCGGGGCTCGGTCTGGCGATCGGTGATGCGGTCGTGCGCTCGACTGGCGGCCGGTGGACCGTCGGGACGTCGACGCTCGGCGGCGCCCGGATGAGCGTGACGTGGCCGCGGGCTCTCACCGGCCGCCGGTCGACGCGGCCGAGTCCGTCGACTACACCCGATCAGCCTGGAGATCAGTGCAAAACGCGCCGGGAGTTGTCAGCAGACTGACAGCTACTATCCGCATTGTTGTTGGCCATGAAGCAAAATCGGCTGGCCCGAGGTCGCCCCGTCCGGCCAACGCCAGTGCGGCACTCTGACTTGGCTGCCCACGAACTTGCGCTGCTGCCACTGCGGGCGTTCCTGGGTTTCACCTTTTGCTTTGCGGGTCTGCAGAAGCTGGCGAATCCGAGTTTTTTCAAGGCGAGCTCACCTGGCTCAATCCAGGCGCAGATGCACGGCGCCGCGCGGCACAGTCCGATACACACACTGCTCACGCCGTTGTCCTCACACGCGCCGATCATCGGGTTGCTGATCGCCTTTGGTGAGCTGGCCGTCGGCGTTGGCGCTTTGGCCGGACTCTTGACTCGCGTCGCCGCCATCGGAGGTGCGCTGATCTCACTAAGCCTCTTCCTAGCCGTGAGCTTTCACACCAACCCGTACTACACCGGTTCCGACATCGTCTTCGTATTCGCTTGGCTGCCGCTCGCGATAGCCGGGGGCGGAGCGTATTCGCTCGACGCGTATGTCTCACAGGTCATGGCCAGACGTCGAGCTGGCCGCACCGCGCATATGGTCGACGTCGAACGCCGCCGGGTGGTCGGGTCGCTGGCAGCTGCGCTGGGTTTCGGAGCGCTTGTCACCGCCGGCGCCGTCGCTGGCTTCGGTCGCCTGCTGCACTCCACCAAGGCCGACAGCACCGGCGATCTCAGCAGCGGTTTGGGCGCAACGCCCGGCGCGTCGACGGTTGCCGCGACACCGTCGAGTCCTGCACCGAGCACCTCGCCGACAACCCAAGCGTCCGCGCCTCCCGCCGCCTCAAGAGCTCCGGCGCATGCAACGACGAAGCCGCTGCCGCGGGGAACGAAAATCGGTCCGGCCACCGCGGTGCCGGTGAAAGGCGCCGCGACATTTCAAGATCCCGCCACGGGCGATCCCGCCGTCGTGGTTCAGCCAGCGGCCGGCACCTTCCTCGCGTTCGACGCGGTCTGCCCGCACGCCGGCTGCACGGTGGACTACGAACCCGGGCACCGGGTGTTTATCTGTCCATGTCACGGCTCGCAGTTCAACGGTACGAGCGGCGCGGTCGAGGTCGGGCCGGCCAACAGCGGTCTGCGCAAGATTGCGATCACTGCTGGCCCCGATGGGCAGCTGTACGTCACGTGACATCGAATTTTCCGTCGGGCCAGGTCTTTTGGCCCTGGCAGATGTTCACGAATGCGCCCATTTTGAGGGTGAACACCGACGGAGGCGAGGACGATGACGCTAACGACGGATCGCGAGTTGTACCTGGCGACGACAAGTCCTCAGATTGTCGACGTTCCCGATCTCACGTATCTCATGATCAACGGCGAAGGCGCGCCCGATGGCGAGGACTTCGACCTGGCTATGCGCGCTCTCTACCAGGTGTCGTACGGGGTGCGCGGCGAGGTCGCAAACTCACCGCGGCAAAGTGCGCTCCCGCTTGAGGCGTTGTGGGGACCTCCAGCAGAGCTGACCACTGATCTTGGAGTGGGTTGGCGCTGGACGCTGATGCTGCCGCAGGCGCCGCTCGCCGCCCATCTCCTTGCCGAGCAGCTCATTGCGGTGGTCGATCGGGTTCGCGACCTGGTTCCGCCGCTTCCAGTGGACGAAATCTATGTCTCGGTTTTACGTGAAGGCCGTTGCGTGGAAGCGATGCATGTCGGCCCGTATGACAAGGAGACAGCGACGATCGCGCGATTGCTCGCGCATGCGGAAGCCAACGGGTACGCGCCGTCCGGCCGTCATCACGAGATCTACCTGTCCGATCCAGATCAGACCGCGCCACAATGGCTGCGCACGATTGTGCGGCTGCCCGTCGCGCCGCAGTGACCTGAGGTTGGCGCACGTACCACGGTTTAGGGCACCGAGCGGGACGCCCTGGCCGCGCTGAGTTCGTCAAGGTCGACACCTATCAGCTCCAGCTCGGGCGCCGTCGCGTCGTCCGATATCGCCTCGCAGCTCGGACACACGCGCACGTGCCCGTACACGTGGTCGTGATCGAGCGCTCCTGCGTAGCCGCACTCGCCGCACGTCATCGACGTGTCGAACTCCTCGGTGTCGAGGACGGCGTGAGCCAACGGACCGTCCGCGGTGAGCGCGGCGAAGATGGCCTGCAACGAATCGACCTCGATGGACGACGCATGTCGCACGCGCACTCGGATCACCGGACGGCCCTGCGCACGGCGTTCGCATTCCGCGACGAGTTCTGCGACCAACGACGTCTCATGCATCGTCGTCCTCCAACGACAGCCGGGTGACGATGGCGACGACGTCGGGAATCGCCGCGGCCACGGGCGGTGACAGTCGCTCCTCGTGCGGTACCGCGTCAAGCGAGACAGTGACCATCTTGGTCGGCGGCGCGTCGCCGTACAGCGCGTTCGTCAACGCCACAAGCGAGGCCGCGTCGACGTGGTGCGAAAACACGCCGGCCGCCGCGAAGTCGGGCTCAACGTCGACCACGTGCACGGTGCCCGGCTCGTCACCGTCGGCCGCCGCGTCGATCAGAACGACGCGCGACGCGGAGGCGAAATCTGCCGCGAGCTCAGGCGTGAGCTGATGGATCGATAGCACGTCGACGTCGGCGAGCCGTTGTTCCAACGCAAGGAGATCTGCGACATACCAGCCAACGGCGTCGTCGCCTCGCATCGCGGTGCCGTAACCGATGACGAGGGGACGACGCAACGCCGTGCCGGTCGTCATCGCGAGAGCACCCGGATCACGTCGCCGCGCGAGTCGACCAAGTCGACGATCATCGGCATTTGTCCGGCGGCGTGGGTCGAGCAGGACAAACAAGGGTCGTAGCAGCGGATGACGGCCTCGACGCGGTTGAGCATCCCCTCCGCGACGTCCTCCCCATGCACATACTTCTTCGCGACCTGAAGCACACCGGCGTTCATCGCCGACGCGTTGTGGCCGGTCGCAATCATCAGGTTGGCGGTCTGCACGATGCCGTCGTCGTCGACGACATACCGATGCATCAGTGTGCCGCGTGGCGCCTCCGCGACGCCGATGCCGATGTTGCGGTTGACCTGCGCGTTGGAAATCACCCGGTCGGAGAGGATGTCTGGATCCTTCAACAGCTGCTCGATCTTCTCGATCCCGTGCAGGATCTCGATCAACCGGGTGTGGTGATACAGGAACGAGCTGGAAGGCGTTGGGCCGAAGACCTTGCGGAACGACTCCAACTCGGCGTCCGCCCGCGGTGTGCCGAATCCCTTCGCCACCACGACGCGAGCCAGTGTTCCCACCCGATACATCCCGTCGGTCACACCGCGCGACAAGAGGTACGTCGGTTTGAGGAAGGACGCGTCATCGACGAACTCACCGAGGTGCTCGGCGTAGTCACGCGGATCGAACTCCGCGATGAGCGCGCCGTCGTGGTCGGCGATGCGCAGCCGGCCGTCGTAGTGTGTGACGTTGCCTTCATCTTCGACCATCGCCATAAACGCCGACTTGAAGTTTCCGAGGCTGGCCTCCTCCTCCGCCCAGCCCATCAGGTTGGCCTTGTACCAAGTCAGGGTGCGGTCGACCGCGGCGTATGCGTCGGGGATCATCGCGCGGATCTCGTCGCGCTTTTCGGCGGTGAGGGGTGTCTCCACTCCCCCAGGCACGATCCAGGCGGGGTGAATTCGCTTGCCCCCGAGGATCTCGATGACCCGCTGTCCGAACTTGCGCAGCAAGATGCCATCGCCGGCGAGTTGCGGGTTGGTGCGGGCGATGCCGACGATGTTGCGGGTCGCCGGGTCGGCGTCGAAGCCGAATACCAGGTCGGGCGCCGCAAGGTAAAACAGGCTCAACGAATGAGACTGCACGATCTGCGCCAGGTTCATCAGCTCACGAAGGTCGGAGCCGGTCTTCGGCGGCCGCACCGCAAGGATGCGATCGCACGCCTTCGCGGCCGCCACGAGGTGGCTGACCGGGCAGATGCCGCAGATGCGGGCCATCAGCGACGGCATCTCCGCGAATGGCCGGCCCTCGCAGAGCTTTTCGAAGCCCCTGAACTGCGTGACGTGAAAGTGCGCGTCGGCCACGTTGCCAGCGTCGTCCAACTGAATCGTGATGCGCGCGTGCCCCTCGATCCTGGTGATCGGGTCGATCGTCAGTCTCCTGCTCATCGTCGGCTCAACCTCCGAAATGTGTTCCGACGGGCAACTCGGGTTTCTTTCCGTCAAGCAGCGCGACCAGCGCGTCGAAGATGACGTCGGCCGACGGTGGGCAACCGGGCAAGAACACGTCGACCTCGACCACCTTGTGCACCGGCAGTGTTCGCGGCAGGTGGTGCGGCACGTCATGCGTTGGTCGAACGACACCGTTGACGACGGCGGTCACGTTCTCGCCATACGCCCGTGCGTACAGCGGTTCCGCCGCGCCGCCGTCAATGGCGTTTCGCATTCCAGGCACGTTCGTCGTGAGCGCGCAATCGCCGAACGCGACCAGCGTCTTGCTCCGCTTGCGCACCATCGTCACCCGCTTGAGGTCCTCGTCGGTCGACACCGCGCCCTCGACCAAGACCACGTCCACGTCGTCCGGGAAGATCTTGTTGTCGACGAGCGGGCTGTAGACGAGGTCGGCTCGCTCCGTGATGGTCAACAGCCGCTCGTCGATGTCAAGCAGCGACATGTGGCAGCCTGAGCAACCGTCAAGCCACACCGTCGCGAGCTTCGGCCGGATCATGCCGAGACCTCCTGCGAGTTTGTTTTCAAATAGGGCAGGTATGGTCGTGTGACCTTGGTGGTGGCGATGGGTCGGCCTTTCTCGAAGATGGCACCGGTTGGGCAGACTTGAACGCACTTGCCGCATCCGGTGCACGTCGTCGACTCACCCCACGGCATGCCAAGGTCGGTGACAACACGGGCGTCAAGCCCGCGACCCATCACGTCCCAGGTGTGCGCGCCTTCAACCTCGTCACACACCCGAACGCAGCGGGTGCACATGATGCAGCGGTTGTGGTCGATGGCAAAACGCTCGTGGCTGGCGTCGACGTCGAGCGCCGGATTTACCGTGTCAAGCTCGATGTGCGTCAGCCCGAGATCGGCCGCTCGCGCTTGCAGTTCGCAGTGGTTGTTGGCCACACACACCGCGCAAACGTGGTTCCGCTCGGCGAACAGCATCTCGATGATCGTCCGCCGGTAGGCGGTCAATCGCTTGGAGTCGGTGGTGACCTCCATGCCCTCCGCTACCGCCGTCGCGCACGACGGCAGGAGCTTCGAGGAGCCCTTCACCTCGACGACGCACAACCGGCAGGCACCCACGTCGCACAAGCCGTCGAGGTGGCACAACGTCGGAATCTCGACACCTGACTCGCGCGCGACCTCGAGGACGGTTTGGCCCTCGACGCCAGCTCGCTCTACACCGTCGATCGTAAGCGTGTGGACGGTCATGCCACGGACTCTCCTCCAGAGAGGGCGCAAACGCCCGCCGGACAAACGTGGTCGACGATGTGGGCCAGATACTCGTCACGGAAGTACCGCAACGTTGAGAACACCGGGTTCGGCGCGCCTTGTCCCAGCCCACATAGGCTCGTGTCGCGCACCATCGCCGCGACGCTTTCCAGTTGCACAAGGTCGGCGAGAGTGGCCCTACCTTCGGTAATTTTGGTGAGCATCATGTGCAACTCGGTCGTGCCGACTCGGCACGGCACGCACTTGCCACACGACTCCTCACGACAGAAGTCCATGAAATACCGGGCGACGTCGACCATGCACGAGGTGTCGTCCATGACGATCATTCCGCCCGATCCCATGAAGGATCCGGCCGCGAGGAGCGACTCGTAGTCGACGGACATGTCGAGCAAGTCCTCCGGAATGCAGCCGCCCGACGGACCGCCGGTCTGCACGGCTTTGAACTTGCGCCCGTCTGGGACGCCGCCGCCGATGTCGAAGATGACATCGCGCAGCTTGATCCCAAGCGGCACCTCTATCAGGCCGCCGTTCACGATGCGGCCAGCCAACGCGAACACTTTGGTGCCGCGGCTCTTTCCGACGCCGACCTGCGCGTACGCCTCGCCGCCCTCTCGAAGAATCACCGGGACGCTGGCGAAGCTCTCAACGTTGTTGATGAGCGTGGGCTTGCCGCGCAGGCCGGACGCCGCTGGGAACGGCGGTCGCGGCACCGGTGTCCCGCGACCGCCTTGGATGGACGCGATCAGCGCCGTCTCCTCGCCGCAGACAAACGCCCCTGCGCCGAGTCGAAGCTCGACGGTGAACTTGAACGTCGACTGGGCGATCGCCGCGCCGAGGTAACCGGCCTTCTCCGCGCGATGAATCGCGGCCTTCAGCCGCTGAACGGCGAGTGGGTACTCGGCGCGGCAATACACGTAGCCGTGGCTGGCGCCGACCGCGTACGCGGCGATCGCCATGCCCTCGAGGACGCGATAAGGATCGCTTTCCAACACCGATCGGTCCATGAAAGCGCCAGGGTCGCCCTCGTCGGCGTTGCAGACCACGTATTTCTCGCCGGACGGTTGCTTTGCGACCGTCGCCCATTTCAAGCCCGTCGGGTAACCCGCGCCGCCGCGACCGCGCAACCCGCTTTTCGAAATCTCGTCGATCACTTGCTGCGGTGTCAGCTCGGTCACAGCGCGCGTGAGCCCGCGGTACCCCTTGCGCGACACGTAGTCGTCGATGTTCTCGGGGTCGACCTTGCCGCAGTTCTCCAGGACGACGCGATGTTGGCGGGAGAAGAACGGCTCGAGCGCGGGCTTCGTCTCGACCGGCTTGGCATCCTTCAGCCTGGTGACGAGGTCGCTCACGTCGTCCGGTGAGACCTGCCTGAACAGCTCGCCGGTCTCGGGCACCTCGACCAACGGCCCGGCGGCGCACAGGCCGAGGCAGCCCACTCTTTTCACCGCGACGTCGGTGACGCCGTCGGCGATCAACTGCGCGGTGATCTCTTCGAAGACCTGGTCGGATTGCGCGGACAGGCAGCCGGCGGCCTGGCAGACCGCGGCGGTGGCTCGCGCGTGACCGACGACCTGCGGGCCGGTCATCCGCCTGGATCGCCTGACCGGTTTGTCGACGTCGGCTTCTCTCGCGCCTGGTACACCGTCGGTCGTAACGAGGTCGGTCACCATTCCTCCAAACGCGCGATCACGTCGTCCGGCGCTTGCTTGCCTTTTGCCTCGCCGTCGTAGACGACCGCTGGCGCGATGCTGCACGCGCCGAGGCAACGGGCGGTCAGCAGAGAGATCTGGTTGTCGGCGGTGGTTTGTTTCGGGCCGATTCCGAACCGGCTGCGTATCCGGTTGAGGATCATCGTCGAACCCTTGATGTGGCACGCCGTTCCGGTGCACACAACGCAGGTGTGCTCGCCTTGCGGCCTCAGGGTGAACAGCGAGTAGAACGTCGCGACTCCATACGCCTTGCTGAGCGGCACATGCAGGGAGGTCGACACATAGCGCAGTGCGTCGTCGTCGAGGTAGCCGAACGATTGCTGCACGGTGTGCAACACCTCGATCAGAGCGTCCGGTCGGTGGCCAAGCCGGAGCATCCTCGCATCGACGGCGCGCCAGCGCTTGTCGTCCGTCGGAGCTGCAGGTCGCGTGGTCAACAAACCGGGCCTCCCTCGATAGGTCGCATCGCCATCGGGTCGAGCAAACCGCTGCCGGCAACACGGCACTAGGGACGAAGGTCCGCGCGCACCCGGCAGACGGCCCTTGGATCTCTTCGCACCAGCCAGATGGACGAAAGTCCCTACCGTTTGGGGCTCGCGGACCTGTGTTTCGGAGAGGTGCGTGGCAGAGCGTTGTGCACATGAATGCGTTGTGCGCATGAATGACGACGAGGGTCTTGCCGGCGCCCTCGCGGTCGTCGTCGGCAGGCCCGCCGATGAGGCGGCTTGGCGGCTCGACGTGCGAGGCACCGTGCAGGGCGTCGGCTTTCGACCCTTCGTGTACCGGGTGGCTACCGAGCTCGGACTGAACGGCTCGGTTCGCAACGCCGGCGGCCACGTGCTGATCGAGGCCGCGGGCGACCGAGCCGCGCTGACCGAGCTGGCTCGCCGGTTGGCCGCGGACGCACCGCCCCTGGCACGCGTTCGCGAGGTGGTCGTCGCAGAGCTCGCCGCCGTCCCTCGTCACGGGCCCTTTCGCATCGAGCGGAGCAACGAGACAGGCACGGTGGCGAACGAAGTGCCGCCGGACATCGCAGTGTGCGCCGACTGCCTCGCCGAACTCACAGATCCGACCGATCGCCGCTACCGCTATCCGTTCATCAACTGCACGAACTGCGGCCCGCGAGCCACCATCATCGACGAGCTTCCATATGACCGGTCACGCACCGCGATGCGGGGATTTCCAATGTGCGCCGAATGCCGACGCGAGTATGAGGACCCGTGGAATCGGCGGTTTCACGCCGAGCCGATCGCGTGCCCGGCGTGCGGTCCGGCCCTCAGCTGGTCTGGTGCGCGCCTAGGAAGTGACGCGCACGGGGACCGAGCGCTGGCGGTTGCCGTGGCGGCACTGCGTCACGGCGGGCTCATCGCGCTAAAGGGCTTGGGCGGCTATCAGCTTGTCTGCGACGCCACGAACCACGACGTCGTGCAGCGACTGCGCGAAGCCAAGCATCGTGCGGTGAAACCACTCGCGGTCATGGTCGCCGATCTTCACGCCGCACGCGCGCTCGCAGTCCTCAACGGCGCCGAGCGGATGCTGCTCAGCTCGTCTTGCGCTCCCATCGTGCTCGCCCAATCGCGCGCGGGTTCCCCACTTGCGGCGGCGATCAATCCGGGAACTCGCCGGCTTGGCGTGTTCTTGCCGAACACGCCGTTGCACCACCTGCTCATGACCGACGTCGGGCGTCCGCTGGTTGTGACGAGCGGCAATCTGGCCGACGAGCCGATGGCGATCGACGACGACGCCGCGGGCCTTGCGCTCTCCGACATCGTCGACGGTTTTCTGACCCACGACCGACCGATCAGAAACCGTTACGACGACTCGGTGATCCACGTCGTGGAGGGCGAGCCGCGGATGATCCGGCGCGCGCGTGGTTACGCGCCGGCGCCGCGCGCACTGCCGGTTGCCTCGGGGGTTCCATTGCTCGCCGTGGGCGCGGAGTTGAAACACACGTTCACGCTCGCCGCCGACGGGCGCGCCGTGGTGTCGCCGCACATTGGCGACCTTGAGAACGCCGAGGCGTACGGGGCATTCACCACCTCGGTGCGGCGACTAAGCGCCCTGGTGGGGATCACGCCGCAGGTAGTCGTGCACGACTACCACCCGTCTTACCTGTCGACCCAATACGCGCGTGGCTGGGACGTCGGCAAGCGGATGGAGGTGCAGCACCATCACGCTCACGTGGCGGCCAGCGCCGCGGAGTTCGGCGTCGACCGTCCGTTTATCGGCGTCGCCTACGACGGGCTTGGCATGGGCGACGACGGAACGCTTTGGGGCGGCGAGGTGCTCATCGCCGACCTTCAGCGATACCGCCGGATAGGCCGGTTCTCCCTGGCGCCGTTGCCCGGTGGCGCGGTGGCAGTCAAACGCCCGGTGCGCATGGCACTCGCGTACCTGTTGGGCGGCGAGACCTTTGACCTGCCCGCAGAACGACGCAACGGCAGCGGCGAGCTCTGGGGGGCGGCTCGTGAGGTGTTGGCGCGCGTCGACGAGCGGGAGTTCGCCGTCGTCGGCAAGCTCATCGCCGCTCGGCTGAACTGCCCGCCCGCGTCGAGCGCGGGTCGGCTGTTCGATGCCGTCGCCAGTCTGCTCGGGTTGCGCGACGAGACCACATTCGAAGGTGAAGCGGCGATCGCGCTCGAGGAAGTCGCATCGGCCGATGACTGCGGCGAACTGCCATGGACCTTGCGCAACGTCCAGGGTCTTTGGGTTTACGACGTCCGACCCACGCTGTCGGCGGTCGTTGACTCCGTTCGCGGCGAAGTGCCGGCCAGCGTCACGGCCGCTCGGTTCCAAGCGACGGTCGTGGCCGTGACGGCGGCCTTCTGCGACGCCGCGCGAACGTCCACCGGCATCAACGAGGTGTGCCTCGGCGGCGGCGTGTTCCAAAACCGCAAGGTCGCGGACGACGTCAGGTCGACGCTGAGCGCGGACGGCTTTGACGTTTACCTCGGCAGGGAGATCCCCGTCAACGACGGCGGAATCAGCTTCGGACAGGCCGCGATCGCGGCCGCTCGCACGGCACGGAGATGAATGCGGATGTGTCTTGGGATACCGGGTCGGGTGACCTCCGTCGTGGACGACGCGGGCCTGCGCACCGGGGTTGTCGACTTCGGCGGTGTGCGTCGAGAAGTCTGCCTCGCTTACGTGCCGGACGCTGCGGTCGGCGACTACGTGGTCGTGCACGTCGGGTTTGCCATCAGTCGGCTCGATGAAGACGTGGCGCTGCGCACACTGGAAATCATCGCCGCGATGCCGGGGGCGATGGAGCAGGAACTCGGGCCGGCCGGGAACAGCGGCGCCCCGATCGGAGGTGCGGCGTGAAATACGTCGAGGAGTACCGCGACCCGCAACTCGCTCATCAACTGCTTGAGCAGATCCACGCGGTCACGACGAAGCCGTGGAATCTGATGGAGGTGTGCGGCGGCCAGACGAACACGATTGTGCGGCAAGGCATTGACGACGTGTTGCCGGCCGGCCTTCGGATGGTGCACGGCCCGGGCTGCCCAGTTTGCGTCACGCCACTGGAGATGGTCGACAAGGCGTGCGCCATCGCGACCCGGCCTGAGGTCACGTTCACCAGTTACGGCGACATGTTGCGGGTGCCCGGGTCACACAGCGACCTGCTTTCGCTGAAGGCTCGCGGCGCCGATGTCCGGGTCGTCTACTCCCCCATGGAGGCGGTGCGCATCGCCCGCGAAGACCCGAGCCGCGAGGTCGTGTTTTTCGCGGTTGGTTTTGAGACAACCGCACCAGCAAACGCGATGGCGGTGATCCGCGCCCGCGAGCTCGGCTTGACGAACTTCAGCATTCTGGTGAGCCATGTTCTGGTGCCGCCGGCGATGACGTCGATCCTTGACGACGAGGACTGCGAGATCGACGCGTTTCTTGCCGCCGGGCATGTGTGCGCGGTGATGGGCTGGCGTGAATACGAGCCGATAGCGGCGCAGTACCGGGTGCCGATCGTGGTGACCGGGTTCGAGCCGCTCGATTTGCTGGAAGGAATCCTGATGGCGGTTCGCCAGCTCGAAACCGGTCGTGCCGAGGTCGAGAACCAATACATCCGTGCGGTTCGCCGCAATGGAAATGAGCACGCGCAAGACGCGATCCGAACCGTCTTTCGGGTTGATGACCGCACCTGGCGTGGCGTGGGTCAGATCCCGGGCAGCGGTCTTGAGCTCGCCGCTGACTTCGCGGAATTCGACGCGGCCAGGCGGTTCGCGGTCGACGGCATCGAGACCCTGGAGAATCCGGCGTGCATCGCCGGATCGATCTTGCGTGGCACCAAACTGCCGACCGACTGCCCGATGTACGGCATCGCGTGCACGCCGCGCTCGCCGCTCGGCGCGCCAATGGTTTCAAGCGAAGGAACATGCGCCGCGTTCTTCAATGCCGGACGGGTGGCCGAAGCGACGCCGGCGACCGTAGGGAGCATGACATGACTACCACCGACCTCCCCCGCGAGGCAGCCGGATTCAACGGCGCCAACTGTCCGGTGCCGCACGCTGAAGCTGAGCGGGTGCTACTTGGTCACGGTTCTGGTGGCTTGCTCTCGGCTGAGTTGCTGCGTGACGTCATCATTCCCGCGCTCGGGTCAGCGGCTCCGAGTGGCGCCCTCGAAGACGGCGCGGTCGTTCACGTGTCATCGCAAGACCTGGTGCTGAGCACCGACTCGTTTGTCGTCAGTCCGCTGTTCTTCGCCGGTGGAGACATCGGCACGCTCGCGGTTCACGGCACGGTGAACGACCTGGCGATGATGGGTGCGATGCCGGTGGCGTTGACTGTCGCATTCGTGATCGAAGAAGGCTTTCCCATCGCCGACTTGCGCCGGGTCTGCATGTCGATCGGCGATGCCGCCTCGGCCGCCGGGGTACCCGTCGTCACTGGCGACACCAAGGTGGTCGGGAAGGGCGCGGCCGACGGATTGTTCGTGACGACCACCGGGTTGGGCCATCGGCTGCCTGGGTTGACACCGAGTGCCGAGCGGGCGAAAGTCGGCGACGTCGTCATCGTGTCAGCACCGATTGGCGCGCACGGCACGACCATTCTCAGCACTCGCGCAGGGCTGGAGTTCGAGGCTGACATCGTTTCTGACACCCGTCCGCTGCACTGGCTGGTCGCCACGATGGCGACGGCCGCCAGTCATGCGATTCACGTCTTGCGTGATCCCACTCGCGGCGGAGTCGCGTCGACGCTGAATGAGATAGCGCAAAGCTCGGACGTGCGGATTCGCTTGGAGGAGGCGGCAATTCCGATTCCGGCAGCGGTTGGCGCGGTGTGCGAAATGCTCGGGCTCGATCCGTTGCACGTCGCGAACGAGGGGTGTCTGCTCGCTGTCGTGAGCCCCGACGCAGCGGATCGGGTGCTCGCCGCCATGCGCACCCTGCGTGCCGGTCAGGATGCGCGGGTGATCGGTGAGGTGATCGATGGCAGCGGTCCGCGCGTCGTCATGCACACCAGGATCGGCTCGAATCGGATCGTCGACATGTTGATCGGCGAGCAGCTTCCCCGGATCTGTTAGGCGGAGCGAGTCGCCGCCGTTCGGCAATCGCCGCAGCGACCGTCTTCGGGCACCCGCACGCCGACGTCCGCCAGCCGCGCCATCAGTCCGGGAGCGGCCAACCGCGCGCCGCACACGACGCACCGGCGAAGGCTGGTTGACACGAGTTCTCGCGCGACATGCAAGTCGGCTGGTTGCACACCTCGGCGCAGCGTCAACGCATGCTCGGGACAGCGGATCACACAGCTTCCGCAGGCCGCACATCTCGCGTGGGCGAATGACAACGTCCAGGACGACGGCCACTCGGTCGCCTTCAGCGCCCCGGTCGGGCAATGTTCGGCGCATAGCCCGCAGGCCGTGCAGGATTGATCGGCGCAGGTGACGACACCAAGGGGCGCCCGCTCAGAGGCGATGAACGTGCGTGCCGACGGCGGAAAGTTGACAAGCGCATCTTCCGTGCCGGCGGGCTCTCGAAGAACAAGCGCGGACGACGACGGCGTCGAGGGAAGGCCGGCAGCCAATGCGGCGAGCAGTCGCGGCGTCGGATCGCCAGGGCCCCATGCGTCGCCGGCCGCGCCACACGACGTGACGGTCACTTGAGCCGCCCCGCGCGACAGCGGTTGCAGGATCCACGCTGGCGTGAGCGCCCGCACGCACGGCACGCGCAGCCGCAGCCACGCGGTGCTCGGTTGAGGTCTCGGTGGATCGGCGACGTCGGAGCAACTCCACCAAATGCCAACGGGCAGACCGACTTCGCGCGCGCCAACGAGCACATGCTGCACGAAGGACTCCCATATTTGACGCGGCATCGTCGGAGTCTCAAGCAGATCCCGTGGGCAGGCGAGCACGCACGCGCCGCAACCGTCGCACGCGCTCGCGTTGACTCTGGGGACGCCGTCGTCCATGAGAAGCGCGGATGTCGGGCACGCTTCGACGCACAGCCGACACCCCGCGCTGACGCAGCAACGCTCGCCGACTAGGCGTGGTGTCGGACGTTGTTCACGGAGCCTGCCGGTCAACACCGCACGGCGACTGACGCCGCCAGCGGTCGGCGTGAAACCGTTCAAAATCGCCGCGACGGAAGAACCGACGAGTGCGGCGGACGACGCAGTGGCGGCGGCTAGCTTGGCCCATTGCCCGACATCGTCAGAATGCAGGTCTGTGGGGTCGATGATGACGATGCGCGCGGCCACCGCCGACGACTCGTTGACTCGGTCGCGCAGACGCACGGCACGCGGATGGCCGCGATGCGACCGGCACGGCAGCAAGACGACGAAGTCGTCGGCGTGCTCGCGCAACGCCCCGAACAGGGCCCGTGAGCCGGTGCACAGGTCTTTCACCGTCTGCGACGACGCTCTGGGCGCGAGGTGGCGCAGGTACTCACGCGGCGAGGGCGAAGACCCCGGTTCGTGGCCGTCGCACACCAAGATGACGACCCGCTCGCCGGTTTGAGCCATTATGAATGCGCGGCCCGGGCGTCGACGTGGTGAGCGAGCGCGTCGATCCAGCAGGGTGTCAGTTCCGCGAGCGCCTGGTAGTACGGGTGCCTTGCCGCCGTCTGAACGGCGGCGCAAAAGCGCGGCACCCACCGAGCGAGATGCTCGGTGATCAGCGCATGGGCGACGGCGGGTCCGCGATTTCGCTCAAGGCACCACGTCAGCGCCTCGGTCTCCACGACGAGGTGGTCGGGCAACTCCCCCGGGTGGGGTCGCATCGTGAGACCGGCTCGGTGGTACAGGTTGAGCACAGCGCCTGCGGCCGATCCCATCATGATGCCGCGTTCCGGCGGAGCGTCGTCCATCCACATTGACTCGTAGGGCGGGCACGGCACGCGGCCCGGACCGACAAACAACCGTTCGTGTTCGTCCGCGAGACCTGGTGTGTCGGTCGCCATCGCGAGCGCGATGATTTTCTCCGGGTCGATCCCAAGTCGAACCGCCGCCGCGACCGCCGCGGCGCTCGCCGGATCGGACCGCTGTTCTCGGCTCGCCTGCACGAGCGGCGACCCGGCCGCGGGCTCGTCGAACGGGTCAGACCACCACTCGGCCAGCAGTTGCGCCGTGGCCCAGATTGGAAAGGTCTCAGGCAACATGGGAGAAGCCGTTGTCACGTGAGGACCTTCCGTGGTTCGGGGATAGGCGACTCAACGGTGATCCCCGGCACCGGATGTGACTCGGTCGGCCGCGAGAGCACCTTCAGTCGGCGGTAGCCGACCGTGATGAACGCAGCCAACAAGGCGAACATCCCAACGACGATCGCGATCTCGACCCAGGTCGGGTGATAGCCGCCGGTGTACACGAATGATGACTTGTCGCTTTGGTATGAGCCCTTTGCGATGCCGGGAGGCAGTTGGATGATGGGTCGCACAAGCCCGCCGACAACGAGCTCGATGCGGTAGGCGTAGACACCCACCATGGCGAGCAACGCGGCCAGCGCGACGAGCGCGCGAGACGCGCGAAGTCGCGGTGTCATAAGCAGCACGAGCGGCGCGACACCGCCGACGATCCACTCCAGCCAGAAGACCGTTTGCCACGACCCGCCAGGCAAGATGAGATTCAACGCGGCGCGCTCACGCGGGACGTTTCCCCACAAGATCGTGATGTAGTCGCATGCGACAAGGAACAGGTCGACAAACAAGCTCACCACGAGCAGATTTGAGACAACCCGCCAGGTCTGCTCCGGCACCCGGACGTGAGCGAACCGTTGTGCGGCAATCGCGGCGACCGCCACCAACGCGGTGCCTGACAGGATCGCTGATGTGACGAACAACGGCGCCATCAACGCCGTGTTCCACCACGTGCGGGCGATTTGCAGCCCGAAGATCCATGCGGTGATGGAGTGAAGCAGCACAGCGGTCGGCAGGCCGATGTAGGCGAGCACCCGCACGGTCTTCGCCAGCCCCGTCGGTGACGTGTCGCGGCGATGCAGCACAGTGAGGTCGACAGCGGCGAACAAGAAGTACGTCGCGATGATCCCGACGTCCCAGATCAACGGCGACTGCCAGTGTGGATACGCGACCAGGTTGAGGATCCGGTCGGGCCTTCCGAGATCTGGGATGATCATCAACCCAGCGCATGTGATCGACGCCAACGCCGTCAGCACGCCGAGTTTCGACAGCGGCTTCAACGACTGGACGCCGAACACTTCGGCCGCCGACGCGACGATGAGCCCGCCGGCAGACAGACCGACGAAGAACGCGAAGGTGACGATGTAAGCGCCCCACGACACGACGTCCCTCATGCCGGTGACGCGCAGGCCTTGCGTCAGCTGATAAATCCAGGTTCCCAATCCGAGTGCGACAAGAAGCCCGAGCAGCGCCGACCACGCCTCGAGTCTGCGCAGAGCCGCCTTCGGATGACGCGCGTGTGCAGCAGCCGTCATGCCCATCACGAACCACTCCCGCTTTGGGCCGATCCGTCAGTCAGGTCGCGACGACCGGCAGGTTGGTAGAAGACGTCGGGTTTGGTGCCGAGCTCATCGAGGACCCGTTGTGCGCCCTCCTCATTGACCAGCTTGCTGACCTCGCTGGCGGGATCGTTGAGGTCGCCAAAGACGCGGGCGCCCGCCGGGCACTGCTTCACGCAGAATGGCTCCTGGCCGGCATCGAGCAGTTCGGCGCACATCGTGCATTTCTCCACCACGCCGCGCGGTCGTTCCGGCGTGAAGACAAGGCGGCCGTCTGAGCGATAGTCCTTGGCGTAGCCAACCGGGAATTCGTCAGCATGCTTGGCGTCGCCCCAGTTAAACACCCGTACGCCGTACGGACACGCGGCGATGCAGTACCTGCAGCCGATGCACCGCTCGTAGTCGATGAGCACCACTCCGTCGTCACGGCGGAACGTCGCCCCTACCGGGCACACCTTCACGCACGGCGCGTCTTGACAGTGCTGGCATGCGGTCGGTTGGTAGGCGAGCGAGAGATTCGGGAACTCCCCCGCGGGCACATCGATGTTGTCACTCGCCGGAGCGTTCGCTTCGGGCGCCGGTGGTGCCGTGAGAACACGGTTCCACCAAAAGCCAAGTGGCTGGTTGTTGATTTCTTTACATGCCACCGCACACGTCCAGCAGCCTACGCATCGGCTCTGGTCGATGACCATTCCCCAGCGCTTCCCGTCAGCCATGACGACTCAGCCCTTCACTCGCTCGACCTGCACGAGGCAGTCGAAATAGGCGGCATTTGAACGGAAGTTCGGGACCACTGCCTGCGTGGGATTCGCGATCTGATGGGTCAGATTGTTTGGATGACCCTCGATGTAGTGCTTGATCTTGACGGTGTCCCAGCCGCCTTGGTAGCAGTTGACCACCCCTGGTTTGATGCTCTCCGTCAACCGCGCGTATACCTTCATAACACCGCGGTCGTTGTAGACCCGCACGACGTCGCCGTCGCTAACGCCGCGGGCGTTCGCGTCTTTCGGGTTGATCTCAAGGAATCCTTGCCCGCCGTTGTTGATTTCCTTGAGCCAGGGCAGGTTGCTGTACTGCGAATGCGTCCTGAACCTGGTGTGGGTGCTCAGAAAGACGAGCGGGTACTTGCTGAACAGCGGGTTCGTTGGCGACGCCTCGATCGGTTCCTTGTGGTCGCACACCGCTTGGTCGAATGGCACGAGCATCTCGACGTAGAACTCGATCTTTCCCGTCTTCGTCGGGAATGACTTGTCGAAGAACGGCACATAAGGGATTGTCGGTGTGTTGCGATGCGGCGCTCCCTCCGTCAACTGCGACCAGGTCAATCCCGCGACGTTGCTGTCGGCCTCCGGATCGCCGATGTGCAAGATCTCCTTGAGATAGTCGTCGGCTGTCTTGTCGAAGTACTGGCCGACACCCATCTTCTGCGCGACAAGGGTCACGGCGTCAAGGTCGGACTTCGACTCCCACAGCGGGTCGATAATCTTCGGCATGTACTGCAAGTAGAAGTTGTTGCTTGACAGCAGGTCGGTCTTCTCCAGGTAGGTGCACGCCGGGAGCACGATGTCGGCGAGATCGGCTGTCGCCGACATCACGTAGTCAGAGACGACGAGGAAGTCGAGCGACTTCAAAGCCTTCACAACCTTGTTGCGGTCAGACATCTGCTGCGCGTAGTTGTCCACCATGAACCAGGCGGCCCGAACCGGATACGGCTTGCCATCGAGCATGGCGTCGCATGCCTCCATGGGCTCGAGAACGGTGAAGGACGTCGTTCCCTCGGGCGCCCACCACCCGGGCAGGTCGAACGCCGTCGTCGTGAGCCCACCGGCGAAGGTCGTGACGCCACCGCCATGGACGCCGATGTTGCCGCCTAAGGCCTGCAAAGTGAGGAGCGCTTGCATGGTGAGGTCGCCGTGGTACCAGTGCGAGAGGCCGAAGCCGGCGCGGATTCCGACCGGGTGGTTGCTCGCGAACAGGCTGGCAAGCGTGTTCACCTGCTCTGCGGTGAGGTCGGTCAGTGCGGCGGTGTGCTCGGGCGTGTACTTCGCCATCGTGTCGGCCAGCACTTGAAATGCCGTTGACGCTGACATGGCGCCGACGTTGAAGGTGCCGAGAAGTTGCGTCGACTTCGGGTCCGCCGCACCGACCGCCTGGGGTTTGCCGTCGGCACCGACAACGACATAGTCGTCCTTGCCCGGCAGCCCGATTTCCGTGGTGCGCAACAGCTTCTTCGTTTGCGGGTGAACCAGGTACGGGGCGACCGTGTAGGCCCGCAGGTATGCCTCGTCGTACGCCTTGTGCGTGATGAGGTAGTTGATGACGCCGTCGATGAGCGCGGTGTCGGAGCCCGGCCGGGCCGGCAACCACAGGTCGGCCGCTGCCGAGGTTGGGGTGAAGCGTGGGTCTACGACGACCAGTTTCGCGCCCTTCTTCTTGGCGTCGACGATGGTGCGCCAGTCCGGGATCGAGGTTTCGGCTACGTTGTTGGCCCACAGGACGATCAGATTGGAGTTGAGGAAGTCGGTTCCCTCGTGACCGTCGAACAGCCCGCCGCCGTTATCGGGGTTCGTCGGATCGACGAGAACGTAATTCCATCCGGCAGGCGTCGCCGAGTCTCCTTGGTTGTCGCCTTCGAAGTCGCCCGCGGACGCGCCGATCACGCTGGCCAACCGGAAGCCGACACCAACCACACCTTCGAGCAGCGACAGCGAACCGGTGTAGGGGGCGATCCAGACTGAGCGTTTGCCGTACTTGTCTTGGATCGCGCCAAACTTCTGCGAGATCGTCGACGCGGCCTCCTCCCAGCTGATCCGCTCCCACTTGCCTGAGCCGCGCTCGCCGACACGCCGGTATGGGTACTTCACGCGGTCAGGGCTGTAGGTGTTCTGAATCTGGCTCAGACCACGTATGCAGATGCGCGGGTTGAACTTCTGCGCGATCGCCCCCGAGATGGCGGTGTCCTCCCACGGGGCGGCCTTCACCATCACAGGGTGACCGTTTTCGACCTCGACAAGGTGGCCGCAGGCGCCGTCGCAGTTGTTGGAGTGGCCGGTTCGAAAGACCTGTCGTGGTGCCGACGTCGTGGCGGCAGCGGCGACGCCGGCGCCCTCGGGCTCGGACGCGAAAAGGAAACGCAGCCGTGGGCCCGCGGCGATCACGCCAGCTCCGACCGCCATCCCGCCAAGAAAATGTCGCCGACGGATCTCAACCACGATGACTTACCTCTCGCTCAGGACCGTCGTTGCCCCGACTGCGGCCACGCCCTCGCCACGAATATTCGACAGGGTCGTCCTCGGCGGGAGCGTGAAATAATGCCAAATGGAGGACGGAGGAGGGTCTTCGGTCCTGAGTCTTTGCGTACCGCCGCTGGCTACCGTGGATGTTGTATATAAACCGCCGCTATTGCCGAGGTGTGAGATGGCCGACTCGCTTGACGACTGGACTCGCGCGATGTGCGAGGTCCTGGAGTTGGACCCCGACGGAGTCGACCGCGACGCCATCCTTGACCTGGCGAAGGCCGCGGCGCACCGGGTGGCTCGCCCCGCCGCGCCGCTGACTACCTATCTGGTGGGGCTCGCGGTCGGCAAAGCGGGCGGCGACGCAGCCGCGTTCACTCGCTCCGCGTCCGTGGCAGAGCGGCTGACGGAGGGCTGGCAGGTGCCGCTCGAGACTGGTGGCGACTGACAGCGTTTCCTTGCCGGGAGGGGACAACCGACGCAATCGCCGACGGCGCAGCCAAGCGTCATCGGCTGGCTGACGACTCGCCCGCTGCGAATCAGATGGTCGAGCGCCGCATCGATCACGTCGTCCGGAAGGTCAACGGTGCGGCGTAGCTGCGTGCGCGTGGTCGCGCCAGCCGTCACCGCCGCGAGCACCGCCCGCAACGGGCTCCTGGCGGACGGTGTGGTCACCCGAACCACCGGCCGATTTGAAACACGGCAACCGCCAGAGTCCACGCGGTCGCGAGCTGGACGACGATGCCGAAGGCGGCGAGTTTGCCTCCGATCTCGCGCCGTTGTGCCGCGAGAGTCGCCGCACACGGGGTGTAGGCCAGCACGAAAACGAGGAATGCCCACGCTGCGGCATTTTGATGTCCGCCCGACGAAGCGGTGAAATCCGCGCGAACGAGGTTGGCCAACTGCCCTGGCGTGTGCGGATCGGTCGGTCGTTCGGTGGCATAGGTCTGCGCCCACGACGAGACAACCGCCTCCTTCGCCACGAACCCAGCAGCCAGCGCACCGGTGGCGTGCCAGTCGCCAAAGCCAGCGAGTTCGAACACCGGCGCGACCGCTCCGGCTGTCGCCGCGTACGCACTGTCTTTCACCGGCACATTGCCGAACCCGTGATTTCCATCGACCGGTATTGCCTGAAGAAGCCACACTGCTGCGACCGCGACGATGATGACGCCGCCCGCCGTGCGAAGAAACGCGCGCAGTCGCATCCAGGTGGAGGCCGCTAGGAGTCTCAGGCGCGGCGCCTGATATGGCGGAAGTTCGAGCATGAGCGGCGCCTGGCCAATCGTCCGCCACAATGTGCGACGCAGAACCACACCAAGGATGAGGACTAGCGCGACCGACGCGATGTACATCACGAAGACCACGTTGCCCACGTTGCTGGGGAAGAACATCGAGGCGACGAGCACATAAACCGTGAGCCGGGCGCTGCACGAGGTGAAGGGCACCAATAGCGCGGTCATCACCCGATGCCGGGAGTCGGCGAGCACGCGCGTCGCGCTGATAGCTGGCACGTTGCAGCCGAAGCCAACGATCAGCGGCAGGAACGCCTGCCCCGGAAGGCCGAGAGCGCGCATCGCGCGATCCGCGACGACGGCGGCGCGCGCGAGGTAGCCGGAATCCTCAAGTACGGCCAGCAGCCCGAACATCAGCGCCATCAACGGCACGAAGCTCAACAGCAGGCCCACCCCGCCGATGACCCCGTCACTGACGAACTGGACAAACCAGCCGCGGCCCAGGCCGATTGTCGTCAGGGGCGTGGTCGTTCCCTTCGTAAGTGGTCCGGAGACAACGGCGCCGATCAGCCGTTGAAGTGGCGCCGCGAGCGTGGTGGTGGCTTGGAAGACCAGCCACATCGCTGCCAAGAAGGCCAGCGGTCCGACGATCGGCGACATCACCCATCGATCGAGGCGGTCGGTTCGTGTCCTTCGTTGTTCGGCGATCCGCGAGACTGCGGCGGTGACGACCTCGGCGACCCAATCGAACCGTCGATCCGCGTCGTCCGAGTCCGCTGCCTCAACAGGCCGGCGAGCGCGGGCCTCCACGGTTAGTGCGCGCGAAGTCATCGCCGCGAGCTCGTCGATCCCTGTGCCTGTTCGCGGGTTTACCGCGACGACCTCTGCATCGAGCAAGCCGCTTAGCAGCTCGACGTCGATCCGGGCGCCGCGGCGGGTTGCGACGTCGAGCATGGTGACGGCGACGACGAGTGGCACCCCGCATTCGCGCAGTTGACGGAAGAGGTACAGCCCGGTCGACAGTCGTGCCGCGGACACCGCGACGATCACAGCCGCGGGCCGTTCGTCGAGCGGCGCGTCGAGCAGCAGTGCCGCGGTCAACTGTTCATCGGGCGAGATACCGTCAAGGCTGTACGCTCCCGGCAGGTCCATGATTTCGACGGTGCGGGCGCCGACGCGCCAAGTCGCTCTGCCGACGTCGATGGTGGTGCCTGGCCAGTTCCCCACCGCGGCACGGGCTCCACTTATCGCGTTGAAGAGTGTGGTCTTGCCGACGTTCGGCGGACCGATCAGCGCGATGGTGGGTGATGACGACGTGCGTCGACGTCGTGCGGTGTCGCCGTGACAACTCGGGGTGTTCAGCGTGGCGGTCATGGCGGCGGCTGTGTCGTCACCGGAATGCGACGGCAGGTGGCATGATCGAGCGCCACCCGGCCGTGTTCGACGACGACCACCTTGCCGCCGCCAACGGCGTTAAACAGCACGTGAACACGGCTACCGACACGTAGTCCGAGCTCAGCGAGTCGTCGCGTGTGCGCGGCGGCGAGATCTGGAGCGCCGAGAATTACCCAGCTACCCAAGGAAATCTCGGCGAGGCTCTGGCCACCCTGCGTGCTCCGGCTCATACGTCGATGATCCCGCAGCAGAGGTTAGCCTCACCTAAGGCAAGTGACCTGACCGCCCGTGACCTTCGGCCTTACCTACCGAGCGACGACGCCCGCGTGCACCAGCAGGTTGTGGATGTACTGCGCCCGCTCGTAACTGCGAGCGTCGCGGGCCGCGTTGCTGGCCACGCTTCCCCGCATCTGAGCGACCGCGGAATACTCGTGTGCCGTCATCCACGCGACCAACTCGGTCTCGACTTCGCGTACCCGCCCAGGGCCGCGTCGCAACAACTCCGACGCCATCATGACGACGTCCGCGCCTGCGAGCACCGCTTTCACGACGTCAAGTCCGGAGCGGGTGCCTGACGAGAGGGCCAGCGACAAGTCGGGGAACGTCGGCCGAAGCAAGCCGACCCACCGCAGCGGCAACCGCATCTCCGCGTGCTGTGCCAACACGACGCCTGGCACCACGTCAAACGTC
>JAICYF010000226.1 GCA_025934355.1 Acidothermaceae bacterium
GAAGGGCAGCCGCGTTACGGGGGGCGAGCGCGACCGGCTCGCCGCCGAACTGCGCAGGAAGTACGACAGCGGGGCCAGCCTCCGCACGCTGGCCGATTCCACCGGGCGGTCGTACGGGTTCGTGCATCGCATCCTCACTGAGTCGGGTGCGACGCTTCGCGGCCGGGGTGGTGCCACGCGTGGGCGGGCCCGTCAGGCCCAGCCGCAGCATCAGCCGGCACAGCCGTCGGAGCAGCCCGGCCAGCCGTCGGCCTGACCGGCGGTTGATCGCTAGGGTCGCTTCGTGTCTAGCGAGGGCGACCCCGGCGCCGCGACCGACTCCGCGGTCGCGCGCTTCGACCTGCCGTCTGGCGGCTGGCTCGAACTCGACGATCGCTTGCGGTCGCTCACCGGCGCGGTGCGGGTGGTCGTCGTCCGCGTGCCCCATGGCCGCGCAGCAGACGGCACCGCAGGCGACCCGCCTCGCGGAACCGACCTGCGCGCGCGAGAGCGTGCCCTGGAACGGCTGGCTGCCCCGGATTTGCTCTCCGTCGCCGTCGTCGCCGGTCGTTGTGAGGGTGTCGCTCTCGCGATCGCGCTCGGATGCGACCTGCGGCTCGCCGCTGACGACGCCGAGTTCGGGTTCTCGTCCGCGGCGCTGTTCGGTGTGCTCGGGCGGCTGACGTCCGCCATCGGGCAAACCCGGGCCCTTGAGCTTTGTTTGACCGGACGACGGATGCTCGCGGCTGAGGCCGGAGCGGTCGGGCTGGTGAACCTTGTGGTTGGCGGCGGGGCGGGGGGGGGCCGCGGGGAGCACCAGCCCGCCCCCCGCCCAGGCACCCCCACAGGGGGTGGGCCCCTGAGGCGCCGGGGGCCCCCCCCCGCCCCGCCGCGCTCCTGGCCACTCCTCGTGAGGTTGCGACCGAACTCAAGCGCGCGCTGCTCGCAGCGTCGTCCGCGCAACTGTCAACGCACAGAATCTCGCTGAGCGAGGAACTTGCCGCGATTGTTCGACTGGCGGGCGATGATGAGGGCGGGCGGGAACGCTGAGCGCGGCGCTGGCGTTGTGTTCGCCAGGCGTTTGGTCAGGACCGTTGCATTGCGGTGTTGAGAAGCTGAGAAACGGAGTGGGTGGCCGATGAGCATGGGTGGCATGGGCGGCATGGGCAACTGGCACGCCATGCGCTCGTTCACTCAGGACCGCTCCGTGGTGAAGCAAAAACTGGCCCCAGGCACGATCAAAAGAATCGTCCGGTTCGCGCGACCCTACCGGTTCTTGATCACCACATTGCTGATCTTGCTAGCGCTTGACGCCGCCCTGGGTACGGTGACCCCGCTGCTGGTGCGCGAAGTTTTGAACAAGGGCATCGGGCAGCATCGGCCGCACCTCGTCATCACGCTCGCGGTGGTGATGGCGGTGATCGCCGTGTTTGACTCCGGTCTCGCACTGGTCGAGCGCTACTTCTCCTCTCGCATCGGCGAGGGCTTGATCTTCGACATGCGCGCGAAGGTGTTCGCGCACATTCAGCGCATGCCGGTCGCGTTCTTCACACGCACCCAGACGGGCGCGCTGATTAGCCGTCTCAACAACGACGTGCTCGGCGCGCAGCAGGCTTTCACCAGCACGCTGTCGAGTGTCGTGAGCAACCTTCTCGGTGTGACGTTCACCCTTGCGGTGATGTTCAAGCTGTCGTGGCAGATCACCCTCGTCTCCCTCGCCCTGCTGCCGCTTTTCGTGCTTCCCGCGCGGTGGTTCGGGCGTCGGCTGCAGAGCATCACGCGTGAGAGCTACAACCTCAACGCGGCGATGAACAACACGATGAATGAGCGGTTCAACGTCGCGGGCGCGATGTTGGTCAAGCTGTTCGGCCGGCCGCATGAAGAGGACAACGCGTTCCGGGCCAAGGCCGGCCGCGTTCGCGACATCGGCGTCACCCAGTCCATGTACGGCGGAGTGTTCTTCGTTTCGTTGATGCTGGTGGCGACGCTGGGCGCGGCGCTTGTCTACGGGTGGGGCGGGTGGCTCGCTGCGACCCGTCGGCTCGACGTCGGAACCGTCGTGGCTCTTGGCGCCTATCTCACCCGTCTGTACGGGCCGCTGACCGCGTTGTCGAACGTCAACGTCTCCATCATGACCGCGCTCGTCTCGTTCGAGCGGGTCTTCGAGGTGCTCGACTTGCCGCCGATGATCGACGACGCGCCTGACGCCGTCGATCTGCCCAACGGCGCAAACACCATTGAGTTCGACCACGTGCGCTTCCGCTATCCCGCCGCGGCCGAGGTGTCGCTGGCGTCGCTTGAATCAGTCGCGACGCTGGAGACCACCCCGAGCACCGAGGTGCTGCACGACGTCTCGTTCGTTGCTGCGCCCGGCGAATTGATCGCGCTCGTCGGCCCGTCGGGCGCCGGCAAAACCACGATCTCGTCGCTGGTGTCGCGGATGTACGACGTCACCGGGGGAGTGGTGCGCATCGGCGGTCTCGACGTTCGCGACGTCACGCTGGCGTCGCTGGGTTCGAACGTGGGCGTCGTCACCCAAGACAGCCACATGTTCCACGACACGATCCGGGCGAATCTGGTCTACGCCCGACCGGAGGCGACCGAGGCCGAGCTCGTCGAGGCCTGCAAGGCGGCGCAAATCTGGGATCTCGTGTCATCGCTGACCGACGGCCTCGACACCGTCGTGGGCGAGCGCGGCTACCGGCTTTCTGGCGGGGAGAAGCAGCGGCTGGCGATCGCCCGGTTGCTGTTGAAGGCGCCGAGCATCGTGGTGCTCGACGAGGCGACCGCGCACCTCGACTCCGAGTCGGAGGTCGCCGTGCAGCGGGCGCTGAAGACGGCGCTGGCTGGCCGCACGTCGCTGGTAATCGCGCACCGGCTGTCGACGATCCGCGACGCCGACCAGATCCTCGTCATCGACGACGGGATCGTGGTTGAGCGGGGCACACATGACGACCTGTTGGCCGCGGGCGGCCTCTACGCCGAGCTCTACCGGACTCAGTTTGCGAAATCGCCGCAGACGGCCGAGGAGATCGCCGACCTCACGCTCTAGCCACCGGCCGCCTCGCCGGGCCCGGAGGGGCTCGGCGGACGGTTGACTCCACCAGATCGAGCACCGCGTCGAGGTCGTCGTCCGACACGCCCATCGCGCGATGCAGCACCAAGCCGTCGAGCACGAGCTCTAAGAACGCCGCGATGGTGTCGACCGGAACATCGGTGCGAAGGGTGCCGCGCTCGACGCCGCGGCGCAGCCGCTCGCGGGCCGCGTCGCTGATGGTCTTCGATCGCAGCGCCCACCGCTCTCGGAAATCTGGGTCGGTGCGCAATCGCCGCGACAACTCAAGTTGCACGCCGAGCCAGCCGGCGTCACGGTTCTTCAAATCGCGCATCAGCTCGACCAGGCCGTGCTTCGCGACAACGTCCGACATCTCCGCCGCGTCGTCTTCGGCGACCGCGAAGAAGAGCGACTCTTTGTCTCGGAAGTGGTGGAAGATCGCTCCGCGCGACAGGCCGATCTCTTGCTCGAGGCGCCGCACCGTCGCCCCCTCGTAGCCGTCGCGCGCGAAACACCGCCGGGCGCCGTCGAGAATCGCCCGGCGGCGGGCCTGCAGGTTGTCGACGGTCAGGCGCGGCACAGGTCGAGATTACCCAGCTGTGATCTTCTCGGAGTGCGCTCGGGCACGGTGGTGCGCTGGCCCTTTCCCGCCGGCCAGGTTGTTCGCGGTGTTCACGACGCCGATGTGGCTGTACGCCTGCGGCACATTGCCGATGAGCCGTCTTGCCGACACGTCGTACTCCTCGCTCAGCAGCCCGACGTCGTTGCGCAACGCGAGAATCCGCTCGTAGATCCCGCGGGCATCTTCCGTGCGCCCGGCCAGACAAAGCGCGTCGGCCAACCAGAACGTGCAGATGAGGAAGGTGGCCTCCTCTCCGGAGAGGCCGTCGACCGACGTCGCGTCGTCCTGCGTGAGGTATCGCCGAATGAAACCGTCGTGCTGCAACTCCCGCTGCACCGCCTCGATCGTGCCGACGACGCGGGGGTCGTCGCCGGGCAGGAAGCCGACGGACGGAATGAGCAGCAGGGCGGCGTCGAGACGCGACGAGCCGTAGGCCTGCACGAAGGTGTTGCGGTCGGGGTCGTAACCGTGTTCGAGAACGTCCGCTCGGATCGCGTCGCGGGTTGCTTTCCATCTGTCGAGCGGGCCGTTGAGGCCCCATTGCTCCACACCACGGATCGCCCGATCGACGGCCACCCAGCACATCACCTTCGAATGCGTGAAGTGC
>JAICYF010000061.1 GCA_025934355.1 Acidothermaceae bacterium
ACCGGCGGCCCCACCGCAGCGTTTCTCGTTAGAAGTAGTACCGCATGACCTGGAACGTGCTGGGACCGTTCAGGTTCTGGGCGAACTGGAGCCAGCCGTTGGCCGCGACGTTGACCGGCCAACCGAGGAAGTACAAGGTGGCGGTCAGGTTGCCCTGGCCGTCGCTGGTTACATTCATGCTGGCGTTCTGCCCAGTTCCCGGCGAACTGCAGAAGTTAGCAGTGGGCTCATCCGAGAAATACGGATTGACATAGCAGCCGTTACTGAACGCCTCCAAGTTCAGGCTATTGACAGTGGAGGTGCCACTGGACCACACGTAGTCGGTGGGTTCGTGGATCGTCGCGCCGTCGCTAACGCTGAACCCTTCCCACTGGCCCTGCGCGATACTTCCGTTGAGTACCAACTGACCGTTCGAATCTCCACTTGTGTTCAGCACCGAACTCACCATCTTGCCGCCGTATCGGAGCCCCCATGTGACGGCGTCGTAGCCGGCCATGCAGTCGCCAAAGTCCGGCATCCAACCCTGCGACACATTGACTGGGCGCTCAGTCGAAGCAAAGGCTCCATCACCAAAAGTGAGGCATTGCGCGTGCAATTTGCGGTTGTGATTGCCCGACGGGCCGTCGTGGTAGACCATGGCCAGCGCAGTGTGCAGTCCATCTTGCGTCGTCATCGGCATAAGGCTGGCCTGGTTCGTCCACTCGGTGCCACTGCCACACATCAAGATCCCGCGGTAGGTGTACGGACCAGTCGGGCTGTTTGCCGTGGCGTAGGCGATGACCTCATTAGCCGTGTTGGGTTCGGCGTTGCTGTTGCACCCCGACGGCGTCGATGTCGGCTTCGCCGCGAACTCCAACACGTATGGGCCCGGGAGGCCGGCTCCCCAGCTGGCAGTCCAGTACAGCGACGCCCCTTCCATATACGGGTGGCCGGTGTTGCCGCAGTTGCCCAACGAGCCAATGCCGCTGATCGACAGCTGCTGCGGGCTGCCGTCGATGCTCGTCATCGACGAGTCGAGCGTGGCGATCGAGATTCCGCCGCATGTTGGGCTCGACGTGTCACCGTTTGCGTACACGAGGTACCGCGTTCCGCTCTCGTCCCACAGCACGTCAGGGTCACTCGCGTAGCCACTGTTGAGGGAGGTCGGGATATTTACCTTTGCGAGCGGGGTAAACGGGCCGAACGGGCCGCTAGTCGAACGCGAGACGCCAATGTACGACGACGTGTGCTGCTGACTCACGTTTGAGATGTCGGGCACGTACAAGTAGTAGTTACCGTCATTGCCCAGCGCCATGGACGGTGCCCACAGGTGCTTGGCGCCACTCGGCGTCCATCCCTTGGAGACGTACTGGCTTTCGGAGAATACGGTCCCCTCTGCGGTCCAGTTGACTCCGTCTGTGGAGAAATAGCCCTCGGTGTTGGTCATTGGATAGTTGCCACTCGCACCTAGGTCCTGCGACGTATACATGCAGTAGCCCTCTGTTGGCATCCCGTAGTAAGTCACCTCGCAGTGCTCAACGTCAGGGTCTGACCCGTTGCTGGTGGTCGCGTAATAGTTAACCGTCTGATCGGCCGACGCGACGTGAGCGGCGGTTGTGGTCAATCCGACCGCGCCGAGCGGTGCGATAAGGATGGTTGCAAGTCCGAGCGTGAGAGTACGTAATTTGCGTCCCATGAACATCCTCCATTTCAGAAGCGGCTTTACATGACTCTTGCTGCGCCCGGCACGACCACGAGGCAGCCGCCACCTGCGGGGTTTTGCAGACATGGCAGGGCAGGGCGGGTTCAGTCGTGATCTCCTACGGACACGGAACCCACCAAGATGACCGGCCAATTAGCCGGGTCGCGGCATTCGATCGGTCCAGCGCAAACCTTAGGGTCGGGTGTTTAAGCCCGCAAGGCTGCGCGTGGTTCGAGACTCGACTGGTTTGAAAAGGCGTTGAACGGGCGCACGCGTCAGAGCTTCTGAGGCGTGGAGTCGCTGCGCAAGCATCTGCCACTGCCGCGTGAAGAGCGCTCTGCAATCTGCGAGTGCCGAGTTCGCCGGTCAATTTGTTGCTATCAATGCGGTGAACCGCCTCGCGTCCTCGGCCGCTCGGGAATATCGATGTCGGGCGGCGCGGCGGCGAGTATCACGGCCTTTACGTGTCGTCAACTGCTCAATCTGCGCACTGGCGCCTATGCTGCACGGCTCCTCGCGTCTGGTGCCGGGCGAGTTACGACGGCTATCCTGCGGGAGCTCGCCCACAGGCTGCGCAGCAAGGTTGGCGTCGCATTGCCTGTTTCTTATTCGCGACGTTCGAGTCGACGGCGGCTGACAGCAAGGAATGGACTGTAGCCGACGCATCCACCATGTCGCCCACCCCGCACTGCGTCCTCCGCGTCCGTCAGAGCGCCCAGCCGCGTGAGTGCGGGTTTGCGGTCGAACCGAATGGCGTCAGTGCGCCGGCGCGCCCGGCCCAGCCTTGCGCAGCACCCTCGGCACAAGCCAGGCAGCGACGAACGTTGCTACCGCCGCGGCGATAGCGCCGGCGATGAACGCGTGAGTGAAGCCCCGGACGTCAGCCGCCACCAGCGAAGATCCGGCGACTGTCGACAACACTGCCACGCCAGCCGCGCCCCCGAGTTCATGGAACGTGTTGACCAACGCCGACCGCAATCCCGCCTCGACCTGAAGCGCGTCCGAAAGCGCCGCGGTAAAGGCCGTCACGAACGTCGCGCCGATGCCAACCGCGGAGACACTCAGCCCGAGGACGGTGATCCATGCCGCGTGCCCCGAGGCTGCGATCGCATATCCGGCACACGACTGCGCCAACCCGCCTACGGCGACGACCCGCGCGTTCAACCTCGTCAGCAGATGACCGCCGACGTGCGCACCGCCGACGGTGGCAACCGCGAGCGGCAGGAACGCGACGCCGACGTGCAGTGGACTGTATCCATGCGCGTGCTGCAACGAGAACGACCCGATGAAGAAGCCGCCGACCATCAACCCGGTTGCGACAAGCATGAGGAAGCTGCCGGCGAGGCTTGGCCTTCGGGCAAGCAATTCCAGCCGTAACAGGGGTTTCGTCGTCCGACTTTCAACGAAAGCGAGCGCTGCTGCGATCAAGGCTGCCGCGACAAGAGCGACCACCGTGGAGGGCGCCGACCAACCGTGGCTGCCTGCGTTGACGAGCCCGAAAATCGCAGCTGCGGTGGTTGCGGTCACGCTGATCGCGCCGGGGACATCGAGCGTCCGCTCGACGTCCGGGCTGGGACGACGTGAGGTGGCCACCAACGGAATGGCGATCAGCAAGGCCACGCCGATCGGCACGTTGACGGTGAAAACCCAACGCCAGCCGACTTCGGAGGTGAGGACGCCACCGAGGATTACGCCTAGGGCGAGTCCGACGCCGCTAATCGCAGACCACACGCTAAGCGCTTTGCCACGATGTTCTTGACCGAACAGTGTCATCACTGTCGCAAGCGCGGCGGGTGACATGAGGGCGGCGCCAACCCCTTGCACGGCGCGGCCGGTCAGCAACATGGTTGCGCCGTTCGAGGTGCCGCAGACAAGGGACGACGCGGTGAAGACGGCAAGCCCTGCGAGTGTGGCGCGACGCGGCCCGATCAGGTCGGCGATTCGACCACCAAGCAGCATAAGTCCGCCGAAGAAGAGCGTGTACATCGTCACCACCCACGGCAACTCGCCGCGGTCGAGACGAAGGGCCCCGCCGATGTCCGGGAGCGCGACATTCACGACTGTGATGTCGAGCACCAACATCAGCTGCGCCGTGGCAAGGACGACGAGAGCAACCCAGGGTGGCTTGTCGATCGAGCGCGCATCCGGTGGTGCGATGGCAGCGGCGGTCATGTCGACTCCAAGATTATCTCGTACTTCGCTGTTCAGGTTGTGACAGTACACTAACCTGAGCAGTCATGTACAGGAACGCCTCTTGGCCGGCTAAGTGCGGGTCTGACAACATGGGTGCATGCCCGAGCTAAGCGCCGCCCGGCCGAAGCGGGCCGACGCGCTCCGCAACATCGAGTCGATCCTCGACGCCGCAACAGAATGCTTGGCCGACGACGCCGACGTCAGCGTGGCCGACATCGCGGCAGCCGCCGGCGTCGGGCGCATTACGCTCTACGGGCACTTCAAGACGCGCGCCGAACTCGTCGACGCCGTCTTCGCCCGGACCATGCGAAAAGCCGACGAGATCCTCGCGTCGACCGACACCACCGGCGAGCCAGGCGAGGCGCTAGCCCGGCTTGTCGCCGCCTCCTGGCAAATCGTGCATCAGCAACGCAATCTGTTGCACGCAGCGCAACGCGAGCTGCCGCCCGAGCGCATTCGCGGCACACACGACCGAGTGCTACGACGCATGCAAACCCTCATCGCGCGCGGTCAGCACGAGGGTGTGTTCCGCACCGACCTACCGAAGCAATGGCTCGTCACGACGGCGTTCAGCCTCATGCACAGCGCCGCCGACGAGGTGCGCGCTGGTCGAGTGAAGGCGGACGACGTGCCGGCGCTCATCACCCAAACGCTGACGTCGGCGTTCACGCCGTAAACGGTCGGCATCGCTACCCGCCCCACGCGGCGTCGATGACGTGCGAGCCAAGCGAGGTGACTTTGCCGTCAGCGACGAGGTAGACGGTGCTGCACCAAGCGATGAGCGATCGAGAACCATCAAACGACGGATGCACCCACGCCTGTAAGCAACCAGGGTTCGGAAGCTGCACGGCCGGACCGGTGGCGGCGCCGGTCGACACGTCGACCGTGCGGAACAGCGCCGTCGGTACGCAGCCGTCGAAGACCGCAAACTTTCCGCTCGTGCCGAGCCAAGCCGAACCGACTCCGTCGCACGCCTGCTGCGGCCAGCTCGACCGCGTAGGAGCCTTCGCCGCCTTCGACGTGTCGAGAGTGACTGGCTCACCGCCAATGCCCGCGCCGGTCGTTGATCCGGCGATGTACGTGAGCCGCTTACCGTCCGGCGCCCACGACAGGTCAATGATCTCGTTGACGTCGGCGTCGTCGGCGGTCCAGGTTTGGGTGTCACCCTCGTGCCCAGGCATCGGCAGCGTCACCACCGACGCCGTCGGCGTCATCAGCGCGATGGCCACCCGGGATCCATCCGGGCTGACCGCGAGACCGCTGACCGATGCCTGGTAACTTGGCCCAAACGGCGTCGCCGAGCCCGAACTGTCGACGAGCGCCAGCCGCTCCGAGGCCCCGTTCGGCGAGGGCAGGGCATCTGGCGTGTACGTGACGACCCACCCGCCGCCGGGATTGCTCGCAATCATCGACGGCCCTCCCGAGCTTCCCGTCAGCGCAACGGGAGTTGTCGCAGCAGTGTCGAGATTCACGATCTGGAAGCGCTGGGCGTCGTCCAGCTCGAGCACAACACCGCCACCGTGAATGACGACCGGCGCCGCGCTCGACGGCGGCGGTGAGCTCGACGCCGCATCGAGAATCGCCTCGACCAGGCCACTCACCAGGTCGTTGAGCATCGCGTGCGCCGACTCCGATCGCCAGACCATCGCGCAGCCGATGCGCAACGTCGCCGTCGAACCATCGGAGTAGCCGAACGTCAGCAGGTCGACGGTCGGCTGCAGCGGGCATTTCGTCACCTCGTTTGTCAGCCGCAAATCGCCCAGCGTGAGAACCATCTTTCCGAGCATCGCGCCCGCGAGCGCGGCATGCCGCTTCAAGGCCTGCGGCTGGTCAACCTGGTCGTACTCGCAGAGCACGGCCGACGTCGGCGCGCCCGGCACCAGCCCATCGCCTACTGGCGGTCGGCCCCCTGAGGGCTGCGCGTCGAGAGTCGACGCACACGTCGGCGACGACGCGACCGATGGCACCGGCCCGGACGGCGGTGAGCTCGTCGTCCGGCCGTGGTGAAGCACCACAGGCACAATCGCGATGGCCGCGACGAGGCAGGCGGCAACTCCTGCGGCACCAACCGCGCGTCGTTGTCGGCGTCTACGCACCCCGGCCGCAACTCGACCGAATATGTCACTCTGGGGCGGGTCGCCAGGCGAATGCCGCAACGCCGCGATGATCTCGTCGTCAGGGCTTGTCATGGCGTCAGTGCCCGCCGATCGCACTCTTCTCGGAGCTTGCGCAATCCCTTTGCGCTTTGGCTTTTTACGGTTCCGACGCTGCAGCCGAGCAGCTCGGCGACGCTTGACTCGGTGAGATCAACGAAGAATCGAAGAACCAGGACGACGCGTTGCCGCGGCGGCAAGGTCGGCAGCAGTGCCTGCACGGCGTGTCGCAGATCCGCCTCGTCAAATCGGTCGTCGTCAACACGGTCAGGCACTTCCGCAACGGGCAGCTCTCCGCGCCAGCGGCGTCGTCCGGCTTTCAAATGCACGTTCACTAAGACCCGCCGCACGTAGGCGTCGGGATCGCCGTCGCGCACGATTCGGTTCCACCGCGGCCAGACTCGTTCGAGGCTGACCTGGACGAGATCCTCGGCGCTCGCCCAATTGCCGGTCAGCATCCGAGCCAATCGCAAAAGGTCGCGCTGGCGCGCGACGACGTACGCGTGAAACCCGTCGGGCTCATTGGCCACGCCCCCACCTTCCCAAGCCTGCGCACCAGACATCCCTCGAACCGCCGAAAAGGTTGCCCAATCGTCAAGACTCGGTTTCTGCGACGATTCAGCGATGTCTCCAATTCCCACGGCCGAGGAGCTGCTGGCTGGCCCGCGGGGGCGCCGACTGTGTTGGCAGATGCTGCAGACAGGCCCACTGCTGCAAGGGGCCAATGTCGATCCGTTGACGGTGCGGCGCGCGGTAAAGGCGGTTGTCGCTAGCTTGCGCGACGCGGATATGGCCAGTGACCAGATCTTCAAGGCCTTGCGACGCTCGGTCGACGCGGCGATGTACTGGCAGCCGCCAGATGACGACGACATCCGACTGCGCGACGCCGAAGTTGCCGGCATGTTGAGCCCAGTTGCCGAAGCGCTGTTGCATGCCGCGCCGACGACCTGGTGGCCGACACCGGTCGCGTTGGACCGGCAGCGCGTCGTTCGGTTTCTTCCGGACGACGATGCGGCGCAACCGCCGATTCTGTCTGGCGTGGGCGCCCGGCTGCAGGCCTGGCGGGCGGACCAGCAGCGCCGCAACATGAACCACCGTGCGATCCGCGACGGTCTGGACCCGCGAGTTCCTGCCGACAGGTTCGAGACGGTGTCGGGATGGTGGTGGTCGACGCCGACCCGATGGGAGGTTCCGGCAACCAGCCGCGACCGCGCCGACATCGGGCCGCTCGGACTTTGGCTTGTCGAGGACTTCGGCGGCTGGAGCCGCGCCGTGTCCTGGCCGCTCATCACGGAACGCGAGCCGCGCGTCTACGAAGTCGTCGATCCGCAGTCGTGGGCCGAGCTTGTGCGCCAGCACCCGTTCGATGTCACCGAATCGCGCTGGCCGGACTGGAAGCGGGCCACAGGAAGGGCTGGCACATGGTTGGTTCCCGACTGGCCGGCGGTTGCTGAGAAGTTCGACGCCGTCCACGTGACCGTGTACGCGTACTTGACGACGGCGGGCAGCGCCGTCCCGGTGCGCGACGACTCAGCAACGGTCATGGCGGGGTGGGCGCCCGATGAGACCTTTTGGCTCACCGACGTGATGCGGCTCGGTGGCGAACCCACGATGTGGGCGAGTTGCCAAGGAGACGAGTGGACGGCAGCAGTCGGCTGACCCGCTCGTCTTTTCGGAACCCGCCCCCGCCCGACGAGTGGTGTCGGTCAGCACGCGGTCTACCGCGTGCTCGACGACACAAGTACCGAGAGTCAGGCACTTAGGAGACGTCACGCGTCGGGCTTGGTGGTGCCCGGAACGTCGCGCGACTGACGACCGACTACGAGATGGCGTCGGCGACCACCACGTCGTCCGCACATGTTGTCGATCGGCGGGTTAGCGCGGGCCACGGCTCGCAAATCAACGCCGCGGCGAAGACGAGGACCACCGACGCGCCGAGCGCGGCCCGACCTCCCGACGCGGTGACCAGCAACCCGCCAATCACCGAGCCAAGCGCGTTGCCAGCGGTCAAGCCGCTGCCCATCCAACCGAATGCCTCCGTCGTAGCGGCCGGCGGCGCGAGGGACGCGAGCCGTTCAAAGAGCCGCGACAGCGCAGGTGCGATCGTGAGGCCCCAGCAAAAGAGCAACAGCGTCAACACAATGCGGTCTGGCGCAAGGATCAGCACCGCCAGTCCGGTGGCGACGAAGATCAGCAGGTGCCGCAGTTGTGCGCGATGCCGTCGCCGCGACCCGTAGATGAGTCCGCCGCAAAGCGAGCCGAGGCTCGTGCAGGCCAGGGTGAACGCCGAACTGGACGACGCGTGGCGACCGCTCACCAGCGCGACGACAGCGACCGTCTCGCAAGCGAACGCGGCGATCAACGCGAACCCAGCGGCGATCACACCTGGAATGCCAGGCTCGCGCAGCACCCGGCCGCCCTTGAGTTGCTCGCCAACATGGCGTCCGGCGTCGGCGTTTTTGTCGCGGGCGAACCCCACCGCGCCAAGCAACACCAAGATGCCCGCGGCCGCGACTGCCAGCCGAGGGCCACCAATCGTTGCGAGCACCGCGGTGGCCGGCGGGCCGAGCACGAAGATGAGCTCCTGCACAGTCGACTCGAGCGCGAAGACGCTCCGCCGCTGCTCGATCGGCACGAGCGCCGGTAACACGGCGCGGATCGACGCGGTGACGGGCGGCACACTTAGGCCGCCGAAAAGCGCGAACAACGCAAGTAATCCAGGGTGCGGCGGCACCGATGCCAACCCCGCCATCGACAGCGCGAAGGCGACGGCTGTCGCCGAGAGCACCTTGCGTCGTCCATGCGAGTCGGCGAGCCGGCTCCAGATCGGGCCGGCTACAAACGCCCCCGCGAGGTACGCCGCCGACACCAGGCCAGCGACCGCGTACGTCGAACGCTGGGTGACGAGCAGCAGCAGCGCGAGACCGTTCATCCCTTGGTTGGCCCGCCCGACGACGGAGGTGCCGAGCAGCCGAGGAACGGAGGGGGTGCGGAGCAGATCGCGATAGGTCGTGGCGGGCATGGGCGTGCGGTGGCTCGTCTCGTCGTGGTTCGGAACACTGATCAGGTCGGTGCAGGTCGCTGTGACCATTGTGCTTTGTATCGATAAAGAGGCGCTTGCGATTTAGCTAAGTCGGCCCCCGATTTCCGGAGCACGCGAACCGACCGATGAGTCGGCCGCGGTCACGTCGTCCAATGGGGTGACAACACTGTGACGAACGCGGGAGCTCATCATGCGACTCACCTTGCACACGTTTTTGACCTTGGACGGCGTCATGCAGGCGCCCGGCGGACCCGAAGAAGACCGCGAGGACAGCTTCACTCACGGCGGCTGGTCTTTCCCTTATGGCGACGAGGAATTCGGCAGCACGATGGTCGGGTGGATTGGGCAGGCCGAGGCTTTCTTGCTCGGCCGCAAGACCTACGACATCTTCAACAGCTACTGGCCGCTCCACGACGACCCGGCCGACCCGATCGCCAGCCGGCTGAACCGGCTGCCAAAGCACGTCGCCTCTCGCACCCGCTCGTCGTTCGAGTGGGAGAACACGCGCCACATCAGCGACGTGGTGTCTGGGGTGACCAAGCTCAAGGAGCAGCCCGGCGGCGAGCTTCAGGTACACGGCAGCGGCGCCCTCGCCGAGACGCTGATCAACCACGACCTGATCGACGAGTACCGGCTGATGATCTTCCCGGTGCACCTGGGCTCGGGCAAAAAGCTGTTCACGGACGGCGCGAAGGCCGCCAGCCTCCGGTTGCTCTCGAGCAAGGCCACGCCGTCCGGGATTGTCATCGCGACCTACGAGCCGGCTGGCGAAGTGCGCTACGGCTCCTACTAAACGGCCGACCGCGCGCCCCCGCCCGCCGCGCCCCCCGACCCTTCGCGTGATCATGCAAGAATGTGCGACCCAGCCGAGCTGAAGTCGCACATTTCTGCATGATCACCGGGGCGTCGTAAGACCGTGACCTTCGGCCAGCTCGCGGAACTCGTCGGGCACGTGGCCGACGTCGGAGAACAGCACGCTGGCGTAGCCGATCGCGTTGCGGCCGAACCGCAACCGCACCGCGTCGGCCGAGCGGTCAGCGACCCACCGCACCGCGCCCTTCTCCGATCCCGGACGACGCGCGTCGTCTGCCAACCCAAGCGGCAGCTCCAACTGGAGCACCGCCTGGTCGGCAAGGTGCGAGACCGAGATGGCAAGCAGGCTGATCGACGTCTCGGTGGGGTGGTCGTCGAGCGCGACGCGCGCAAGCTCGATGGCGACCTCAGTGAGGGTGGACGTCGCGGAGATCGCCCCTGACATCGTGGTCGAGCGGGTGACTGACCGCATGTCGGCAAAGCGAACCCGCACGGTAACCGTACGGCCGGCCCGGCCGGCGGCGCGCAATCGAGACGCGACGCGGTCGGCCAGAAATCCCAGCGTTGTCTGTAAAAGATCCGGCGTCACTACCTGTTTGCCAAGGGCTGACTGCGCGCCGACGGACGAGGCGCGTCGTCCGGATTCAACGCCACGCGGGTCGATGTTGTCGGCGAGCGACGACAGCTTGTCGCCGACCGCGTTGCCCAGCAGGTGTTTGAGCGAGCGACCTGGCGTTGCGGCCAGCTCGCCGATCGTGCGGATGCCGCTTTCGGCCAGCCGTGCCTCGGTTTTCGGGCCGACGCCCCAGATCAGCGTCACCGGCAGCGGGTCGAGAAACTCCCGCTCCTTGCCGACCGGCACGACCACCAGACCGTCTGGTTTTGCCACCTGCGACGCGATTTTCGCCAGATGCTTGGTGCCTGCGACTCCGATCGAGATCGGCAGACCGACCTCTTCGCGCACGCGGCGTCTGATCGTGGCGGCGATGCCAATGGCCGACCCAAAAAGCTTGATCGCCCCTCCGACGTCGAGGAAAGCCTCGTCGATCGAGATGCGCTCCACGACCGGCGTGAAGTCGCGCAGAATGTCGATGACCTGGTCGCCAAGTCGCTGGTAGTCGGCGTAGTGGCCGCCGACGAAGGTGAGGTTCGGGCACAGCTCCCGCGCCCTGCGCCCCGACATCCCGCCGGAGACACCCAACCGCTTCGCCTCATACGACGCGGCCAGCACAACTCCGCCGCCGACGGCGATCGGTTTGCCGCGCAAAGACGGGTCGAGCAGCTGCTCGACCGAGGCATAAAACGCGTCGAGATCAGCGTGCAAGATGGTCGCGTCCGGAGCCACCTGGCCAGCGTATTCGAACGTGTGTTCGATTCGCCATGGGCATTGTCGGACGTCGTCCGGGTGGCAGACTCTGCGCATGGAAAAGCCCCCGGAAAAGCGCCAGCTGCCGAGGTGGAGCGAACTCAAGCCGCTACTGCGCACCAAGCCGGTCGAGTTGAACCCCACAAAGCGGCGGCTCGACAAGGCGCTGACCATCGCCGACCTGCGCGCCCTCGCCCGTCGGCGCACTCCTCGCTCGGTGTTCGACTACACCGACGGCGCCGCCGAGCAAGAAATAAGCCTGCGTCGCGCTCGCCAACTCTTTCGCGACTTGGAGTTTCGACCGTCGGTGCTGCGCGACGTCGGCGATCTCGACACCTCGACGTCGATGCTCGGCAAGAAGGCCGCGCTGCCTTTTGCCTTTGCGCCAACGGGTTTCACCCGCATGATGCAGCACGAGGGCGAGTGCGCGGTCGCGCGGGTGGCCGAACGTCGCGACGTTCCGTACGCGCTGTCGACGCTGGGCACCACGTCGATCGAGGAAGTCGCCGCCGCGGCACCGAGCGCGCGCAAATGGTTCCAGCTCTACGTCTGGCGCGACCGCGCAGCCGGCGAAGACCTGATGAAACGCGCCGCCGCGGCCGGTTACGAGGCGCTTATCTTGACCGTCGACGCACCGGTGGCCGGCGCCCGACTGCGCGACCTGCGCAACGGCTTTGCCATTCCGCCGGCGTTGACCCTGAAGACAATCCTCGACGCCGCCACGCACCCCGCGTGGTGGGTCAACCTGCTCACGACGCCGCCGCTCACGTTTGCCTCCTTGCACACATGGGACGGCACCGTCGCAGACCTGATGAACTCGTTGTTCGACCCGACGATGACGATCGCCGATTTGCAGTGGGTGCGCTCGTGCTGGGACGGCCCGCTCGTCGTCAAAGGCATTCAAACGGTGGACGACGCACGGCGCGTGGCGGACGCCGGCGCCAACGCCGTCGTGCTCTCAAATCACGGCGGCCGGCAACTCGACCGCGCGCCAGTGCCGCTGCGCTTGCTACCTGACGTTGTCGACGCGGTCGGCGACCGGATCGAGGTGCACGTCGACACCGGCATCATGAGCGGCGCAGACGTCGTCGCAGCGCTCGCGCTCGGGGCAGTCGCCGCCTGGGTGGGTCGCGCCTACCTCTACGGCCTGATGGCCGGCGGGGAACGCGGCGTCGACCGAGCCGCGGAGATCCTCACCAAGGAGGTCCGGCGCACGATGCAGTTGCTAGGGGTGCGGACCGTCAACGAGCTGACGTCCGCACACGTCAAGTTGCCGTAACCGGCGGCGCTATCGCCGTTCGGTGAGGCCGCGAATGAACGCGGCCTGCCCGGCATGTTGCGTGCAGTCATTGATAACGCTCACCAAACGCACGCCTAAGGTCACCGGCGGATCCCATCGGTCGTCGACAACGCGGTCGAGATCGGAGTCGTTCAGGCTGGCGACGAAGCTCATCGCTTGCTCATGCACGGCGTCGAAATAGCCAAGCAGCAAAGCTGAATCCGCCCCCACCGCCTCGACGTCCGGGCTGCTATGGCCGTAACCCGTGGCGCCATTGTCGAACGGCAGGTCGAAGCGTTGCGCCCACCCGCCCGTCGTCCAAACTTGGTCGACGCCGGCGACTTCGGAGACGTGGTCGTCTTCGACACGGCTGAGGTGCCAGATCAGCCACGCGATCGTGTTGGCGTCTTTGTCAGCGCGAAAGCTGAGCGCGTCGGGATCGAGGCCCTCGACTGCGCCATGCACGTCATCGCGCACCCGGCCGAAACCGTCCGACAAGATGTCGCGGCTGTACATGTGTCACTCTCCCTTTCGCCCGGAGAAACGCGTTGTGTCGCGAGCTTCGCGTCTGCGATCCTGCCTACCCACTTGGAAAGGAGACCGCGCAGTGCTGACGACGCTACGCCACCAACCCAAGGCGTCCGTCTCGCGGTGACGCGGCGGCGGGCGCCTTCCGACCAACCTCGAAAGCGCCTGCCACCATGACCACGAACGACATCTCGGCCTGCATGCCGATCCACAACATCGACGACGACATCGGCCCGTATCTCTTCTTGCGCGAGCACAACGCTCGCCGACACCGCCACGTCGTCCGCCGTCAGTTCAAGCGCGCCGTTCCCGCCTCGGTGTTGCCCGAGCGTGCCGTGGTGCTGCAAACAATTCGGGACGGTGAGTGCTTCGACGTCCTCGCCGAGGTCGACGACGTGACCGTGCTGTTGCGAGCCTGGTCATCAGCGGGCGACATTTGGGCGAGCGCCGTGGAAGCAGACCGGGCCGCCGCGATTGTCGCGGAAACCCATGAGCGTGCTCCTATCGAGCGTGATGAGGGTCGGGTCGACGTCCGGTTCACCGACGCGACCACCGGCGACCGCTATCGCAAGATCGACGTGCGCGCGTGGTCCGACATCCGGCACCTCTACGCGGGCGATGTGCGCGCGGCGCTCGACGCGCTGGTGAAGCAGCAACCGACCGACACCGGCCGGTTGTTGCTGTGGCACGGCGCGCCGGGCACCGGAAAGACGACCGCGATCGGTTCGCTCCTGCACTCGTGGCGCGATTGGGCGGACGGCACCATCGTCACCGATCCGGAGGTGCTGCTGAAGGAGGGCCGCTACCTGCGACGAACGGTCTTGGGCGCGGACGACGAGAACAGCGACCGCTGGCAGGTGCTGATCCTCGAGGACGCCGAGAGTGTGCTGCGCAAGTCATCGTCGTCCAACTCACTCGCGAAGCTGCTCAATCTGGCCGACGGGCTCCTCGGTCAGGGACTGCGCTGCCTGTTCCTCATCACCACCAACGAGCGGGTGACTGACATGCACCCGGCGCTGCTGCGACCCGGCCGCTGCATGGCGAACATCGAGTTCACCCCGTTGACGGCGAGCGAGGCGAGCAGCGCGACCGGTCAGCCGGTCCACCGATCACTGACGATCGGCGAGTTGCTTGCGGCGTATCCCATTGCGGCGACCGCATCGTCCGTCGCGATTGGCCAGTACCTGTAGACCAGGCCGCCGGGCCGAGGCATCTGGCCGAGACTTCGGGCCGAGGACAGCTCAGCTGGCCCGAGGACACCTCTGTGGGCCTGTCTTCGGACCCGTACACCCCCTGAACGTGATCAACCGGCGCCTGCTCGCGAGCGGGCCGGAAAGACGAAGTGGCCCGCCGGCGGACCCGGCGGGCCACTTTGTGCAAGTGGGATCAGTTTGCCGAGCGAGAGCGGGGGATCGCCCCGGCATTCGCGAGCGGCCAGGTCGGCATGACCGTCTTGCCCCACGTGCTGTTCGTCACCCCGGCGAACGACGCGTACCAGGCGAGCAGCGCGGTGATGATGCCGAGCCAACCACCGAACTTGTGGATGCCCGTGTTCTTCGCGAACTCGCCGATGGTCAAGAACAGGAACGTCAGGGTCAGTGCGACAAACACTGCGAGCACGGCGCCGTTGGTGCGCATCGCCGCGATGGTCATGTACGCGGTGAAGATGGTCCACGCCAGCAGGTACAGGCCAACTGCCTTGTAGGCCTGGTCAGCCGGCTGCAAACCGCCAGCGATGTCGTGCACCAGCCAGTAGTACGACAGCCAGAAGGCGCCGTACGACGTGAACGCGAGCGCGCCGAACGTGTTGCCCTTGCGGAACTCCCACATACCAGCGAGCAGTTGTGCGATACCGCCGTAGAATAAGGCGAGCACCAGCACCGAGGTGCCGAGCGCCTGGTCGATCAGGTTCGTGTTGAAGACACTCAGCACGAAGGTCGTCATCGCAAAGCCGGCCAGACCGAGAGGGCCTGGGTCGGCGATGGATGGCGAGGGTACCGATGGGGCGTGGTCTGCGGTTGGCACTGCTTCGCGTGCCGGCATTGAGCTTGGGGTTGACACTGTTCCTCCTGGGGGTGACGAACTGTGACGGTTGGTGTTGCCTTTCGACCTACTCCTCTTGAGTCACCATCGTTTTTGCGCGTTCTGCGATATCCCGGACGACGTCGGCGTTTGCAAGCGACGTGACGTCGCCGAGTTGGCGCTGCTCCGAAACGTCCCTCAGCAGGCGACGCATGATCTTGCCGCTGCGGGTTTTCGGCAGCTCGTCGGTGAAGACGATAGACGCCGGGCGCGCGATTTTGCCGATTTTCTTCGCGACATGCTCACGCAGTTCCGACATCAACGCCTCGTCGGCCACCACGCCGCCCTTAGGCGACACGAAGGCGGCGATCGCCTGCCCGGTGCGGGCGTCGTTGCGACCGACGACCGCGGCTTCCGCCACGGCGGGATGGTCGACGAGCGCGGATTCCACTTCCAGCGTGGAAATTCGGTGGCCGGAGACGTTCATCACGTCGTCGACCCGACCCAGCAGCCAGTAGTAGCCGTCGGCGTCGCGCTTGCAACCGTCGGCCGGGAAGTACACCCACCGGCCGTCTTCTGGCTTGCTGAAACGCCGCCAGTAGGTCTCGATGTAACGGTCCGGGTCGTTGAACAACGTGCGCAGCATCGCTGGCCACGGCTCGGTGATGACCAAATAGCCAGCGCCGCCAAGGGGAACGGGATACCCGTCGTTGTCAACCACGTCGGCGGTGATGCCGGGCATCGGACGGCACGCCGAGCCGGGCTTCGTCGCGGTCAGGCCCGGCAGCGGCGACAGCAGAATCTGGCCGGTCTCGGTTTGCCACCAGGTGTCGACGATCGGGCACTTCTCATG
>JAICYF010000265.1 GCA_025934355.1 Acidothermaceae bacterium
CACCTCGTGACCAGCGTTACCCACGTCCAGCCGCTCGGCCGTCGTCCGTATCGACGCGGCTCGGCGCTCGCGAACTGGCTCACGACCACCGACCACAAGCTGATCGGGCAGCTTTACCTCACGACGTCCTTCGGATTCTTCCTGCTCGGCGGCGTCATGGCCCTGCTCATGCGCACCGAGTTGGCGCGGCCCGGGCTGCAGCTCCTCACCAACCAGGAGTTCAACGAGCTCTTCACGATGCATGGCGTCACGATGCTGTTGCTGTTCGCGACGCCATTGTTCATCGGTTTCGCCAACGTCATCGTGCCGCTGCAGATCGGCGCCCCCGACGTCGCGTTCCCCCGACTGAACATCTTCAGCTACTACTTGTTCCTGTTCGGCGGCATCATCACGCTGAGCGGATTCCTCACTCCCGACGGCGCCGCCGACTTCGGCTGGTACGCCTACACGCCGCTGTCGAGCGCGCAGTACTCGCCGGGCGTAGGTGGCGACCTCTTCATCATGGGCCTGGTCATCTCGGGTCTTGGCACCATTCTTGGCGGCGTCAACTTCGTCACCACGATCCTGGTCATGCGCGCGCCGGGCATGACGATGTTCCGGATGCCGATTTTCACCTGGAACATCTTGCTGACGAGCCTGCTCGTGCTGCTTGCGTTCCCCGTGCTCGCCGCGGCGCTGCTCGCCCTTGAGGCCGACCGAAAGCTGAACGCGCATATTTTCGACACCGCCACAGGTGGGCCAATTTTGTGGCAACACCTGTTCTGGTTCTTCGGGCATCCCGAGGTGTACATCGTCGCGATCCCGTTCTTCGGCATCGTCACCGAGATCCTGCCGGTGTTCTCCCGCAAGCCCGTGTTCGGTTATAAGGGCCTGGTGTTCGCCACCATCTCGATTTCCGGACTGTCGATGACAGTGTGGGCGCACCACATGTTCTCGACCGGCGCGGTGTTGTTGCCGTTCTTCTCGTTCATGACGTTCCTGATCGCAGTGCCGACCGGTGTGAAGTTCTTCAACTGGATTGGCACGATGTGGCGCGGCCAACTCACGTTCGACACGCCGATGCTCTGGGCGCTTGGCTTCTTGACGACCTTCCTCTTCGGCGGCCTGACCGGTGTCATCCTCGCCTCGCCGCCGCTCGACTGGCACGTCACCGACACGTATTTCGTCGTCGCGCACTTCCACTACGTGCTTTTCGGCACGGTGGTGTTCTCGATGTTCGGCGGCTTCTACTTCTGGTGGCCGAAGATGACCGGGAAGATGCTCAACGAGCGTCTCGGCAAAGTTCATTTCTGGCTGCTGTTCGTCGGCTTTCACACCACATTCCTGGTGCAGCACTGGCTCGGCGTTGAAGGCATGCCGCGGCGCATCGCCGACTACCGAGTGGCCGACGGCTTCACACTGCTTAACACGGTTTCGACGATCGGCGCTTTCATCCTCGGCCTGTCGATGATTCCGTTCGCCATCAACGTCTGGCGCACCTGGCGCTACGCGCCGCAGGTCGAGGTCGACGACCCGTGGGGCTGGGGCGCGTCGCTGGAGTGGGCGACGTCGTGCCCGCCGCCGCGGCACAACTTCACCCGCCTGCCGCGCATCCGGTCTGAGCGTCCTGCATTCGACCTGCACCACCCCGAGATCGTCGGCCGACCGCGACTGCCCGAGCCCGAACCAGTGGCCGTCGCGGCCGGTGAGGGAGGCGACGTTCGATGAAAGTCGAAGGGTTCTTGTTCGCCGGGGTCGCGATCTTCTTCGCCGGCATCGACATCGTCTACTGGTACACCTCGCACGATCCGACCGGCACTACCGCGTTGGCGTTGGCCGTGGCGCTCGGTTTCCTCGTCGGCTTCTACCTGTTCATCACCGGCCGTCGCACCGGCATGCGCCCCGAAGACCGGCCGAACGCCGACATCTCTGAAGCCGCAGGGGAATTCGGCTTCTTCAGCCCGCACAGCTGGTGGCCGCTGTTCACCGCGGGCGCGGTCGCCATTGTCGCCGTTGGCGTCGTTTTCGCGTGGTGGCTCGCCATCATCGGCCTGATGTGCGTGGTCATCACGGCGCTCGGCTTCGTGCTCGAGTACTACCGAGGCGTGCACCAGTCCTGACTGGCCGCTAATCCTTTGGCGACGGCGGCTTCGCGCGGCGAAATCGTCCGGACGGCGACCCGAACTCTCCACTCGGGACGAGCTGGGGTTGTTGCGCGGCGGCGGCAGTGCGAACGTCGGCCGGTCAGCCGACCGTCATCGCGAATTCGCCGAACGACACGATGTCACCCCGGCGAAGTGGTTGCGCGCCGACCACTCGGTACCCGTTGATCCGGGTGCCGTTCGTCGAGCACAGGTCGACGACGTCCCAGCCGCGCGCTGACCTGCGCAGCAGCGCATGGCGGCGCGACACCGTGGTGTCGTCGATCCGCAGATCCTGATCGGGACCGCGGCCGAGCGTCATCGTGCGCGCGTCGGCCGGCAGCCGGAGCTCCGGCAGCCGCGGCGCCCGCCAGGCGCGCTGCAGCCGCCACCCGAATGCAGACACCGCCGACACCGCCTGCACAGCGCGCTCACCAAGCCTCGGTCGTGCGTGGCTCACGTCATCGACCAACCGGTCGAGTTCGTCGCGGTGACGGGCGGTCAGCGCCGCCTCAAGCCGTTGCACGAACGTGTCGTGGGAGATTCGTCCGGAGACCGAGGCTTCGCGCAGGGTTGCGACGACGCGGTCGCGGTCGTCGTCCGAGGCACGAAGCGTCGTGACGCTGCTCATGCCATGACGATAGGAGCATCGACCGCAAACCGTCTATTGCCCGCTGTCAGGGCGGTCGTGCCACAGGGTCCAGCTGGACTTGTGTCGGCCTACACGCGGTCTAGAGCCTGTCGCAGAATCGTTGGTGCGGTTCGTCGACGCACGAATGTGGGCGGTTGGCGTTGGTCACGCCAGGGTTGGGTTGACGGCCCGGTGGAGCTTGAGCAGGTTGGCGACCGCGGCCGCCAG
>JAICYF010000121.1 GCA_025934355.1 Acidothermaceae bacterium
CAGGTGAGGCGTTCGGCACGCCCGGCTACTTCCGGATGTCCTACGCGCTCGGCGACGACGACCTCGTCGAAGGCGTCAACCGGATCGCGAAACTGCTCGCCGAGGCGCGCTAAGCCTCACAACGCAAGACCGACGAGCACCGGCTCGGGTTCGAGCCGCACGCCGAACTTCGCCTGCACGCCGTCGCGGATCGCGCGCGCCAAAGCGAGAATCTCGGACGACGTGGCGCCGCCGCGGTTGACGATCGCGAGGGTGTGCTTGCTCGACAACCCGACGGGCCCGTCGCCGAAGCCGCGATGAAATCCCGCCTGCTCGATCAGCCATGCGGCGGGGACTTTCGCCAGGCCGTCGGGCCCGGATGGCAGCGGCCAGCTAGGCGCTCCCGCAGGCACCGCCGAGGCTGGGAGCACCGGATTGGTGAAGAAGGAGCCGGCGCTCACCGAATCGGGATCGGCCGGGTCGATGAGCATCCCTTTCTTCGCCCGCAATCCGAGCACCGCGTGCCGGACGTCGCCCACCGGCGCCGTTTCGCCGAGCTCGACGTCGAGCGCCGCGGCCAGCTCGGTGTATCGAACCGGTGCCGATTCTTTCGACGGGGTAAGGGAAATCTCGATTCCGAGCACGACGTAGCGACGGGTGCCTTTCAGCGCGCTGGTGCGATAGCCGAGTTGGCAAGCCGACCGGTCAAGCAGCACGACGGCTTGGGTGACTCGGTCGTACGCCCGCACACCGGCCAGGACGTCGCTGATTTCGGCGCCGTACGCCCCGACGTTTTGAATCGGCGTCGCGCCCGTGAGGCCGGGAATCCCTGACAGGCATTCGATTCCGGCGAGCCCTTCCGCCACGGCGGCGACCACGACGTCGTCCCACCGCTCCCCCGCCGCAACCCGCACGACGACCTGATCTGCCTTGCGTTCAAAGGAAACTCCGGTGTGCGCGACATGAGCGACGACGCCGGCGAAGCCGTCGTCCGAAACGACGACGTTGCTGCCACTGCCCAGCACGAGAACGTCGTCACCAGCCCCGTCGGCCTCGCGCACGTTTTCGATGAGCGCCCCCTCGGTCTCACAGACGACGAAGCGCGCCGCCGGTCCGCCGACCCGAAGCGTGGTGTGGTCGGCCAGTATGACGGCGCTGGTGTTGCCGGCCGTAGGGGTTGCGCGCACGGGCAAACCCTACGGCCGGCCGGGTTTCGATCAGGCGGTCGTCGGTTGCAGCCGCGTGTCCGAGGGGAGCCCGGCTTCGTCGTCAACGGTGACATCCGACACCGGGCGACGAGGAATGAGCAACGCCGCCATCCCGCCAAGCGCGACGATCGCGGCGCCGACCCACACCGCCGGGACCACGCCATTGGTGAACGCTTGCGGGCTTGAGTAACCGCCGGAGTGCGCGAAGACCGACGCGAGCACGGCCACCCCAAAGACGCCGCCAAGCTCACGGATCGCGTTGTGCGCGCCGGACGCGATGCCCTGCTCCTCATGTCGCACCGACGACAGCACCAGGTTGGCGACCGGCGCGAAGAACAGCGCCATGCCGAAGCCGCTGATGGCCAGTCCGGGAACCATCGTCAAGTACGACACGGTCGGCGACGCGACCGTTGCGAGCCAGCCGAGGCCGACCGCCTGCAAGAACAGGCCGGTCGCGACGATGCGCCGGCCGCCGATGCGATCTGACAGCAGCCCCGCGATCGGCGCGACGAAGATCGGCATCGCGGTCCACGGCAGGGTGCGCACGCCTGCAGAAAGCGGCGAGTAGCCGCGCCCGACCTGCAGGTACTGCGCAAGCAAGAAGATCGAGCCGAACATCCCGAAGAACATGAACAGCGAGGCGACGTTGCTCATCGCGAAGCCGCGGTGCTGAAACAACCGGAGCGGCAGCACCGGCTCGGCGACCCTCGCCTCCCACCACACAAAGGCCGTTAAGAACGCCGCGCTCACGACGAACAGCCCGACGATGCGACCGCTTCCCCAGCCCCAGTCGTTCGCCCGAACCAGTCCGAGGACGACGGAGAACAATCCCGCGGTGGCCAGCACCGTGCCGACGCCGTCCAACTTCGAGGACGGACCGTGGCTCTCGGCGAGCAACCGCCACGCGAGCGGCAGTAACGCGACGCCGATCGGGACGTTCAACCAGAAGATCCACGACCATGACGCCCCGTCAACGATCGCGCCGCCGACGACCGGCCCGACCGCGATCGCGAGCCCGGCGATGGCGCCCCATGCGCCGAGCGCGAGGCCGCGCTTCGCCGCCGGCACCGCGACGCTGAGCAGCGTGAGCGTGAGCGGGGTGATGATCGCCCCGCCGACACCCTGCAGCGCGCGGGCGGCGATCAGTTGATCGGCGGACGACGACAGCGCGGCGAGGGCGGACGCCCCGGTGAAGATGCCGAGGCCGATGAGGAACATCTTCTTGCGCCCAAACCGGTCGCCGAGAGTGGCACCAGGCAACAGCAGCACGGCGAAGGTGAGCGTGTACGCGTTCACCGTCCATTCCAGGCTGGCGAGTGAAGCGTGCAGGTGGGTCTTGATGGCGGGCAGCGCCATCGTGACCACCAAGTTGTCGAGCGCCCCCATGAAGAGGGCTATTGATGTGACGACGAAGGTCGCCAACGGTCTTCCACGGCCGGTCATCGAATGGCTCCCGTCTAGCTAGGCACGTTGATGGCAAGATGTTGTTGAGTGAGCAATCACTAACTTCAGAACTCAAAAAAAGAGCCGTCACTCGCGGCAAAACGGATCTGGGTCGCGCAGCGCCTGGGCCCACGGCTCCTCGACTTCGTCGAGCTGCAGAGCGGTGGCGACGTTGCAAAGCATGCCTCGGGCGAAAAAGAGCGCTAACTCAGCCGGCCCGGCGCCCGTCGCGGCCGAAACCTGGTTGTAAAGCTTGCGAAAACCGGCGCGGGCGCAATCGCGGATGTCAGCGTCGCCACACGCCGCGTACATCTGCAACTGCGCCAACAGGTTGTCGCGATCAGCGATCAAGCCGTGGTAGCTCTCGCCCATCGCGCGCATCGCGTCGAGGCCGGCCAGACCGTCGGCCGCGACCGCGAACGCTTCTGCGATGTTGTCGAAGCAGCGCGACGCCGCCGCGATGAACATCTCCCGCTTGGTACCGAACAGCCGGAACAGGTACGGCTGCGAGATGCCCGCCCGCTCCGCGATCGCGTCGGTCGAGGTGCCGGCCAGGCCGCCTTGAGCAAACTCGATCAGCGCCGCGTCGAGCACCTGGTCGCGGCGCTGATCGGCGCTCATTCGAGTGGTCGTCGCTGCCATGCCGGTTAAGTTAGTGGTCACTCACTTCCTTGTCAACGCGGCGGAGACCCCGGTTGTCGACTGGGATAGTTGTCCGGTGCGAAACGGTGTGGGGATTCGGCTGCTCGGCCCGCTCGAGGTCACGGTCAACGGCAACCCGATCGAGGTCTCGGGCACCAGGCTGCGCGGCCTGTTCGCGCGGTTGGCGGTCGAATCGCCGCACGCCGTCCCGTCGTCCGCGCTGATCGACGCGCTCTGGCCGGACGACCCGCCCGTTGACGCGGCGAACGCCTTGCAGTCATTAGTGTCTAGGGCCCGACGGGCGCTCGGCGATCCCGGTCTCGTGGTGCAAACCGGCAACGGCTACCAACTCGCTGCCAGCCGCGAAGACATCGACGTCCATTGCTTCAGCGACCTCGCCAGGGTCGGCCGCGAAAGACTGCGCGCGGGCGACCCGACCGGCGCCGCGGCGGCGCTCGGCGAAGCGCTCGAGTTGTGCCGTGGTCCGGTGCAGGCGTGGAGCGACGCCCCTGAGGCCCTCGCGTTTCAAGCCAGCGTCGACGACCAGCGACTCGAGGCGACGGCCGACCGAATCGAGGCTGAGCTCGAACTCGGGCGGGCCGCCGACGTCGTCGTTGAACTCGACGCGTTAGTGGCCAAGGCGCCGCTGCGAGAACGACTCACGGCGCTGTTGATGCGCGCGCTCGCGAGCACCGGACGGCAATCGGAGGCGCTCGACCGCTTCGAATCGTTGCGAACGCGATTGGCCGACGAGCTCGGCGTCGATCCGTCGCCCGAGCTCGGCGCGACCCAGCTCGCCGTGCTGCGCGGTGAGTTCGCGCGATCGATCAGGCAAGCCTCACCCGCCCGGCGCGGGAATTTGCGGCACGCGCTCACCAGCTTCGTCGGCCGGGAAAACGAGATCGCTCGAATCGGCAAACTGCTGGACGAGGCGCGACTCATCACCCTGGTCGGCCCCGGTGGAGCGGGCAAGACCCGGCTTGCGACAGTCGCCGCCGACGCCTTCGCGAACTCGCCAAGCTCTGGCTCGGACGGCGCGTGGTTTGCCGAATTGGCGCCGCTGTCCGACGCCGAAGATGTACCGCTTGCCGTTCTCGAAGCCTTCGGGCTGCGCGACACCGCACTGCTCGACCGCGCGAGCGCAACCACACCGGTCACCGGCAGCACCGATCCGGTGACCCGGCTGACCGATGCGCTCGCCAGCCGAAACACCCTACTGGTGTTGGACAATTGCGAGCACCTCATCGACGCGGCCGCGGGCTTGGCGGATGAACTGCTCAGCCGCTGTCCAGGCCTTCGGGTGCTGGCGACCAGCCGCGAGCCGCTGGGAATTCTCGGCGAGACGCTTGTCGCGGTGCCGCCCCTTCGGCAGCCAGCGCTCGACGCGTCGGCACCCGAGGCGTTGCAGTTCCCGTCCGTTCAACTCTTCAGCGACCGAGCGGCGGCGGTGAGTCCCGGCTTTCAGGTCAACGCCGACAGTGTCGGGCCGGTCGTCGAGATCGTCCGGCGGCTCGACGGATTGCCGCTGGCGATCGAACTCGCGGCGGCCCGGTTGCGCGGGCTGCCGGTACGGGAGATCGCCGACCGACTCGGCGACCGATTCCGGCTGCTCACCGGTGGAAACCGCGCCGCCGTTCCACGGCATCGCACGTTACGCGCGGTCGTCGAGTGGAGCTGGGAGCTGCTCAGCGACTCCGAGCGTTTGCTGGCCGAGCGACTCGCGGTGTTCTCCGGCACCATTCGCCCCGCCGCCGCCGCTGCCGTTTGCGCCGGCGTGACGGCAGACGACCCGCTTGGCGAAGTGGACGTCGCCGAATTGCTCGCCTCGCTGACCGACAAGTCGCTGCTCGCGCCAGCCAGCGAGAAGGACGGCTCGGCGCGCTACCGAATGCTCGAGACGTTGCGCGAGTACGGACTCACCCGACTCGCAGAGCGGGCCGAGGTCGTGCCGCTGCGCCTTCGCCACGCGGAACACTTCGCCGAGCTCGTGCGGCAGGCCGGGCCGCACCTTCGTGGCGCGGAGCAACTCGAGTGGATGGCGCTCGTCGACGCCGAACGCGAGAACATCCTTGCCGCGCTGCGTTTTCTCTGCGACGACGGCCAAGCGCAGACCGCCATCGACATCGTCATCGAGCTGGCGATCTATTGGACGTTCACCGGCCGGAACGCCGACACCGCGACCTGGCTTAACCTCGCGCTCGGCGCGAAAGGAGCCGTTGACGAGGCCAGCAGGTTGGTCGCGGAGTCGTTTTTGATTCTCAGCCTGATCTCCGCCGACACGGTCAGCGACTCCGCCGAGGTCGAGGCCAGTTTCGCGCGAATGCACACTCTGAGCGAGCGACTCGACACCACCGAGTCGACGCACCCGATGCTGGCCCTCTTGCGGCCGGTGGTCGCCATGTTTTCCGATCGAGGGGCGCGGCGCACACTCGAGCTGGCCGACGAGGGCCTCACGTCGTCCGACCCGTGGATCGCCGCCGCGGCGCGCCTGCTGCGCGCCGCGGTGAAGGAAAACCAAGGCGACGTTGAGGCGATGCGGATTGACGCCGAGATCGCGCTCGAGCAGTTCCGCGCGATCGGCGAGCGATGGGGCATCGCCAGCTGCCTGGGCATTTTGGCGGAGGCCAAGACGATTGACGAAGACCTCGACGGCGCGATCGCCGCCCTCACCGAGGCGGTGTCGGTGGCCGAAGAGCAGCTGACCGGTCACGACGACCTGATGATGCTGTCGATCCGACTTGCCGACCTGCGCATGCGGCAAGGCGATCGCGCCGAGGCGAAGCGGGTGGTCACGGCGATCCGCGAGGAAAGCGAGCCAGGTCGCGGTTATCACACGGTTTTCCTCGATCTGTTGCTGGCTGATTTCGCCCGCTCCGACGGTGACCTTGCGCACGCGCGCGAGATCCGCGATCGCGCGATCGAACAGGTCGCCCGTTTCCCTCAGGTCCATCCGGCGCAAGGCCATCTCGCTGCCGTGGTCGCCGCGCTGTCGTCGAAAATCGACGTTGACGGCGGCGATTTGGGCGCAGCCGCTGAGCAATTGCGCGCCGCCCTTCGGCACGCGATCGGCACGAAGGACATGCCGATCCTGGCCACGGTGGGGGTGGCGATCGCCGGCCTGGCCGTCGCCGAGGGGCGGCCGGAGGAAGCCGCGCGCATCCTGGGGGCGTGCGCGCGGCTGCGCGGCGGCGACGACGCCACCCAGCCCGACATCGTCCGGCTCACGACCGAGCTGACCACGGCGTTGGGCGACGTCCGGCGTCGGGAGATCTACGACGCAGCTCGTGCCCTGACTCCGGCCGCCGCCCGCCGATTCATCGAGCAACTTGAGGTGTAGAGCGGTTCATGCGCGACGGCGATACGCCCGTAACGCGAGCGGCACGAACACCGCGAGCAAGATGCCCATCCACAGCAACGTCCAGCCCAGGTGCGAGAGCACCGGACCCCCGACCATGAGTCCGCGCACCGCGCCGACCAGATGCGTCATCGGGTTGACCTTGACGAACGCTTGCATCCAGCCCGGCATCGTGCTTGCCTGCACGAAAACGCTGCTGCCAAAGGACAACGGGAAGATGAGCAGGAACATGATGCCCTGCACGGACCCCGACGTCCGGGCCTTCATTCCGATGAAGACACTGATCCAGCAGAAACACAACGCGAACGCGATCGACAGGGCGACTGCGGCGACAGTGGCGAGCGGGTCGGTGCCGATGCGGAAGCCAAGGACGTAGCCGAAGCCGAGGTAGATGACGCAGACGATGAGATAGCGGAAGAAGTCTGCGAGCACCGCGCCGAGCAACGGCACGAAGCGCGCGATCGGCAATGAGCGGAACCGGTCGAACACGCCCTTCTCGATGTCGGCGTTGAGGTTTTGCCCGAGCGCGACGCTGCCCATCGCGATGCCCTGCCCGAGCAGTCCGGGCAGCAGGTACTGCAAATACTCGTGCCGCGAACCTCCTGAGATCGCACCACCGAAGACGTAGACGAAAAGCAGCAAGAAAATGATGGGCTGCAACGTGACGTCGATGAGCTGCTCGGGCGTGCGCGAGGTCTTGATGAGATTTCGCTTGGCGAGCGCGATCGAATGCCGAACGGTGCGAGCGTGCGGCCGCCCGATCGCCTCCGCGCCAATCGCTTTCGTGGTTGTCGTGGTCGTCAGCGCGCTCATGCGGCGTCCTCCGTTTCGGGTACGGCGCCCTCGCCGCGGCGGGTGCCGGTCAGGGTGAAAAAGACCTCGTCGAGGCTTGGCAAATGCAGCGACAACTCGGTGACCGCGATGCCGGCGTCGCCGAGCTTTCGCACGGCTGCAGCCAACGCGGCGTCACCGTCTACCGGCGCGCTCACCACGCCACGGGCCGGTGAGTCCGGCCGCGCTCCCGCAACTTCGGCCACGATCGCCGACACCTCGGCGACCCGCTGCGGATCGGCGGCGCGAACGGTGAGCCGCTGACCTCCGACCACTCGCTTCAGCCCGTCAGGTGTGTCATGCGCGATGACGCGGCCGTGGTCGATGACGGTGATTTCGTCGGCAAGCGCGTCGGCTTCTTCGAGGTATTGCGTCGTCAGCAACACGGTTGATCCGTCGTCGACGAGCGTGCGCACGACGTCCCACATGTCTTCGCGTTTGGCAGGGTCGAGGCCGGTGGTCGGCTCGTCAAGGAAGATGACCGACGGACGTCCGACCAGTGACGCGGCGAGGTCGAGCCGGCGACGCATCCCGCCGGAATAAGTCTTCGCTGGTCGGTCGGCCGCTTCTGCGAGGTCGAACCACTCGAGCAGCTCGTCGGCCCGCTTTCGGGCCTGCTGGGTGCGCAGATCGAGCAGTTGTGCGATGAGCACCAGGTTTTGCCGGCCGGTGAGGTCCTCGTCGACGGAGGCGTACTGGCCGGTCAGCCCGATCGTCTCCCTCACCTTTTGCGCGTCGCGAACGACGTCAAAGCCGCCGACTAGCGCGGTGCCGGAGTCGGCGCGCAGCAAGGTGGCGAGGATCCGGACCGCCGTGGTCTTGCCCGCGCCGTTCGGGCCGAGCATGCCGAGGATGGCGCCTTGCGGGACGGCCAGGTCGATGCCGGCCAAGGCCTGGGTGGCGCCGAACCGTTTGGTGAGCGCAGTTGCTTCGATCGCGTATGTCATGCGGACGACGATGACGTCGTTCGCTGGCGCCGCACTGGCACGCCGCTGACACCGGCTGACACCGCGCGCACACCGTGCTGGCCGTCGACCTAGCATCGGCTTGACCGGCCGAGGTGGGCCGGCACGGGCTACCGCAGCGCCGCAACGGGCGCCGCTCGCGAGGTGATCGAGCTACTCGCCCGCGCGCTTTGACCGGTCAGGACACCCGGACGAGCGCCCGTGCCATGCCGAGGACCTTGTCGCCGGCGCTGCGC
>JAICYF010000007.1 GCA_025934355.1 Acidothermaceae bacterium
GGCACCATCCGCGGCGGCGGCGGCGGCTCGGCGGGAGCCCTCGGCGGCAGCGGGTTGCCCTCGCCGACGGGCAGTTGCTTCGACACCGCGAGCCCGACTCCGGCCGCGCCGTCGTCCGCAATCGTCGGCAGCGAGAGCTCGCTTCGTAGCCCGGCGACGAGCACCCCCGCGCAGCCCTCCTCTTCACGGTCGGCTCCGCCGCCGAACGTGTTGAACTCCGACCAGCCGACGCAGCAAGGTCCAAGTTCGGAGATCCGCGACGTCACACTGGCCGACCCGGCGCCCGGCTATCCGCTGCGCCGCGCCACCGATTCATTGGCGCCGACCGGATTCGGCCCGTCGTCGACTTACTGGGCGGCGACCTACTTGCTCGCGCAAACGCCAGGAGCGGAGCACTCGCTCGGTGGCGGAGGGATGGAGACCGACCCGACCGGCCCCGAAGCCACGGTGATTGTCATCGACGGGCATCCGTTCAATCTCGACAACCCGACGACGATCGAAGGACTTCCGGTCAGCGAGACGACCACGGTGCTCGGACATCAGGCGTGGGTCACAAGTGCGTGCGACCAGACCGACATCGTCTTTTCGACCGGCCGATTCCAGGTGCTGCTTGCCGCTTTCCCCGGTGGCGACGACTCGGTTCGTGACGCGAACGTCGCGCGGTTGGCGGCCGTGGCCGAGCGGTTACACGGCCTGCAGTAGCGCAGCTGGCGGCGATTCGGCGGCCTGACGGCAGTGACCGATCGACGCTTCGCGACGACACCAGGAATTCGTGAACACTTTGGCGCTTCCTCGGCTACGCCGACGCTGACGCCGACGAACTGACGGTCATCGAGACGGTCGGGGCTGGCGCGGTGTCGGCGGTCCATGCGGCAACCCGACCGTCGCCGAGCCACAACTATTCCTCTTCCTTTGCCGCCAGCAACCGCGCGAGTACGCCGTTGATCTTTGGCCATGCGAAAGGCGCTTCGTGATCCGTAGGTTGTTCAGCCTCCGCGAGAAGTTCGCGCAACCGTGGCACACTCTCCTTCCTCCGTCTGCGCAGCCCCCGCGCCGTCTTCTGCGGCAAGAACGCCTGCGGATGACGCATGAAAAGCACTCGCCGTCCGGCCGATGCCGTCGTAGCGATAGGAAGGCTCGCCAGAGGCCCTGACGAGGGGCTGCCAGCCGTCGTCGTAACGGTGGATGCATCCGTACGCCAGCGCGCGCGATGCTGCCGCGCCACGAACTGACTCGCCCGTCGTAGACCCATGTCCTTCGATCGGTTGCGACCGGAGGTGCAACACTTGTTCCGTGGAGGTAGGGAACCGACAGGCTCGCGATGGAATCAGGTGGTGCCGACGCATCCGCAAGACCAGTCAGGCCTACAAGCGAAAGCAACACGGCAAGCACGCCGACCAGCAGGAGATAGAAGCGCCGCATGTTGTCAGGTCCGCCTCCCGCTGACTGGCGTCGCTTCATCGGTCGCTGCGACCTGCGAGTCGCGCGAGCCCGTCACGTACTGGCCCCCGGACGGGAATCCGAGCCCACCACCACCCCTCGCCGCGTTCACTGCGGCTGACGATGACTTCGAGCAGATGCTCGTTATCCGGAATCGTCATTACCTCGAACTTGCCGTCAGCCCGGGCCAGGCAGTCGGCCGCCAAGTGCCGCACTGCATCTGGCGCTGCGAGCAGGCCCTGTTCGACTCGGTCGCGGATGTGCAACGCGGCAACGTAATCGTGCTCGGTCCACGAGTCCGCATGTTCCGTAGTTCGCTGAGCCTCCGCGTCGAGCTGGTCAACGTGCGCGGCCCAACCGGCCAGGAGCTCAGCCAACGACGAGGTCCGCCCATGCGACAGCGAAACCTCGGTAGCCGCTAACTGGGCGATCTCGTCATCGCCCATCTCGGGAAAGTACCGCCGCAAGCGATCCATCCACGAGGTCACTTCCCCGGGTAGTACACGGTACTGCGCCACGGTGCATCACCTGACGATGACTCGGACGCCTCCGTACTCGTATCGAACGGCATTTTGGCCCGGCAGCGGGACGGGTTGACCGTTCTTCAAGGCCGCGCTGATCTCATCCAGGCTCGGCCGGCCAGGTATGTCCCCCTCGCCAATGTGTTGGTACGTCAACTGCGCGATCTCATCGTCTGAGAAGTTGCGTCCCGGGACGTGGTGTGCGAGTTCCCTGTTGATGAGCGTGGCGTCGTGATGTGAGACGGCCACCGCGTGATCCTCGAACGAGTTCCTGCGAAAGATCTCGAGACGAGGAGAACGCGATGGCCGCAAGGCCCAGTATCGACGTGTCCGGATGGCTTGCCGAGCAGCTCGCCCAGGCCAGTCCGGATTTGCTGCGTGAGATGGTCAAGGGCTTCGCCGAGGCGCTGATGAGCGCGGGGGCTGACGCGGTGTGCGGCGCGCCGTATGGCGAGCGCGCCGAGGCTCGGACGAACACCCGTAACGGATATCGGCGACGGGAGTGGGACACCCGCGCCGGGTCGATCGAGGTGGCGATCCCGAAGCTGCGCACCGGCTCGTATTTCCCGGACTGGTTGTTGGAGCGGCGCCGACGCGCGGAAGCCGCGCTGGTCAGCGTGGTCGCCACCTCCTACCTGCTCGGGGTGTCCACCCGGCGGATGGAAAAGCTGGTCGCCACGCTTGGCGTTGACCGGCTTTCCAAAAGCCAGGTCTCGGTGATGGCGCGCGAGCTGGACGAGCTCGTCGAGGCGTTTCGCACCCGGCCGCTCGACGCCGGGCCCTACACCTTCGTCGCCGCCGACGCACTCGTGTTGAAGGTGCGCGAGGGCGGCCGCACGGTGGGCGTGCACGCACTGCTGGCCAGTGGCGTGAACGCCGACGGCTACCGGGAGATCCTCGGCCTGCAGGTCACCTCCGCCGAGGACGGCGCCGGCTGGTTGGCGTTCTTCCGCGACCTGGTCGCCCGCGGCCTGTCCGGGGTCGCGCTCGTCACCTCTGACGCGCACGCCGGGCTGGTCGAGGCGATCGGCGTGACTCTTCCCGGCGCGTCCTGGCAACGGTGCCGCACCCACTATGCGGCGAACCTGATGGCGATCACCCCCAAGCACTCCTGGGGATGGGTGAAAGCCTTGCTGCACAGCATCTTCGACCAACCCGACGCCGAGGCCGTGCACGCCCAGTTAGACCGAGTGCTCGACGCGTTGGACGAAAAACTGCCCGCCGTCGCCGCGCATCTAGATGCCGCTCGCGCCGACGTGTTGGCGTTCACCGCTTTCCCCAAGGAGGTCTGGCGGCAGATCTGGTCGAACAATCCTCAAGAGCGACTCAACCGCGAGATCCGGCGCCGCACCGACGTCGTCGGCATCTTCCCCGACCGGGCCGCGCTGATCCGTCTCGTCGGCGCCGTGTTGGCCGAGCAACACGACGAATGGACCGAGATGCGTCGCTACATCGGCCTGGAAGTACTAGCCAAAAGCCGGCTCAACACCATCACCAGCGACCAACCGCAACCGGAGGTGACCCTGCCAGCCATCACCGCATAAAGTCAGACCCGAAGATCACGCGGAGACCGAATCAAACACCACGCCGCGGGACGTGACCACCGAACCCGAGGACGAAGAGTTCCTGACACGCCAGCTGGCCGACTTCCAGTTCCTCATCGTCACACTGCGCCGGCTCCGACGAGCCGCACCCATCGCCACCAACGTCACATCAGCAGCCGACCAGATCCACGAAGCGATCGCGCGATTCGACACCGCACTGCCCGGGATCGCGACCATGCGCAACGTCGGCGAACACATCGACGACTATGCCCTCGACCGCCCGACCCGACACCACCGCAACGTCAACCGCCGCATGCTCCAAGTCGCAGCCTGGGGCGACACGAACTATCGATGGCTCGGCATCGACTTCAACATTGACGCCACCCTCCCGGCAGCCCAGCAACTCTTCCGTGCCGTCCGCGACGCCCAGCAAAATCACGGATGAGCTCGCACGTAGCCGGGCTCATCCAACTACTGTCCGGCCGCAGGCATCCGCTCGTCGAAGACCTTCGTGATGCACGCCTCGGCAACCGGACGACGGCCTTCCATCACGAGGAATCGGGCGTCCGGATGCACAAGGTCGGCTACCAAGTGCCGAGCGATGAAGTCGACCTTGACGTCGACTTCACCGTCTTCGACCTCGTCGATGTAGTCGAGCATCACGCTGAAGTGCTCTCCACCAGCAGGCCAATCCGGAACCACCTGCTCATCATCACCGCGCACGAACACAGCTGTCGCAGCGAAGAACGGCCCCGGTGGCGGCCCAGCAACGCGACCACCGTCGCCCGGAGAACGCCACGATACGTGCGCAAGCGCGAGAGGTTCATCAAGCCTGCGCATCACGACACTTCCCAGATCCCAGACAGCAGTCGATTGAACTCTGAGAGCTGGCTCTCGTCGACGTAGCGTGCCGGCCCGATGCCGTCCAACTTCTCCCAGCGCATCAGCTGGTCAGCGAAGGACGACGGAACTCGAGTTCCCACGACGGCACCTTGACCACCGTTGAGCGTCTGCCCCCACTGCGCAGCATCCTCAGGGTTCTCCGCGAAGAACTTCCCACTCATGCTCGGCCCACCAGCACGGAACTGACCAGTTGCGCGAACGTCCGCCAGCTCGTTCGGATCGACCGCCCGATACAGCGTCGTTGAGTCTTCTGCGGCAAAGCCCGAAGCCGCCCCCGACGCAGGTCCGGCGCGTGCAGCTGTCGCCGGCCCGAAGTTGGAGGTGGAGGCTGGCGCTGACTCCGCGGGGCAGTGCAGAGTCCGCGACGACAGTTGGGGAGCGCCGTCGTAGATGTAGGTGGCGGCCTTGGACGACGACCCCGGGACCAAGAACGCACCGAGCAGAGCCAGCGCGATGACGAGGAGCCGCATCGCCCAGCTGTGCGCACGCGTCACGTCAGTTGCCGATCTCTTCCTCAAACTCGACGGCCCAGCCTCGGTTGCCAGCGGCCCATTGCCGGTCGGCTTCCTTAACAAACGACCAAGCGTCTCCGACTCCAAGGAGCGGCTCCAGCACGGTGTTGGGGGCACGCGTGACGTGTTGCTGAGCCGTCTCGGGCCAGCCATGCGGCGCGACCTCAACCTCGTAAAGCCGAGTGAATGGGATCTTCGATGCGACTCGCCTGATGCGGATCATGGCTGGAAGTCCTGGAAGTAGTTCCAATACCCGTCCACCTGGTCGAGCTCCATGTCGTAAAAGTCGCTGGGCGGCATCCCCGGCGGTTCGCCGATGTCGATGATCTTGGACCCAGCGTTCATCTCGTTGTTGATCCAGCGCTTGTTGAACCACATGTCGACGCGGTTCAGGGTCTTCGGGGCGACCCGCTGCAGTCCACGGGGTATCCAGCTCGGAGTCCCCTTGTAGTAGTCGAACCCGTTCTTCTCGGCGTACGGGATGACGCGGCCGCCCATGTTCCGGCCCATGACCACCGTTCGTTCAGCCGCACTCGCGTCTTCTGCGACGAGGTCGGTTGCTCCGGCGCGGGTGACGATGAGGTTGACGCCGCCGGCGAGCCCGGTGGCGAGGCCGGCGGTGCCGGCGACGCCGGCGGCGCCTTGCAGGCCGTATTTGAGTTGGGTGGAGATTGGCAGGCCTTGCTCGGCGGCTTGGATCTCGTTGTAGTAGCCGTCGATCGCTTGGTAGGCAGGGTCGTAGGCCATGACCATGGAGTCCCATACGCTGTTGCCGTTGTCGCGGGCGGCGGAGTAGGCGGCCATGCCGCGGTAGATGGGGTCGTAGCTTTCGGCGAGGGCGTCGAAGACGCTGGTGCCGCAGGCGATGCGTTTTTGGACGGGGTCGGAGAAGATGTTGCCCTTGGTCCAAAAGTCGCCGCTGAACGGGTTGGTCGCCCCGCCCAGGCCGGTGGGGTCGGTGCGGTTGGCCGGGTCGCCGCCGGCGTAGCTGTAGGGCTGGCCGGTGAGGTCTAGGGCCGGGTCGAGGGTGAGGAACTGGTCGCTGGCCGGGTCGAGGTGGCGGTGGGTCAGGTAGGCGAACCCGGTGCCGGTGTCGGTGATGGCGCCGGCGAACCCGATCACGGTGGCGGGCTGGGCCGCCGGGATGCCTTGGGCGTAGGGCAGCAGGGCGAGCCCGTCGGCTTGCACCCGCACGCCGGTGGGGCTGTAGGTGAACGCGGCGGCCGGCTGCCCGGCCGCGTCGGTGAGCAGCCGCGTCGACCCAAGCCGGTCTGCGTGCAGAAACACCGTGCCCGCGGTCGACGCCCTGCCGAACACGTCGGCTTGCTCGACGATCAACCCGCCAGGCCCAGCCACGTAGTCATGGGAACCGTCGGACAGCAACGCCGGCACGCTGGCCAACGTGTTCCAGGCGTAGTTGGCGGTGGTGGTCGTGGGCACCACGGTGGTGGTGTCGTCCACCGTCGTCGTCGCCGTGGCCCGCAGCCCGTCACCGGTGTAGGAGTAGGTGGCGGTGACCGGTGCCTGCGGCCGGACTTGGCCCAGCCCGGCCACCTGCGTCAGCTCGAACTTGGCGCCGCCGTCGCCGCCGTCCGGGGTGCCGTCGGCATTGCGGTCGCCCGCCGGCCCGACCTGCGTGGCGGGATGCGCGTAGCCGTCACCCAGTTCGCCCTCGGCGTCGCGACCCAACGCGACGACGTGTTCGTCGACGGTGGAGATCAGGCTGTGAACGTACCCCGCAGCCACTGAAGACGCGGTCACGCCGTCGATGAGCTGCGGCGCCGGGCAGTTCTTCGGGTCGTCTGACGTGCAGACAGCGCCGCGGGGTCCGATCTGCCCGGTGTTGTCGTCTCCCCAACCGAACACCTGGCCACGGGTCGAGAGCGCCACCGCGTGGGCCCCGCCGGTGGCGACCATCTTGATCTGCGGCAGGCCCGCGATTTGGGTGGGCTTCGCAACTGACTGAACGCTGGGCGCCGTACCAAGGCCAAGCTCGCCGTAATGGTTGTCGCCCCAGGCGTACACCGCGCCGGCGGAGGTTAGCGCGTACGACGACGCGCCTCCGGCCGCGACCTGGACGACGTGGTCGACGCCGTCGACCAGCACCGGGATCAGATTCGCGACCTGGTGGCCTTTCCCATTTCCGGGGATCCCGCCGTTGCCCTTGCCGTTGCTAGAGATGCTTTGCGGTGTGGCGGCAGCATCGGCGGCGACGTTGCTGTGTCCCTTGCCGTTCCCGGGAGTGCCGCCGTTGCCGACACCGTTGTCGGTCTTGCAACTCGCCGCGCCGCCGTTCCCGTTGCCGTTCCCTGGTGTGCCGCCGTTGCCGACACCGTTGTCGCTCTTGCACGTAGTTTCTCCAGGATCGCCGCCGTCGCTGGCGCCGGGGTCGTTGGCTTGGCTGGGATCGGCGGGGTGCGGAGCTGAGTCGCCCCACGCGTACACCTGGCCGTTAGCGGTCGCGGCCAACACGTGCGTCGGGCCGTCTGGCAGCGCGCCGGCGGAGATGTCGACCACCGTGGGCAGACCTTGCACCTGAACGGGGGACGTCGCGTCGGTGGTCGTGCCGTCGCCGAGCTGACCGTCGTCGTTCTCGCCCCACGCGTAGACCTTGCCGTCTGCCGTTAGCGCATATGAGGAATCACCTGCCGCCGCGACGGTGACCACTCCGGTCAGGCCGGGCACTTGCACTGGCTTTGTCGCGTCGGCGGTCGTGCTGTTGCCCAGCTGGCCGTGGCTGTTCGACCCCCAAGCGAAGACATGTCCGTCGGTTGACGCGGCTAACGCGTGGTCACGTCCGGCGGCGACTTGCAGGATCGTCGGAAGGCCCGGGACGGTGACCTCGGTCGGGCAGGTGGTGCCACACGCGCCGCCGTCCCCGATCTCGCCGAAGCTGTTGTCGCCCCACGCGCGCACCGAACCGTCACCACGCACCGCGAGCGAGAAGAACTCGCCAGCGGCCAACAAGTGATACGGCGAGCGTCCGGGGACGTTCACCGACGTCAGCTGACTCGTCTGGTCATAGCCGAAGGTCGAGGTAAGCCCGCCCGTCGTCTGTGAAACGCGGTCACCGACGGCGTTGAAACCGTACGACGTGGGAATGGCACCGGGTCCGACTGATCCGGTCAGCTGTGATGCTGAATCGTAGGAGAGTGCCGTGCCGTCAGGCAGGCCAGTGACATTGCCGGTGGCGTCATAAGTGAACGTGCCAGACGGTGAACCCGTGGTTCCCGTTGCGCCAGCGGTGTTGACGCCGGTCAACTGTGAGAGCGGATCGTAGCTGTACGACTGGGTGGCCGGTGTCGGACCGCTCGCCCCTGACGCGCTTACCGACGTCGCGAGACCGAGAGGGTTGACCTGGTAGGCGAACGAGTCGAGCACGTTGCCGTTGCGGTCACTGATCGACGTCGACGTCATGCGGTCGGCGGGGTCGAAGACCTGCTGCTGCACCACGCCGTTCGGATAGTCGATCGCGACGAGGTTGCCATCGGCGTCGTAGTCGAACGTCGTCGTGTTGCCCGACCCGTCCGACTCGGTGACCAGCCGGTTTGCCGCGTCGTAACCGCGCGAGACGACGCGCCCGTCCGGGTAGGTGATCGCGCTCACGCGGCCCAACCCGTCGTAGTCGTAGCCGACCGAGCCGCTGACCGGATTGCTCGCGGAGGTGAGCTGGCCGGCGGCGTCGTAGCTGTACGTCGTCGAGCCCGTGCCGTCGCTCATCGACAACCGGCGTCCGGCGGCGTCGTAGCTGTACGACAATCCCGGCGTGTCGGCCTCGCTGTAGTCGACGCCGACCAATCGGCCGGCCGTGTCGTATGAGTTGGTGGCTACCCGACCAGCGGCGTCGGTCGTGCTCGTGAGTTGCGAGGCCGCGTCGTAGCCAAACGATGTGGTTCGACCGTCCGGGTCGGTGCTCAAGACCCTGCGGCTGTCGGCGTCGTAGCCGTACGACGTGACATCGCCCGCGGCGTCCTTGGTCGAAAGCAGGAGCCCGACCGGGTCGTAAGCCGAGCTCTCCACGGTGCCGTCGACACGGGTCGTCGTCGTCAGGCGTCCGTCGCGGTCGTAGGCGTAGGACGTCGTGTTGCCCATCGGGTCCACGACAGACACGATCCGTCCGGCTGCGTCGTATGTTGTGTGCGACACGCCGCCGACCGCGTCCGTGACCGAGGTCGTCCGATCGTCGGCGTCGTAGCCGAAGGAAGTCACCCCGCCGTTCGGACTGGTGGTTGACAGCAGCCGGTCGGCGCCGTCGTAGGTGTAGGTCGTCGTCGCGCCCGTCGGGTCGATGGAAGACAGCAGGTTGCTGCGTCCGTCATAGGTGAAGGTCGACGTGTTGCCAGCAGAGTCGCTGATGCTCGACTTGCGTCCGTTGGGGTCGTACGTAGTCGACACAAACGAGTGGTCGGGGTTAGTGGTGCGAACAAGGTTTCCGGCACTGTCATAGTCGTATGACCACGTGCGCGCGGTGGCGTCCGTCGTGGAGAGGCGTCGGCCGGCAGCGTCATAGGTGTAGTTCGTGGTCTCGTTGTTCGCGGTGGTCGTGGAGACGAGGAGACCGCGTTGGTCGAAGCCGTAGGACGTCGTCCGCCCGAGCGGATCGGTGACCGCCGTCGTCTCACCGATTCCGTCGACCGTCATCGACGTCGTCGCCCCCGTCGCGTCGGTGCTCGAGACCACGTAGCTCGCGTCGTCGTAACGGTAGCTCGTCGTGTGACCGTCTGCGTCAGTCACGCTCGTCCGATCGCCGCGACTGTCGTAGCTGTACGTCGTGGTCGCGCCGGTCGGGTCCGTTGCCTTGACGAGGTCGCCCGTCGGGTTGAACTCGCGAACTGTCGTGTCACCCGAGGCGTCGACAACGCGAGTCTGGTCGCCTAGTGCGTCGAAGGTGAACGTCGTGATGTTTCCGGCGGGGTCCGTCACCGAGGTGATGTCGCCCGCGGGGTCGTGGGTGTAGGTGGTCACGTGGTGGTTGGGATCAACCACCTCGGCCAGGCCATACGTCACGGGGTCGTATTGGTACTGCCACGTGGCGGCACCCGTGCCGGAGCCCTCCGTGCGCTGCACCAGCAGGCCGTTTCGGTAGGTGAGCGTGGTGACGTTGCCCGCAGGGTGGGTGATCAGCGTCGCGCCGTCGTCGCCGTACGTGAACGTCGTGGTCATTCCGCGACCGTCCGTTTGCGTCGCCAGCCGGCCGAGGCCGTCGAACGTGTTCGTCGTCGCCTGGCCGTCGGGGTCGATGATCGACGTCAGCTCGTGCAGGTCGTCGTAGCCGTAGTGCCATGTGGCCCCGGTTTGGTCGGTGGCGGCGACGAGGTTGCCGTCGGCGTCGTAGCCGTACGTCTCGAAGCGACCTGCCGGGCCCCGCACCTCGGCGATGCTGCCGTCGTCGTTGTAGCTGTACTCGAGGCTGCGACCGGCGGGGTCGGTGACCGTCGACAATCGGCCGAGGTCGTCGTAGACCAGCTTCGTGGTGTTGCCGTGCAGGTCTGACTCCGCGATGAACGTGCCATGGCTGTCAAATGTGAACGACGTACGCCGCATCCGGGTGAACGTGTAGCTACCGTCGTCGTTCCGCACGAGCGAGGCCAGCATGTCGGACGACGTCGCGAAGCTGCCGTCGGCCTGTTCGGCGAACGTGACTGGTTCGCCGTTTTCCTGGACGACTTGAAGGCGCGTCGCGTCGCCGATCGACATCGGAGCCGTGCCGTCGTCATTAGGCAGCGCCGCGAGTCGCATCGAGTACGCGTCGGACCAGCCGTATCCGAAGCGCGACACCACGCCGGCGGTCGTTGACTCGTAGCTGCGGGTTAACGCCAATCCGAGGCCGCGACCGGGAACGACGATGTCCGTCGCCGATTCGTTCAACGCGCCGTCGCCGGGGTCGACCGGGTCGCAGGTGCAGGGGTGGCCATCGTGCAAGCCGGCGGGGTTGTTGCCGCCGCTCGTGCCTGCGGGAAACGACACCCAAGCGGTACGCGCCAGCCACACGCCAACCGGCGAAGTAGCGGTATCGGGCACGACATAGCCCACTGCGGTATCACCTTTGTGCGGCACAGGCGCCTCGCAGACCCTGCCCGATGCGCAGCGCTTCAGCACGGTGCGGGTAGTGAGGTCATAGATCATCAGTGCGGTCGAACTCGCTGCGCCCACCGTTCGATTCGATCCCAACTCGGCAGTCATGTTGTCGCTGCCGGTGTTCGTGAGGATTAGCGCCCAGTCCAGGCCGGTGACCGTCACCACTTGCGACACCGCGAGCGCGTCGGTCGGCGGCACCAACGACGGCGTCGCGACTGCGGCTTGGAAGTACTGCGTATTCGGGTTCCACGGCACGGTGAACGTGCAGCCGTTGCCCGTTCCGCAAGCCCCCACTCGCTTTCCAGTTTCGAGCGAGTAGACCTGGACCTCGTCGAGCGTTCCAGCGACACTTTGGTTTGCGGTCGCTACCACGGTGACGCTCTTACCGCGCGGCAGCAGCGTGGGGCTGACGCTCAGGTCGACTTCCCACGGCTGCGGGCCGCCGCCTCCTCCGCCTTCGCTCGATGACGGAACCTCAATCGTGTTGCTCGTTGCGACGGCGTCCGCCGCGAACTGCGAGGGATTGGTGAGGTCGGCGACCGGCACGACATAGGCGATATACGTGATTGGGTCGTTCGCCCAGTCCGCGGTTCCGCCGCAGCTGGATCCTGACTCGCACGAGGCGACGATGAAGAACGGCGACTGCGGTGTCGCGAAGGCCGCGATCACGATCGCGTATCCGCTGCCGTTGACGGGCGACGAGGCGAACGCCGTGAGGTTCGTCGTCTCGCCCTCGCTGATGTCGGTGTTGTCGGCAACGAGCGAGACGTGCCACGCCGTTGACGTGGCCGCCGTGGCGATGGCGTTCGAAGGCGCCGCGACGAACGCGGACGCCGGTGCGACAGGAGCTGCCGTGGCCGGGGGTGCCGGGGGTGTCGCGGCCGGCGGGCTGGTCTCTTGAGGCGTCGCAGCCTGCGCGACGCCTCCCGCAGCGCAGACGCCGACGGCCACCACGCTCGTCGTGATCAGGGCGGACACGGCACGGCGAAGCGTACGCACAAGGCGACTCACAGGACCCCCCAAGGGTCGGAAAGCAGGGCGGGCTTTCGGATCCGTTCTGTGAGCGCCTATGTCGGCGCACGACCCGTTGCTTCGACGCACGCGCGCGGCTTCTGATGCATCGGTTGGCGCAATTAGGTTGCGGCCAACCGCATTAGCGACATCGGTTGGAATCGGGCATACCTACGCGAGCCAGTTCGCCGTCCGCGGACGGCGCAAGCCGAAATGGGCGCGAGCTAGGGACGCGAGGTTGCCGCAACTCCGGACGATTCGCGGCCTCTGGTCTGTCGACGCTGCAGCCGACGGTCGGCGATGATGGCGCGGCGGCGGGCACGAGCGCGACGCTGCTCGCTTCGGACGACGGCGGGGCTCACGGCCACCTCCCTAGCCTCGTGGGATTCCTCGGGCAGTGCGAAGCGGGTCGCTGACCCGCGAGATGCTTATGCCGACATTGACGACCGGAGAGGTACCTCGGGTTGCGAGCGTGTCCGGATCGTTACATCGGCCTCGGTCACTGCCTGTAAGGTGCTCGGCACGGGGAGTGGGCACGACCCGACTCGCCGGACGTCCGCGGGCGGTCAGCGCCGGCTGAGCGCCAAGGCAGAGGGGCGGGGATGCGTCGACCTGCGCTGCGACCACTCACCGTGGTGGCGGTCGTCGTGTGCGTGGCTCTCACGCTGGCTCTCGCCTGGGCGGCCCGCGTGGTCGACCGCAACAGCAACCACCGACTGCTCGAACAGCAAGTTCAACAGGCGGCCGCCGCGCTCGCTGGCGTGGTGCCGGCGGCGCAGGCCCGGTTGGCCGACGCGGCACAGGTGGCGATTGACACCAGCGCTGATCCCACCATCTTCAACCGGTTCGTTACGCCGGAGCTCAACGGCGGTCTGAAGGCCATCTCGCTGTGGCAACTCGATGCGGCGGGCGGCGCCCCGAAGCAACTGGCGATGAAAGGTGACCGGCTGGCGCTCGTCGAGCAGCAGCGCTCCGCCGCCTTCTTTTCGCGGCTCCATCCAAGCGATCAACTCTTCGTCACCGACATCCTGCCCGGCACTCCGGCGCGCATTGGCTATGCCGAGATGCCGCCGGGCGACACGTCCGGGCTCGTGGTCTACGCGGAGGGCGAGCTCCCGGCCAACCGCCGTGTTGCGTTGCCGGCCACCTCGCCCTTCGCCGACCTCGCCTTCGCGCTGTATCTCGGGCCGAAAACCGACGAGACGCATCTGATCGAGGCGACCCGCCCGACTCCGATCCGTGGCCGCACCGCGTCGGCGACCCTGCCGTTTGGCGACACCGTCGTCACCGTGGTGGGCACCACCGACCTTCAGCTCGCAGGCGGCCTCGCCGCGGTCCTTCCCTGGATCGTGCTTGGTGTCGGTGGCGGCCTGTCGGTGGTAGCTGGTGTGACGGTCGAATATTTCGGACGGCGCCGCCAGGAGGCGGAGCGGCTGGCGACCGACAACGAGCGGCTGTACGAGGAACAGCGCGGCATCGCGACGACTCTCCAGCATGCGTTGCTGCCCGAGGTTCCTGCCACGAACGGCGTGGAGGTCGCCGCCCGCTACGTGGCCGGCGTCGACGGCATTGACGTCGGGGGCGACTGGTACGACGTGATCGCGCTTGACGACAAGCGGCTGGTCTTCTTCGTCGGCGACGTCTCCGGGCGCGGCCTGCGGGCGGCGACCACGATGGCGTCGCTGCGATATGCGGTGCGGGCTTACGTCGCGCAGGGCGACGGCATCGAGACCGTGGTGGCCAAGCTTGCGCAGCTGTTCGACAAGGAGCAAAGCAGCCAGTTCGCGACCGTCCTCGCTGGTGAGCTGGACTCGACCTCGCATGAGTGCAGGTTGGTCTCGGCCGGGCACTTCTATCCGCTACTTGTCGATGAGGACGGCGCCCGCTACGTGTCTGGGGAAATCGAGCCGCCCGTCGGTGTTGCCACGCCATTACGCCCGCGTGCCGTGACGATCAACCTTCCGTCGTCCGGCACGCTGCTCGCTTTTACCGACGGCGCAATCGAGCGCAAGGGTGAGGGTATCGACGTCGGCCTTGAGCGGCTTCGGCTCGCCGCGACCAACCAGGGCGGATCGATTGAGGCGACGCTGGATCGGTTGCTGACCGACGTCGTCCCCGATGGCGCCGATGACGATGTGGTCGTCGTCGGGTTGCGATGGGGTAACTAGCTCGCTCACCTAAAAAGTTCTTGCGCGCGACCGCTTGACAGTTTCTGCAAAGGTTTGCAGACTCTCCCGGGTAACCACTCCGGGAGGGTCCGTGGCCGTCACGATTCACGACGTCGCGCGTCGAGCGCAGGTGTCGGTGTCGACGGTGTCGCGGGCGTTCACGATGCCCGACCTGGTCCGGCCGGCCACGCGTGAGCAGATCTTGCGCGCCGCCGACGAACTCGGTTATCGACCGAATCGCGCGGCGCGCGGGCTGATCACAGGCAAGACCGGCAACCTCGGCATCGTCGTCCCTGACTTGCAGAACCCGTTCTTCCCCTCGGTTGTGTCAGGCGCGCAGGCGCAAGCGCGATTGGCCGACTACGCCGTCTTCCTTGCCGACAGCGGCGAGGATCCGCGGTTGGAGGCCGAACTCATCCATGCAATGACGAAGCAAGTCGACGGCGTGATCGTGTGCTCGTCGCGGATGGACGTCGATGACCTGCGTAGGGCAACTGAGAGCACAACGCTGGTTTTGCTCAACCGGAAGAATCCCGGGGTACCAGCGGTACTCATGGACAGCGCTGATGGCATAAGGCAGGCGATCGAGCACCTCGCTGCGCTCGGCCATCGGCGATGCGCGTTCTTGTCAGGGCCGCGCAACTCGTGGTCGAACAAGGAGCGTCGACGCGGTCTGCGAACCGCGTCGCGGTTGTACGGCGTGGAGGTCGTCGAGCTCGGACCTTTCGCGCCGGTCTTCGAGGCGGGTTTGCAGGCCGCCGACATCGCGTTGGCGTCGAACGTCACCGCGATAGTCGCCTTCAACGATCTCATGGCGCTCGGCGTGCTGAACCGGCTCAACGACCGCAAAATCCGTGTTCCTGAAGAGATGAGCGTCGTCGGATTCGACGACATCGCAATGGCAGGTATGTGCACCCCACAACTCACGACCGTCGAGATGCCAACCCAGCAAGGCGGGCGGGCGGCGGTCGACCTGTTACTTGACCAGCTGGCCGGCGGCGATGACGACCGCGGCGCGGCGCAACAGCGGATGGTCGGCACCCAGTTGATAGTCCGCGCCTCGACTGCTCCACCCAGAACCTAAACGAACCTCGCGGCCCCCGGGCCATCCGCCTAAGAATGCTTATAAGAAAGGGATCAGAGCATGCGTGGCACGCGCAGCGTTGCTGCCTCGGTCCTGGTCTTGGCCCTTGCGGCCACGGCTTGTGGCTCGTCAGGCAAGAAAGCGAGCAACAACTCACCCACGGCGAGCAACTCCTCGTCGTCAAGTGCGTCCTCGCCATCGGCGGGAGGCGGGTCACCCGCGGCCGCTGGCGCGAAGCCGTCGAAGCCGGTGACGTTGAACATCCTCGACATCGCGGGAAACCTGCAGCTCACGAAGGGCATGATCGAAAACTTCGTGAAGGCGAATCCGGACGTGGTCAGCCATGTGAACTACACGACGGCGACCGCGCCAACACTGACCGGCAAGCTGCAGGCCGAGGAACAAGGCGGCAACGCGCAGACCAGCCTGGTGCTCACGGGCACCGACGGGCTGTCAGCCGGCATCGCGAACAACCTGCTCGCCAAACTCTTGCCCGACCACCAAGACGCCTTCCCAGGCCTCATGGACAACTACTTGGAACCCGCCGCGGCCATGCAGCAACTGGCGCAGGGCTACGGCGTCGAGGTCGTTTACTATCCCTCTGGTCCGCTCATTGAGTACAACCCGGCGAAGGTCACCAATCCGCCGACCACCCCGCAGGAATTGCTTGACTGGGCCAAGGCGCACCCGGGTCGTTTCGAATACGCGCAGCCGGCGAACTCAGGCCCAGGTCGCACTTTCCTGATGGGTCTGCCCTACCTGCTCGGTGACAGCGACCCCAAGGACCCGACGAACGGGTGGTCAAAGACCTGGGCTTATTTGCAAGAGCTCGGCAAGTACGTCAAGACGTACCAGACCGGCACCACGGCCACGATGAAGGACCTCGCGTCGGGCACTGTCGACATGGTTATGTCGACCACCGGCTGGGACATCAACCCGCGGGCGCTCGGCACGGTTCCGAACACCGTGAAAGTCGGTCTGTTGCAACCGATGCACTGGGTCACCGACGCGCAATACGCTGTGATCCCGAAGGACGTCTCCGACGACACGTTGAAGGCCGACTTGCTCCTCATCGCGTGGATGCTGAAGCCAGATCAGCAGGCGATCGCCTATGACAGCGGGTACTTCTACCCTGGCCCAGCCGTCAAGGGCGTCACTCTCGACATGGCGCCGGCGGAAAGCCAACAGGTCATCAAGAAGTACGGCCGCGACGAGTACTCGCAGTGGATCGACCAGTACCCGAAGGAGACGTCGCTACCAGCCACCGCGCAGGTCACGGCGTTCGACCTGTGGGACCGCAACGTCGGCGCGGCAAAGAAATAGCGGGCAGCTGAGCCGACGGCGGCATCCAACGGCCATCGGCAGCTAACGAAGAAAGGCAAGATCGTGCAGGGTGAACGGTTCGCGGAGCTGCGGCTCGAGCAAGTCAGCCGCAGCTTCGCGGGCCACGTGGCGCTCGACCGGCTCGACCTGACGATTGGCTCGGGCGAATTCGTTGCGCTGCTTGGTCCGTCGGGGTGCGGGAAGTCAACCGCGCTCAACTGTCTGGCCGGGTTGCTGCCGCTCACGGGCGGCAGCATCTGGCTCGACAGCAAGCGCATCGACACGATGCCGCCAGAGAAGCGTGGGTTCGGCATGGTATTCCAGAACTACGCGTTGTTCCCGCACATGTCGGTGCGGCGCAATATCGCGTTTGGCCTGAAGATGCGCAAGACGTCGAAGGCCGAGACGAAGCGGCGAGTCGATGAGGCCATCAAGCTGGTGCAGCTCAAGGAGCATGCGCACAAGTTGCCGGGGCAGCTGTCGGGCGGTCAGCAGCAGCGAGTGGCCATCGCGCGCGCGATCGTGTTCGAGCCAGCGCTCGTGGTGATGGACGAGCCGTTGTCGAACCTCGACGCCAAGTTGCGCCTCGAAATGCGCACCGAAATTCGTCGGCTGCACCAATCGCTCGGCCTTACGACGGTCTACGTCACGCACGATCAGGAGGAGGCGCTCTCTCTCGCCGACCGGTTGGTGTTGCTGCGCGACGGTGTCGTTCAGCAGATCGGGACGCCGGAGGAGGTGTACACGCAACCCACGAACCGTTACGTGGCGGGTTTCATGGGCTACCGCAACATGCTGGAGTTGGCGGTCGAGCGGGAACTCAACGGCCAAGCGGTGCTTACCGGCCCGGGCGTGCACCTCGCCGGCGTCGTCCGAGACGAGCTGGTCGGCGGTCATGCGATCGCGGCGATCAGGCCCGAAGACTTTGTGGTCGGCGCGGTCGGTGACAACCAACTGAGTGTTGCCGTCGAAGTGGTCGAGTATCACGGTCGCGAGCAGTCGGCCCAAGGACGACTGATGAACGGCGACGCGGTGTTCTTTCGCACCGACAAGCGGCTCGCGCCAGCAGACCAGGTCACCCTCAGTGTGCCGACCGAGCGGGTGCTGCTCTTCTCCACAGAAGCGGCCGCCGCGCCGGCGGAGCTGGTGACCTGATGGCAGTCGCAACCGGCGTTGGTGCGGCCGGCGATGCCACTCCATCGTTGCGTCACCGACTTGCGGAGCGAGGGATCGACCGGCACCTTTGGCTGCTGCTGCCTGGTGTGGCGTTCATCCTGTTGCTCTTCGTCTATCCGTTCATCTACGGATTGCAGCTGTCGTTTCGACCGCTGAAAGGTGGGGGCGCGTTCGCCAACTACAAGACCTTCTTTTCTGACTCGTACTTGCGTGACACGATCTGGATCACCCTCAAACTTGGCGTGCCCGCGGCGGTGCTCAACGTGGCGGCCGCCATTCCGATCGCCTACACAATGCGCCGCTGGCGCAGAGGCCGGCGAACCCTGACCGCGCTACTCGTCGTCCCGATCACGCTCGGAACCGTGCTGACGGCGGAAGGTTTGCTCAACTACGCGGGACCAGCAGGCTGGCTGAACAAGGTGCTACGCGATTTGCATCTGGTGAAGGATTCGCTGCCGCTGCTGCACAACTACTGGGGCGTCTTTCTCTCCCTCGTCATCACCGGATTCCCCTTCGCGTTTTTGCTGATCTCCGCCTACCTGTCTGGCATCGACCCGGTGCTGGAGCGTGCCGCGTCGACACTCGGGGCTGGCGGGTGGCAGCGGTTCCGGCACGTGACCTTCCCGCTGCTGGCCCCCGGCGTCGCAATCACCTTCTGCTTGTCGTTCGTGCTCGCCTTCTCCGTGTTTCCCTCCGCTCAGTTGGTCGGCAACCCGGCCGGCTCCACCCACGTCATCTCGATCGCCGCGTATCACGCCGCGCTCGAGCAGTACGACTACCCGTTGGGCTCGGCCATCGCCATGGTCATGGCGGCGGTGATGCTTGTCATCATCGGCATCGTGCTGCTGTGGCGGAACACCCTTTACAAGGGGTCGAGCGGAGGCAAAGGCTGATGGCGACGTTGACCACAACCGCCCCGTCGGCGCCTTCGGGCGACCGCCCTCGACCCCGCCGCCCGATCGTTGCCAGGCCAGCCACCTGGATCGTGTGGGCGCTCGTCGCCTTCTTCTTCGTTAACCTCCTCGGCGTCGTGATGTCGGTCGTCGTCGACTCCTTTGGCAAGAGCTGGTTCGGCACATGGTTGCCAAGCGCGTTCACCACCCATTGGTACGGCGACGCGTGGAGCGAGTTCGGCCTGCATCAGGTCATGTGGGTCACGGCGGAGGTCGCAATAGCGGTTGTGGTGATATCGCTGCTCATCGGCGCGCCCACCGCATACGTCTTGGCACGGCGTGACTTTCCGCTCAAGAAGGTCGTGCTACTGCTCTTCCTGCTGCCGATCCTGGTCCCGCCGATCACATACGGCATTCCGCTCGCGATCGTGCTGTACAAAGCCCACCTTGCCGGCCATCTGACCGGCGTCATCTTGGCCAACTTGGTGCCGTCGGTGCCGTTCGTCGTGTTGACGATGACACCCTTTATCGAGCAGATCGACCCGAAGATCGAGGCGGCCGCCCGGATGTGCGGCGCCAACACGTCCGCGGTGATGATGCGCATACTTGCGCCCCTCGTCGTCCCGGGATTGCTCGCCGCCGGAATTCTGGTGCTGATCCGCACCGTCGGGATGTTCGAACTCACCTTTCTCACCGCCGGCCCGACATCGCAGACCTTGGTCGTGGCGCTCTACAGCGCGGTCTTTTCGGCCGGTATTCGCGCTCAGCAATCAATTGACGCGATGGCTGTCATCTACACCGGCTCGATGCTCGTCCTGCTGGTCATCGCGTTGCGCTTCGTGAACCCAACTCAGTTGGTAACCCGCGTGCGCGAAGAGCCAATGGCATAACTGAAAGGAAATCGCGTAGTGCGCACGGTCATCTCGCCCGGTAAAGACACCGACTTGATCCAACTCGACCTCGCTGAGCTCGGCACGGGTGCGTCGTTCGAAAAGACGTCGGACGACGAAGTGCTCGTCGTCGTGTTGAGCGGCGCTGTCGACGTGACGGTCGACGACCAGGCGCTGGGCGCCGCCGGCGGCCGAGCGAACGTGTTCGAGGCGCCAGGCGAGGCGATCTACGCGCCACCAGGCGCAACCGTGCGGTTGACTGCCACATCGACCGCCGAACTAGCCATCGCCAGCGCGCCGCTCGACGACCTCCCGCCGGGCAAGACGCGGATCATCCGGGCCGCCGACCAAGACGTGGCCGCGCGCGGCGGGGGCAACTGGTCGCGCAGCGTGCGCACGATTCTCGGGCCCGGCGACGACGCGGGCCGGCTGCTCGTCGGTGAAACGATCAACCCGCCGGGGAACTGGTCGTCCTACCCGCCGCACAAGCACGACACCCACAACCCGCCGCATGAGGTTCAACTCGAAGAGGTCTATCTCTTCAAGGTTGCGCCAGAGGGAGGCTTCGGCATTCAGCTGCTGTACGACGGCGAGCGCAAGGACGCCTTTATGGTCCGCGACAACGACGTCGCCGCGATCAAGTCGGGATACCATCCGGTTGTGGGCGCGCCCGGATACTCGCTGTATTACCTGTGGGTGATGGCTGGCAACGGCCGGCAGATGATCCCCGCGCTCGATCCGCAACACGCCTGGGTGCAAGCAGGCCGATGAGCGAGCCCTCGCCTGACAACTCAGCCGGCAGCGGCGCTCGGATCGTCGATGCCCGCGTCATCGTCACCTGCCCCGGGCGCAACTTCGTCACGGTAAAAATCACCACATCGGACGGCGTCACCGGCGTCGGCGACGCGACCCTCAACGGCCGCGAGCTGGCGGTGGCCAGCTATCTGCAAGACCACGTTTGCCCCGCGCTCATCGGACGCCACGCAGATCGCATCGAAGACATCTGGCAATACTTGTACAAAGGCGCCTACTGGCGTCGCGGTCCGGTGACCATGACCGCGATCGCGGCCGTCGACACCGCGCTTTGGGACATCAAGGGGAAGGTCGCCGGGCTGCCGGTTTACCAGCTGCTCGGCGGTCGCGCTCGTGAAGGCGTCACGGTGTACGGCCACGCCAACGGCCAGGACGTCGCCGAGGTGCTCGACGAAGTCGCGCAGTATCTCGAGCACGGCTATAAGGCAGTCCGCGTGCAAGTCGGCATCCCAGGCTTGCCGGTCACGTACGGCGTCAGCAAAGACAAACTCTTCTACGAGCCAGCGCAAAAGGGCATCGCGCCCAGCGAGGCAACCTGGTCTACGGAACTCTATCTGCGGCACGTGCCCGGCTTGTTCGACGCCGTCCGGGGGAAGTTCGGCTTTGGCTTTCACCTCCTGCACGACGCGCATCACCGACTGACGCCAACCGAAGCGGCCCGGCTAGGGAAGCGGCTTGAGGAGTACGAACTTTTCTGGCTCGAGGATCCCACGCCCGCCGAGTCGCAGGACGCGTTTCGCATCATCAAGCAGCACACGACAACCCCGATTGCAGTCGGGGAGGTCTTCAACTCAATCTGGGATTGTCAGCAGCTCATCACCGAGCGGTTGATCGACTTCATCAGGACGACCGTCGTACACGCGGGCGGCATCACGCACTTGCGCCGCATCTTCAACTTGGCCGAGTTGTACGGCGTGCGCAGCGGTTCGCACGGCGCAACCGACTTGTCGCCTGTTTGCATGGCGGCCGCGCTGCATCTCGACCTCTCCATTCCGAACTTCGGCCTCCAGGAGTACATGCGGCACACGGCGGCCACCGACGAGGTGTTCCCCCACACGTATTGGTTTGAGGGGGGATATCTGCACCCGGGCGAGACGCCTGGCCTCGGCGTCGACATCGACGAAAAGCTCGCGGAGCGATACCCATATCAGCCGGCGCCGCTACCGGTGAACAGATTGCTCGACGGCACAATGCACAGCTGGTGATTCGACGAGAAGGTTAACGAGATGAGTTCCCAGCAGTTGCGAGAAGCCGTTATCTCACTGCACGAAGGCGACACCGTCGGGATCGCCCGGCGGGCGATTCCAGCCGGCGCGATGCTGATCGATGGCGCTCGAGCGATCCGGGTGCCGGCGGAGGTGCCGGCCGGCCACAAAGTCGCGTTGACCGAGATTCCGATCGGCGAACCCGTGCGCAAGTACGGCCAGCCAATCGGTGTTGCGACGCAACACGTCCACCTCGGCGACCATGTGCATAGCCACAATCTGAGCATCAGCGACTTCGCCCGCGATTACGCCTACAGCGCCGACGTCGTCGCCGAACACCCACTGCCAACGGAGCAGCGCGCGACATTCCAGGGAATCGTCCGACCGGACGGCCGGGTCGCCACCCGGAACTTCATCGGCATCTTGACGTCCGTGAACTGCTCGGCCACCGCGGCGAAGCTGATCGCGAACCAATTCCGCTCGGGATCACCGCTCCTGGCTGAATACGAACATGTCGACGGCGTGGTCGCGCTCACGCATGGCAGCGGCTGCGGCATGGCTGGCTCGGGCGAGGGCATGGACATTCTCCGTCGCACACTCTCGGGGTATGCGCGCCATCCCAACTTTGCCGGACTGTTGGTGATCGGCCTGGGTTGCGAGGTCAACCAGATCAGCGCGCTCACCGAAGGCTTCGACGTGCCCGACTACGTTCCGGTGGTCGATATGACGATCCAAGACTTGGGCGGCACTCGCGCAACCGTCAACGAGGGCGTGGCTCGCATTCGCGACATGCTGTCGACAGCTGACGAGACGCGCCGCACCACGGTGTCGGCAAGTGAGTTGGTGCTCGGGCTGCAATGCGGTGGGTCAGACGGCTACTCGGGCATTACCGCGAACCCAGCGCTTGGGGCGGCGTCCGACCAGCTTGTTCGAAACGGCGGCACGTCAATCCTCGGTGAGACACCAGAGGTCTATGGCGCAGAGCACTTGCTCACCCGGCGCGCGGTGAGCCAAGAGGTCGGAAAGCGGCTCGTCGATCGAATCGCCTGGTGGGAGCGGTACGTCGCCGCGTCATCCGGCTCGATGGACAACAACCCCTCGCCGGGCAACAAGGCTGGCGGCCTGACCACCATCCTGGAGAAGTCGCTGGGCGCTGTGGCGAAGGGCGGTCACGCGAATCTCGCCGCCGTATACGAATACGCCGAGCAGGTCGACCGCAACGGTTTTGTCTTCATGGACACGCCGGGCTACGACCCCGTCTCGGTCACCGGCATGGTGGCGGGCGGCGCGAACATCGTTTGCTTCACCACCGGGCGCGGCTCGGTGTTCGGTTGCAAGCCGGTCCCGAGCATCAAGCTCTCGACCAACAGCGACACCTATCGCCGAATGACCGACGACATGGACATCAATTGCGGTGAGATCCTGGACGGCACCGCCAGCGTTGACGAACTGGGCGACCGCATCTTCCAGCGCATGCTCGAGGTCGCGTCGGGATCGTTGACCAAGAGCGAGGAGATCGGGCTCGGCGACGAGGAATTCACCCCGTGGCAGCTCGGGGCCGTGATGTGATGGCGCGGCTTAGCCTCGCCACCCTCAACGAGATCCCCCAATCGGCACAGCCGTCGGTAGACCCCCGTGCGATCAGCGATGGAATGGTTCACCTCGGCCTGGGCGCTTTTCACCGCGCGCACCAAGCGGTCTACACGCAGTTGGCGATGGCCGCGACCGGCGACACGTCATGGGGAGTTTGCGGTGTGACCCAGCGCAGCCGCGACGTCGTCGAACGACTCGCGCCGCAGGACGGCCTGTACAGCGTTCTGCAACGCGCCGACACGACATCGATCAGCGTGCTTGCGCCGATTCGCGATCTGCTCTTCGCCAGAACACAGTCCGACGAGTTGGTAGCCCGAGTCGCCGCGCCGACCACTCGTGTCGTCACTTTGACCGTGACCGAAAAGGGATATCGGCACGACCCCGCCTCGGGTCGGCTCCGTGCTGACGACGTCGAAGTGATGGCGGACGTCGACGGTCGGTCGCCGCAGACCGTCGTAGGTCAGCTGGTGCGCGGGATGCAAGCGCGTCAGCGCGCTGCCGTCGGACCGGTCACGGTCGTCTGCTGCGACAACCTGCCCAGCAACGGACGCACCCTTGCCCGACTGGTAGCCGACTTCTGCGACCTGCTGCCTCCGGCCGAGTCTGCGTCGACACGAGCATGGATCGACGAACACGTGCGATTCCCTTGCACGATGGTCGACCGCATCGTGCCCTCCGCCACTGACGCAGATCGGGCCGACGCCGCAAGACTTCTCGGCGTTGATGACCGCGGAGTTGTCGTCGCCGAACCGTTCATGCAATGGGTGATCGAGGACGACTTCGCAGCGGCCCGGCCGGCTTGGGAGGCCGCGGGTGCCATTTTCACGGACGACGTCGCGCCGTACGAGGCGATGAAATTGCGGCTGCTAAACGGCTCACACTCAGCAATGGCCTACCTGGGTGTATTGGCCGGCTACGAGTATGTGGCCGACTTCGTTCGCATGGACGACGTGGCTCGGTTCGTCCGCGCGTTGATGGACCTCGATGTCTCGCCGACGCTCGACGTGCCGAACGGGTTCGACGTCGTCCGTTACAAGGACGAACTGCTCGCGCGGTTCGGCAATCGCGCGCTGCGTCATCGCACCGCGCAGATCGCGATGGACGGCAGCCAGAAGCTGCCGCAGCGGCTGCTAGGTGTCATCGCTGAGAGGCGGGCCGCTGGTGAGACGCCAGACCACGCACTGCTAGCGGTGGCAGCTTGGATGCGCTACGTCAGCGCGGAATCAAACGAGCATGGCAGCGCCATCGACGTCGATGACCCGTTGGCAGACCTGATAAAGCAACGGTTGGACGGCGCGCGCGACGCGCGGCACGTCGTCGACCGTCTGCTCGCCATCGAGCAGGTCTTTTCCGACCGGCTGCGCGATGACGCAACGGTCCGCGTACAGCTGGCCGATTACGTCGAAGCCCTTGCCAGCAAGGGGGTGCGGTCGACCGTTCGCGAGTTGGCGCGTTGACTGCCGCTCAGTCTTCGACCGCGTGTTGAGTCAGGCTGGCCGACCACTTCTCCTCGACCCGCGCGTAACGCCACACCACGAGTGCGACGACCCACGTCAACACGAACAACCCGACGATGAAGAATCCGACGTTGTTGAGGTCGAGACTGCCAATCCACGCCAATGGGCCGCTGTTGATCGACAGTTTGTCGGTGAGGATCGACACGAGTTCGATAGTGCCGATGATGAGGGCGACGGCGACCGACAGCGCGGTGATCGTGATGTTGTAGTAAACCTTGCGCACCGGCTTCGAGAACGCCCAGCCGTAGGCGAAGTTCATGAAACAACCGTCGATCGCGTCGAGCAGACTCATGCCGGCGGCGAACAGCACGGGCAGCGTGAGGATCGCGTACCACGGCAGGCTGAACGCCGCGGCGCCGCCGGCGATGACCAGCAGCCCCACCTCGGTGGCGGTGTCGAAACCGAGACCGAACAGCACCCCGATCGGGTAGATCTGCCACGACTTGGTGACCGACTTCGTAAGTCTGCCGAGCCAGCGATTCATCAGGCCTCGGTTGTTGAGGTGCTGCTCGAGCGCGGCCTCGTCGAACTCACCCTTCCGCATCTGCCGAAAGACGCGCACGATGCCGACCAGGATCACCAGGTTGAGAATGCCGATGATGTAGAGGAAGGCGCCGGAGACGCTGGTGCCGACCAGGCCGGTGACCGTGTGCAGGCCCGAGGAGCCGTTCTGCACCTGCCCTGCCAGCGATCGCACCCCGAACGCGAGCAGCAAACACAACGCGAAGACGACGGTCGAATGCCCGAGCGAGAACCAGAAGCCCACCGAAACCGGCCGTTTGCCGTCGGCCATCAGCTTGCGGGTGGTGTTGTCGATCGCCGCTATGTGGTCGGCGTCGAAGGCGTGGCGCATGCCGAGCGTGTACGCCGTCAGCCCGAGACCCACGCCGAACACCTGGCCCGAGCCGACCTGGTAGTGATGAGGTGCGACGATCGCGGCGAGCGTCACCCAGCCAAGCACGTGCAGCCCAACGACCACCGCCGCGATTCCGGCGATCGCGGCCCATTCTCCAGGGGTCAGCGATTGCCGCAGCTTCGCGAACCGGTTCGGCGGCGGCGCCTCCCGAGGCTCGCAGCTGGTGATGGTCGCGCTCATGTGCACTGCTCCGCTCGTCAAAGCTCAGACTCCGTCGGAGCCTAGGCGCGACCTCCTCCTACTTGCAACTAAGTTGCAATAAGGCCTCGGACGACGTATAGGGCGAGGTTCTGACCGCCACCGGGGAGGCGTCTGGGCGAACGCCCAGGGATGCTTCAGCTAATGCTCAGCTTGGGAACCGACATTGTGAGCGAGAGTTGGTTGTCAGCCGCGGCGGTCGACCGTTGACACCGGTAACAGGGAGCGATCATGTCCAGCGCTTTGCGCCAGCCCGCACCAGCGGTGGTGCGCGCGCCGGCTGCCGCGCTGGGCGCGATCATCGCGGGCGGGCTGCTCGTCGTCCTGCTCTGGTGGCACGACACCCCGCCGATCCATCTGTTCGGCGATTGGCTGACCAACGGCGGCCGGATCACCGGCCTGCTCGCCGGCTACGTCATCGTCGTCCTGCTGATCTTGATGGCCCGGGTGCCCGCGCTCGAACATGGGCTCGGCGCGGACCGACTAGCCCGATGGCACAGCATGGGCGGGCGGTACGTCGTCAACCTCTCGGTCGCGCACACGTTGCTGATCATCTGGGGCTACGCCGTCAGTGCGCACGAGGGCCTGGTGCATCAGACCGGCCAGTTGCTCACCGGCTATCCGGACGTGCTGATGGCGACGGCCTCACTCGGTCTGCTGGTGCTTGTTGGCGTGGTGTCCATGCGGGCCGCACGCCGGCGAATGCGTTACGAGACTTGGTATCACCTGCACTTCTACACCTACCTCGCGGTGGCGCTGTCGTTCAGCCACGAGTTCGCCACCGGCGCCGACTTCAGTAGCAACCTCAAGGCGCGCGTTTTCTGGAGCGCGCTTTACATTGGCGCCGCCGTCGTCCTGCTGTGGTACCGATTCGTGGTGCCGGTGCGCAACGCTGCGCGCCATCGGATGGTTGTGTCTGGTGTTTTTCCTGAAACGCCGGGAATTTTCTCGGTCGAGATCTCCGGCCACCACCTGACCGAGCTGCGCGCCGAACCCGGGCAGTTTTTCCGGTGGCGCTTTCTCAGGCGCGAACAGTGGTGGCAGTCGCATCCGTACTCACTTTCCGCGCCACCGACCGACCGGGTGTTGCGGTTCACCGTGAAGGTGCTCGGCGACCACTCGGAGGCCTTGCAACACCTACGCAAAGGCACTCGGGTTTTCGCCGAGGGTCCGTACGGCGCGCTCACCGAGCGGCGCCGCACCCGCCGCAAGGTGCTCTTGCTCGCAGGCGGCATCGGTGTCACACCGCTGCGGGCGCTCTTCGAGACCATGCGTGCGCGCCACGGCGAGCTCACGCTGATCTACCGGGCCAACACCGAGCTCGAAATCGCATTTCGGTCCGAGCTTGACGCGATTGCGAAGTGGCGCGGCGCGCAGGTGCGGTATCTCATCGGACCGCCCGGCGGCGAGCAGGATCCGTTCGTCGGACGACGGCTGGAATCCCTGGTGAAAGACATTCGGAGCCACGACGTCTACCTGTGCGGCCCACCGCGGATGATGGAAGCGGCCTACGGGGCACTACGCAGGGTTGGCGTCGACCGACACCACATCCACACCGAGTCGTTCGAGTTCTAGAAGGGAGTCTTGCTGTGCGCCGCGCGATCCTAGCCTTCGTCGCCACCGTCGCTGGCCTCGTCGTGCTGCTGAGCTTCAAGACGGCTGGCGCCAAGTCCACGACCCGTCCGGTCGCGCTCGCGGGAACCACGCCGTCTGACCCGGCCCCATCGGGCGCCGCTGCCCCATCGGCCGCCGCTTCGCCGTCGGGTGCCGCTTCCCCATCCGACGGGGCGACGTCGTCCGGCAGCTCGCCGGCAACCCCGAAGTCGGCGCCAACCAAGACCAGTGCGGCGGCTGGCACGAAAACCTTCACCGGAAGCTCGGTGCGCGTGAGCGAGGGATTCCGGACGTTTGGCAACGTGCAGGTGCAGGTCACGATCACGAACGGAAAGATCACCAAGTTGGTGGCGGTCGACTACCCGCACCGCGACCCGCAGTCCTCGGAGATCAGTCAGTATTCGATTCCAGTGCTCGGCCAGGAAGTGCTGAAGGCGCAGGGCACGAACATCGACATCGTTTCCGGCGCGACCTACACCACGCAGTCCTACGCGCAATCGGTGCAAGCGGCCCTCGACCAGGCGAAGTCGTAACCGTGCGCCGCCGATTCGGCCACGCCGAGCCGGTGATGGGCACCGTCGTGAGCTTCGACGTCAGCGCCGATGAGAGCGATGCGCCGGCGGTGCGCGCGGCCATCAACGTGGCCGTCGAATGGTTGCACCGTGTCGACGCCATCTTCAGCACCTATCGCGCCGACAGCGACATCAGCCGGCTGAACAGCGGGGCGGTCAGCCTCGCGGATTGCGATCCGCTTGTCGACCAGATCTTCACGCTTTGTTCGGACGTCGCCCGCGAGACGCGGGGATACTTCAGCTCGACGTTCGCGGGTCGGCTTGATCCCACCGGCCTGGTCAAGGGCTGGTCTGTCGAACGTGCCAGCGAACTGCTGCGTGCCGCCGGGCTGATGAGTCACTGCGTCAACGGCGGCGGCGACGTGTGCGCCCGCGGTGCGCCGGCGCCGGACCGAGGGTGGAGCGTCGCGATCACCCATCCGCTCGACCGCGACGGTTTCGCCGCGGTCGTCGAGGTTCGTGACGGCGCGGTCGCGACGTCCGGGACGACGGAGCGCGGCCTGCACGTCGTCAATCCGTTCACAGGGCGGCCGGCGACACAACTTGCGAGTGTCACGGTCGTTGGACCGGATCTGACCCGTGCGGACGCGTACGCTACGGCTGCGCTGGCAATGGGTGACGCCGCTCGCGAGTGGTTCGGCGAGGTCGCGGATTACGAGGCGTTCGCGATCGCGCCCGACGGCACCGGATGGGCTACGCCCGGCTTTAGCTCCATTACCGCGCTGCCGTCGTAATCGGTCGCACGGAAGGGACGACGTTGCCGGATCCGCAATCACCGTCGGAGCCGTCGCATCTGTCGGCCATCGAGCGACGGTTCATCGACAGCGCGAAGCGGGCGCAACAGCTCGAGGAGGGCTTGCTTCCGGCCTGGTTGCGGCCCACCGAGGGTGAGCATCGTTGGCAGATGGGCGTGGCCGTCGTCATCGCCATCGGGCTTCAGCTCTCGCTCCCCGCGCACCTGGCGGTGCGCCCGCATTATGTGGTCCCGATCGCCGAGGGCGCGATCCTGCTCGGATTGTTCGTCACGAGCCCGGCCCGATTGGTAAGGCATTCGCCGGGTCGGCATGCGACGGCGCTCGTGCTGATGGGGTTGATCAGCGCCGACACCGCCATTTCGGCCGGCCTCTTGGTGCACGAGATTGTGTCGGGCACCGCCGACGCCGCCCCACGGCTGTTGGTGCAGGGCGTTGCGATCTGGCTGACGAACATCATCGTTTTCGGCCTGTGGTACTGGCAATTCGACCGCGGCGGCCCGGTGGAGCGAGCTCACGGCAAGCGCAAACACCCTGACCTGCTGTTTCCGCAAATGCAGCAGGCCGACATCGCGCCGCCTGACTGGGAACCCACGTTCTTCGACTACCTGTACGTGTCGTTCACCAACGCCACCGCGTTCAGCCCGACAGACACCATGCCGTTGTCGCGATGGGCTAAGGCATTGTTCCTTTTGCAGTCGGCCATTTCGCTGGTCACCGTTGCGCTGGTGATTTCGCGCGCCGTCAACATCTTCCAAGATGTGACCCAGAAGTGAATCGTTACGACCGCGACGTGCTTGCCGGCACGACCAGGCAGCGCGTCGACACGCCGGTGGTCGAAGCCGTCCGCGACCTGGTCGTCGAGGACGCCGCTGGCGAGTTCTGCGGCGCAGTCGTCGAATGTGAAAAGGACGTCGTCCGGCTTGAGGACAGGTTCGGCAAAGTACGGGCGTTTCCGTTGACGCCTGGTGGATTCCTGCTCGATGGCGAACGCGTCACGCTGGTCAGACCGAAGCTCGGCTCGCCGGCTGTCGCGACGCGCACCGCGTCGGGGTCGGTCGCCGTCCCTGGCCTGCGTGCCCGCGTGGCCCGCGAGAGCCGCATTTTCGTCGAGGGCAAGCACGACGCAGAACTCGTCGAACGTGTGTGGGGCGACGACTTGCGCGTCGAGGGCGTGGTCGTGGAGTTTTTGGAAGGCGTTGACCGGTTGCCCGACATTGTGCGGGCGTTTCGGCCGGATGGCGATCGCAGGCTCGGCGTGCTTGTCGACCATTTGGTGACCGGCTCGAAGGAATCACGGGTCGCCGCAAGTGTGTCGGCACCGCACGTGCTCGTCGTCGGCCATCCGTATGTCGACGTGTGGCAGGCGGTTCGGCCGGAGGTGTTGGGAATCGGCGCATGGCCGGTGGTCGCGCGCGGCGTGCCCTGGAAGCAAGGCGTGTGCGCGGCGTTGGGTTGGCCGCATAGCACGCCGGCCGACGTGGCGGCGGCATGGCGACGAATCCTGTCGTCAGTCGACAGTTATGTCGATCTTGAGCCTGCGTTCCTTGGTCGAGTCGAAGAGTTGATCGACTTCGTGACGACCCTGCCGCGCCGGTGATCTCTCTGACCACGACATTCAGCAGCACGTCGCTGTTTGGTTTTCATGGCTGTGTCGACGTCGCGGCGAAAAGCGGAAGCGCGACCGTCTGGGACTCTGGCAGCCGACGCGTCGGAGTCGACGGTGGAGCGTCGTACACGCTGTCGTACGGCGCCAACCTGTCGGTCGCGGCGGCGGCGTCAGTGACGTCGTTCGCGATTTCGCAATCGCAGTGCTGAGAACCTGACCCCAACTACCGCCGCCGGAGCCTGCTCGTCAGGTTCCGGCGGCTGACGCTTGCGCGGGCGGGGTCACAACCAGTCTTTGCGACGGAAGATCCAATACAGCAGTCCACCGCCCAAGACAATGACCGCGCTCGACACCGCGAATCCCCAGTCCTTGCCGAACCCTGGGTAGGGAATGTTCTGGCCGTAGAAGCCGGTGACGGCCGTGGGCACCGCGATGATGGCCGCCCAGCTGGTGACCTTCTTCATGATGAGGTTCATGCGGTTGCCCTGGATGGTCAGGTTGGTTTCAAGGATCGTGCTCACCATGTCGCGCAGTGATTCGGTCCACTCAGTGGCGCGCAACACGTGGTCGTAAACGTCCTGGTAGTACGGCATCAGCGATTCGCCGACGACCTTGAGATCGCGGCGCATCAAGCCGTTGACGACCTCGCGCATCGGGAGCACGAATCGCCTCAGCAGCAAGAGGTTCTTGCGCAGGGCGAATGACTTTCGCTGGACGTCGCGCACTCGGTCGCGGCTGGTGTCGAAGAGTTCGTCCTCGAGAGCGTCGATCTTGTCGTCGAGGTCTTGAACTGCGGTGAAGTGACTGTCGACGATGTAGTCGAGGACGCCGTAGAGCAGGAAGCCGACCCCCTCTTTCGCAAGCTCAGGCGTGTTGTCCCAACGCGACACGACGTCGTCAATGTCGAACCTACGGTCCTTGCGCACGGTGATGAGCGCGTTAGGCATCACGAACATCGCGATCTCGCTGTCCGCCAGTTCTTGGGCCGTGTCGTCGAGGCGCACCGCGTACGCACTGAGGAACAAATGCGTCGCGTAGTGGTCGAGCTTCGGTCGCTGGCGCTCGTGCTGCGCGTCTTCGATCGCCAACGCGTGCAGCCCAAACTCCTCCTCGATCGACTCCAGGCCCTCGCCGTCCGATGTGCAAAGGTCGAGCCAGACGACCACTCCGGGTGCGTCGAGCACCTCGGAGATGTCTTCAACCGGCAGATCGTCGCGCTCAAGAACGCCGTTTCGGTACAGCCTCGTGCGCGCCACGGCGATACCGCCTTAACTCGCGGACGACGAGACGCTCGCCCGCGCCTCGGCCAAGGACGCTTCACGCGCCTCAAGAAAGTGCGTGGTCTTGCGTTCCATCACAAACGACAGGAAGGGCACGAACCCAGCGGCCGCCATCAGCAACAACCGAACGAGGTGCAGCCGGTGCCTGAGCACAAGTTCGAGGCAGGCGACGCAATAAACGATGTAGAGAAAACCGTGCAGCATGCCGACGTACCTAGCTACGTACGGGAAGTCCGCCCACTGCTGGAGCGGCACTCCCACGAAGACGAGCACCACCAAACCGACGCCCACGATGTAGGCGAGCAGCCGGTAGCGGCCCAACGGGCTCCTCAACATCGACACGTGGCAGACGCCTCTTTCGGCACTTCGCGGTCAGCGCGCGCTTTGCGCGCGACGATTCAACGCGGCGAGGTATTCGTTGTACCTCGCCAGCTCCTCGTCGGTCTCGTCGGGTTGCTCGTTTGCCACTTCGGCGCCGACAATTCCGGACGACGTGAGGTTGCGCGCGGGCGTCGTCCACGATTCGTCTTCTGCGGTTGGCGCTGGCGCGCGCTTCGGCACCGGACGGCCATGCACGGCGTCGTGCAGCAATCGCCACCAGCCGTAGATGACGATCGCGGCCATCGCCCACCACTGAAAAGCGTAGAGCAGGTTCTGCAAACCGCCGCGCGCGGAGTTCGAGACGTCCCACTGCCAGCGGCCGAGCAAGCTGAATGCGGCGACGATGCCGAGCATGGCGAGGTGGCGCGGCATCCACCGCAGCGTCAAGGCCTTCCGCACCACGGTTCTACGGTACCTGTCGGGATTGGTCGCCCGGCGGGGCGAGCCGAGATCAGGGCAGGTAAGCCTGCTCGATCCGGGTGATTGCCCCCGACGCGTCGACGGTGATCGTGAAATAGGGCGGCCCGGCCTTGCCCGATGCGATCGCGGCCGGCAGGGCGGCGGGTGGCACCTGCAGCTCGTCGGTCCCGCCGCCGGGCGCGAGCAACAGAATCACCGCGGACGGCGAAACTGGCTTCGTGGTCAGCGATTTCCCGGTGGTCAGGTATCGCGCGCTCTCATCGCCGCTGCAGATGCGGGTCGCTTCCAGATAGCTGAACGTCACCTGTCCGCCGCTCGTCGCGGCCTGTTTGCCCTCGACGAAGATCTGCGGTGCGGCCACCGGGCACGGCGTCGGCGCGGACGACGCCAGCCCCGACGACGCCTGCCCCGACGACGCCTGTCCCGACGACGCCTGTCCCGACGACGCCTGCCCAGGACTCGGCATGCTGCTCACGCCGGATTCGACACCAAAGCTGCTCGCGACCGAGGCGTTGTGACGTCCGTGGCCGGAGCAACCGGCTAACGCTGCCGTGGCGACCAAGGTGCCGACGCAGACGCGAATCGCGAAGCGGCGCACATCAGTCCTTTCCGCCACTGCCTGCGGCTTAGTCCTCGGTGAGCCGGCCGGCCACGAGATGGATGGTACGGCCGGTAGGCACGATCTCAAGGAGCCGTCGGTCGTGACTGACGAGCAACATCGTTCCGCGATAGGACGAGATGGCTTGCTCCAGCTGCTCAATCGCAGGCAGATCAAGGTGGTTCGTGGGTTCGTCCAAGACCAGACAGTTGGTCTGCCGTGCCATCAACAACGCCAGGCCGGCGCGGGTGCGCTCACCGGGCGACAACGAAGCCGCCGGCCGCTCGACGTGCGCTGCCTTCAGCCCGAACTTCGCGAGCAGGGTGCGTGATTCTTCGGGTCGAAGGCCAGCCGCGGTCCGCAGCACCTCGGTCACGGTCGACGTTCCGGCGAACTCGCGCCGCGCCTGATCAAGCTCGCCGACCACGACTCCCGGCCCCACGCTCGCGGTTCCCGAGGCCAGCGGCAGCTTCCCGAAAAGCGCCTGCAGAAGCGTGGTTTTGCCGCCGCCGTTCGGTCCGAGGATCGCGATGCGGTCGGCCCATCGCACGTCGAGATCGATCGGGCCCAAAGTGAAATCGCCACGGCGAATCAGCGCGTGGTTCAACGTCGCCACCAGGTCGCCAGATCGTGGTGCGGCCGGCAGGTCGAGCCGCAGCTGCCACTCTTTGCGCGGCTCGGCGACCGCCTCGGTGTCCAACCGGTTCAACCGGGTCTCTAGCGAACGGACCTTCGCGGCGCCCGCGGTGGCGGCCTCGATTTGGGCGCCTCTGGCGGCGCGGTCGTTGTCGGGCGCCTTGCGCTTGGCCCGCAGCGCCCCGCGCACCGACTGCTCACGCGCCGACTGCACGCGATCCTGCAACTCCGAGCGCCGATCCGCGAACTCGTCGTACTGCTCTCTGGCGTGCCGTCTAGCGACCGCACGTTCTTCGATGTAGGCCTCCCAGCCGCCGGAAAACTGTCGAGACGCCTTGTTGTACGGGTCGAGGTCGAGAACGTCAGTGATCGTGCGGGCCAGGAATTCTCGGTCATGGCTGACCACCGCCAGCCCGCCACGCCGCGACAAGACGAAGTCTTCAAGCCTGGCCAGACCGTCGAGGTCGAGGTCGTTGGTCGGCTCGTCGAGCAGCAGCACGTCGAACCTGCTCAGCAGCACGGCGGCCAGCGATCCGCGGGCCATTTGGCCGCCCGAGAGCCCGCTCGTCGCGGCGTCAAGCGCTGCCGCGTCGAGCCCCAAGAGGGCCATGGTCTCCACCGCGCGCGCCTCGAGGTCGGCGCCACCGAGGTCGAGCCACCGGTGCAACGTTTGGTCGTACGTCTCGCCCGCGGTTGCGTCGCCCGAACCCAGCGCCTCCGCGGCGGCGTGCATCGCGGCTTCTGCCGCGATCACGCCGGTTCGCCGTCCGAGATATTCGAGCAGCGTCTCGTCGGGACGGCGGTCAGGCTCTTGCGGCAGCAGTCCCACGCTGCCGGTGGAATGGACGACGCCTTCGTCGGGCTTGAGTTCGCCCGCGAGCACCCGCAACAACGTCGACTTGCCCGCGCCGTTGGGTCCGACCAAGCCCACCCGTTGGCCGTCGCCAACCGTGACGTCGACACCGTGCAGGACTTCGGTCGCGCCGAAGGCGACTTTGACTCCGCGGGCCGTGAGGGTCGACACGGCCGCCATGTTGTCAGGAGCGTCTGGCGTTAAGAGAAGCCGTACGGGTTTTGCGCCGGCGGTGTCACGAACGACGGATGGCCCTGCGGCGCGACCGGGCTGGCTTGCTTGCGCCGGACGTCGCGCAGCACCGGCCAGTCGGCGAAGGCGAAGGCGAACAGCATGACGACGTTGACCAGCGGGATCAGACCTGCCGCGGCCCACCAGCCCGAATAGCCGGCCTTGCGCACGATCGACACCGCGGCGGCGACCGCGAGCGCGGTGAATCCCGCGTAGATCAGCATCAGCGTGCCGAGCATGCCGGCGCCCATCGGCGATCACCTCCTCATCCGCGTGATCGGCGCGTTCGCGCAGTACCTTGATGCGATGCCACGCCGCGCTGAACCAGCGGACGACGGTGCGCGTAACAAGGGTGTGCCTGAATCGCGCCGGTCTGAGGCAGGGCGAACGCAACCCGAGCGCACGGATGAGGAGTTCATCCGCGCGCTCTACGAGCAGCACGCGCGGCCGCTGCTCGGCTACGCGTTGCGCTTGACCGGAGGCGACCTACAGCGTGCCGAGGACGTCGTCCAAGAAACGCTGCTTCGGGCATGGCGACACCCGGAAACGCTCGAACGCACGCCTGACGCCGTCCGACCGTGGCTGTTCACGGTGGCCCGCAACATCGCGGTCGACGCGTATCGCGCCCGGCGGGCTCGGCCAGCGGAGGCTGGTCCAGACGGGCTTGACCTTGTCCCGGTTGACGACGACGTCGACCGGGCGCTGGAGGCATTGCAGGTGACCGACGCGTTGGCCAGTTTGAGCGTCGACCATCGACAAGTGCTGGTGGAGACGTACTACCGCGGTCGCTCGGTGGCGGAGGCCGCCGCGACGCTCGGTATTCCGCCGGGCACGGTCAAGTCGCGCACCTATTACGCGCTGCGCGCGCTGCGATTGGTTTTGGAAGAAAGAGGAGTGACGGAACTATGACCGCCGGTGGATGCGCCGACGCGCGGATCTCCCTCGGCGCGTACGTTTTGGGGGCATTGGACCCGGCCGAGCGTGGCCGGGTTGACGCGCACTTGGCCGAATGTGACAACTGCCGCGACGAGCTCGCCTCGTTCGCCGCGCTGCCGGGTTTGTTGAGTCGGGCGAGCATCGCCGAGGTCGAGGTGGTGCCCGAGCCGCCGCGACCCGAGTTGTTGCAACGGTTGCTCACCGCGGTCGCGGGCGAGCGTCGGCGCGGACGACGGGTTCGCTTCCTGTCCGCGGTCGCCGCGGGCGTCCTGGTTCTAGGCGCCGCCACGGTTGCAGGGGTGGCTGTCTCGGCGAATCACTCCACTCCGGCTGCGGCGGCCACGTTCACCGCGACAAACGCGGAGAACCACGTCACGGCGTCGGTCACCGAGTGGCGAAAGGCCTGGGGCACGGCGTTGGAGACGCACGTCACCGGCGTTGTTCCGGGCGCATACCCGGAGCGCTGCCAGCTGATCGCGGTGGCGGCCGATGGCACGCAGGAGGTCGCCGGCAGTTGGGCGCCGACGCCGTCGGGCCGGCTGACCGCGCAGGGCGCGACCTCGATGTCGCCGACCCAGATCGCTTGGTTCGAGGTGGTCGGGTCCAACGGCGAGACTTACGTGAAAATCCCGGCGCACAGCAACACCTGAGGGACTATCGGGGCAGCCAGCGCGGTTCACTAGAGACGTGCAGCCAGCGTGGATTCTGGTCGGCCTGGTCGTCGTGACGACCTTCGCCGGGCTGGTGTGGCGCGCCCGCAACGGCGCTGTCCGCGACGTCCGAGCCGGTTTCGACGACGCGCGGCTCACGTCGTCCGAGCTCGGCGCGGACCTTGGCGCACGAGCCACGCTGGTGCAGTTCTCCTCTGCCTTCTGCGCGCCGTGCCGGGCGACGCGGGTGGTGCTGGCGGACGTCGCGGGGATGGTCGACGGCGTGGCGCACGTCGAGATCGACGCCGAGTCGCACCTGGATTTGGTGCGTCGGTTCGACGTCATGCGGACGCCCACGGTGTTCGTGCTCGATGCCGGCGGCCGGGTCGTCAAGCGGGCGAGCGGGGCGCCGCGCAAGTCCGACGTGCTCGCCGCGCTGGGATCAGCGGGGGTCTGAGCAGGTGGTCAACGTGACAGCCAGCCCGGATCTTCGTACCATCGACGGGTGCAGCAGGCATTCATGGGTGAGTTGAACCTCACCAAGAGGCGCGCGGTCGACCTGTGCCGCGTGGCCACCTGCCTGTGTCGAATGTCCTGACCGGGTCGGCAGCGCTTTCTCGATCTTGATTGCCGACCCTGACCGCGACCTTCCCTACTTTTCCCGTCGCCAATGTCAGGAGTGTTCATGTCCGACCCAGCCTTAGGGTCTGTCGACCCGCGCGGGCTTCGGTTCAACGCGGCCGTCAGCGCGGTGGTGCTTGCCGTGGTCGTGCTCACAAGCAACGTCTGGGTTTTGCTGTTCCAGGCGGTGCTGTTTGGCGTCGGCGCGGTAGCCGGGCTGCGCTTCTCGCCATATGGCGTGTTGTTTCGCAAGCTCGTCGGCCCTCGGCTCGGGCCGCCCGCGTATCGCGAGGCTGAAGCGCCGCCTCGCTTCGCCCAAGCGGTGGGCCTGGCGTTCGCCACGGTTGGCGTCGCCGGGTTCGCCAGCGGCATCGGCTGGCTCGGGATCAGCGCCACGGCGCTTGCCTGGGTCGCCGCTTTTCTCAACGCAGCCTTCGGTTTCTGCATGGGCTGCGAGACCTACCTGCTAATCCGTCGTGTTTTCCCAATAGGCAGTGCTTACCGAACAGACAAGGCTTACCGAACAGACAAGGGAGTTACCGCATGAGTCGCCAAGCCGTCCTCGTGGACGCCGACTGGGTCGAGGCGCATCTCGACGACCCGAACATCGTGCTCGTCGAGGTCGACGAGGACGTCTCCGCCTACGACAAGGGCCACATCCGCGGCGCCGTCAAGGTCGACTGGAAGCAAGACCTTCAGGACCCGGTGCGCCGCGACTTCATCGACAAGGCCGCCTTCGAGCAGTTGCTGTCGTCGCGCGGCATCAGCAACGACGACAACATCATCTTGTACGGCGGTAACAACAACTGGTTCGCCTCCTACGCGTACTGGTACTTCAAGCTGTACGGCCAC
>JAICYF010000241.1 GCA_025934355.1 Acidothermaceae bacterium
AAACGCGACGACGGACGGCGTGGTGCGCGATCCCTCGGCGTTCGCGATGACCGTGGGCTCGCCACCCTCGAGGACGGCGACGACGGAGTTCGTCGTGCCCAGGTCGATACCGACCGCTCGTGCCATGGGGCATCTCCTTAGAAACTTGAGTCTGTACGGCTCATGTTATGTGAGCTTCGTCGAATGTCAAACCAAACTTGAGCCCAGTCGACTCAACCTGCCTGGACCGCTCACCGGCGCCCACCCTCGCGACGCGCCCTCCCGCCCACCCATCCTCGTGACGCGCCCCCCGCCCGCCCATGATCACCGCGGCCGGCGCCGGGGCGGGGGCTTCGGGGAGCCGGCTCGGGCGCGAGGGACTTTCGCCAGTCGCCGGTTCGTGACGTTTTCTCCCGGAATCCGGTAGGAAAAGTCCAAAGAGCGCGCGGACCGATGGGCCGACCACCTTCTGCAGAGGCTCGCGCTCCGATAGATTCCGTGCCCGAGTGGCGACCGTCGCTCATGCCCAATCCCAAGGTCGCCGCCTGGCGGGGGATGACCGACACGGTCAACGCGCTCGCGGGGGCGGCGGTAGACCGGAGGTCCCCGAAGTGCCGCCCAGCCCTTTGTCGCCAACGCCGCGGCTCGGCCGCCGCGTGTTCCCCGCCCTGCTTGCCGCAACGACCCTCGCCGGTGTCGGACTGCTCGGCACCGGCGGAACCGCCGTGGCCGCCCAGGCCTCAGCCGTAACGGTGCCCTCCGACGTCCAGCGAGTGTCCGGCGCGACCAGGATTGACACCGCGATCGCGGTTTCCAAAGACGAGTTCCCGACCTCTGGCAGCGCGAAGGCGGTCGTGCTCGCGCGCGCGGACAACTTCCCAGACGCGTTGGCGGGTGGGCCGCTCGCGGCGAGCGTCGGCGGGCCGCTGCTCCTCACGTCGTCCGGGGCTTTGGACGTCGCGGTGAAGGCGGAGATCCAACGCGTCGCGCCGGCAGGCTCGACGGTCTACATCCTGGGCGGGACGGCCGCAATTGCGGCCGGCGTCGAGACCACCGTGACCGGCATTGGCGACTTGCCCAAGCGAGTGGCGGGCGCCGACCGGTTCGGTACCGCGGTCGCGATCGCCGACCAGATAGGCGACCCCACCACGGTCTTCGAGGCGACCGGTACGAACTTCCCCGACGCGCTGGCTGGCGTGCCGGCCGCGATCAAGACCGGCGGCGTGATCCTGCTGACCAACGGCAAGCAACAGTCGACGGCGACCGCCGCTTACCTTGCCGCGCATCCGGGCGGAACGACGTACGCGCTTGGTGGCCCGGCGTCCGCGGCCGACCCCTCGGCGGCGCCGCTCGCCGGTGACGATCGCTTTTCCACCGCGGTTGCGGTCGCGGAGCAGTTCTTCGCCGACTCCACGACGATCGGTGTCGCCACGGGCTTTAACTTCCCTGACGCGCTTGCGGCCGGCCCCGACCTGGCGGCGAAGAACGCGCCGCTGTTGTTGGTGCCGTCTGCGGGTGCACTTGCCGACGCGCCAACCTTCCATTTGCTCGCCGTGTCTGACACGACGACGAAGGCGCTGGTGTTCGGCGGCTCGGTTTCGGTGAGCGACGACATGGCGGCGCAGGTCGGCAACCTCGTCGGCACGCTCGCCCGGGCGCAGGCTGCTGATTCGACGTCGGCTTACACAGGCCAGTTCGGCGTGATCGCGCGGACGCAGACCATCCAAGGACTAACCGGCACGAGCACGCTGGTCGTCGACGCCAACAGCGGCGACATGACCGACTACATCAAGGGCGGCAGCGCGAGCACTATCCCCGCCGGCTCTCCGCCGCGATCGCAACTCGCCGCCCTCGCCACCGACGACCTTGAGGCGTTCAAATCGTCGGTCAACACGCTCTACGCCGACCAGGACTCCGCCTTGGGCCTTTCCGGCGACGCTGACACCCTCTTCCTGCTCAATGGCGAGGCGATCGCGCTCGACCCGGTCACGCCGCCAAGCATCCGCTTCGAGACATACGTGGCATTGGCGGTGGACGACGCTGGAACGCTGGTGCGGTCGGGCGTGAAGGACTCCATGGGTCGAGTCGGCATCGAAATCTATGCGCCCGGCGGTACCGACAGCACCGACCAGAGCAAGATTTCCTTCATCTTCGACCCGGTCACACTGCAGCCGCTCGAAGACACCGTGTTCGACACTGATGGTTCGGTGTTGAGTCGGACGACGATCACCAGCCTGAACACCACGGCGAGCCTGCCGAGCAACCCCTACAACTCCTAAGGCGTCTGCGTTGTGCGGGCCGGGCGGTTTTCCGCCCGGCCCGTTACATTTCAACCAACCGCGACAGGGAGGTGGCATGGCTGTGTGGACGCCGCGCTCCGCCACCTCGATGCTGCGCGACGGCTCCTCGCTGCCGCGCTCCGCCACCTCGATGTCGCGCCTCGCCAGCTGGACGGTCGCCTGCGCAACGGTCGCCGCCGCAACCTTGGCCTTCGCGCCGACGACCGCCACCGCTGCGACGTCGTCCAACTTTTTGCGCTTGTCAGGCAAGGACCGAATTGGGACCGCGATCGCGTCGTCCCAGAATCAATACTTCGCCAGCCAAAGCGCGCACGCCGTGGTGTTGACTCGGGCTGATGATTTTCCCGACGCGCTCGCGGGCACGCCGCTTGCGGCCAAGGTCGGCGGCCCACTGTTGTTGACGTCGCGCGGTGGGCTCGATCCTGCGGTGAAGGCCGAAATCCTGCGGGTGGCGCCTGTTGGCTCGAGCGTGTACATCCTCGGCGGGCCAAGCGCCGTCAGTTTGGACGTCGACAGCGCAGTCACGGCGTTGGGCGATGCGCCAACGCGGGTGTACGGCGCCGACCGTTACGCGACCGCGGTCGCGATCGCGCACGTGCTTGGCGATCCGTCGACGGTCTTTGAAGCGACAGGGCTTAACTTCCCTGACGCACTCGCCGCAGGGCCGGCGGCCATTGTGACCGGCGGAGCGATTTTGCTGACCGCTGGGACGAAGCAGTCACCGGCGACGGCGGCTTACCTGGCTGCGCACTCGGCTGGTCCGCGTTACGCGCTCGGGGGTCCGGCTGCCGCGGCTGACCCGTCGGCGCAAGCGTTTATCGGAACCGACCGGTGCGACACCGCCGCACAGGTGGCCGACCAATTCTTCCCGGCGGCCGCGACGATCGGCGTCGCAACGGGAACGACGTTTCCGGACGCATTGGCGGCGGGCTACAACCTTGGTGCGAAGCAGGCGCCGCTCTTGCTCGTGCCGACTGCTGGCGCGCTGCCGGCCCCCGACGTGACCGAGATGCTGTTCGACTTTTCCACCGCGCGTGACGCGATTGTCTTCGGTGGCACGACGGCCGTTAGTGACGGCGTCGCCGCGCAGGTCGGTGCGCTCGCGAATGCCAACAGCGTCGCGTCAGCGGCCGCGTCCGGCCTTTCGGGCCGATACGGCGTGCGCGTCGAGAAATTCACGAGCGGCGCAACGGCGACGGATCGAACCGTCGTCGTTGACGGCACAAACGGCGATGTCTCGGTGAATGTCACGGGGTCGCCTACAGCGAAGATGCCTGGTGCAACTCCGACCCGCACGCAACTCGACGCGCTCCCGTTGTCGATCGCCGCGCTGCCAAACGCAGTCGACGCGCTTTACGCACCTTTCGACGCGGGGCTCGGTGTCAAAGCAAGCACTGCAGACGCGCTGTTCTTCCTTAACGCGCAGCAGGTTTTGCTCGAT
>JAICYF010000230.1 GCA_025934355.1 Acidothermaceae bacterium
GACGGCCTTTACCAGACGTTCCTTACCGTGCTTGATGAGTTCGGCGCCTACCCGGCCGTCATCCAGCGCGAACTCGACCGCTATTTGCCCTTCCTCGCCACCACCAAGGTGTTGATGGCGGCGGTTCGCAAAGGCGTCGGACGCGAGACCGCGCATGAGGCGATCAAACAGCACGCCGTCGCGGTCGCGCTCGCGATGCGCGAGAAAGGCGCCGAGCGCAACGACCTGTTCGAACGCCTCGCGGGAGACGACCGGCTCCAGCTCAGTGCCACCGAGCTCGCCGAACTCGTCTCGGCGCCGTTGGGCTTCACCGGTGCCGCGACCGCGCAGACAGCTGCCTTTTGCCAGCGGGTAGCGGAAATCGTCGAGCGTTATCCCGAGGCGGCCGCTTACGCGCCGTCCGAGATCTTGTAGTTGAACGGGCGCGTCGGCGCCTCGAGAAAGTCGTTGATCGAGCGTCGCAATCCAGCCGCATCGAGGCCGTGGGCCGCGTCATGTTCGGCGGCCGTTCCGTAGCGCCGCAGGTCACGTCGTCCGACACCCAACGACAACAGACGATGCCGGACGTCGAACAGCGCGGCGGCGACCTCATGCGCCGATGTGCCCGCGTAGTACGGCTCGACGAGTATCACGTCGGTCGTCGCGGCACGCTCGACCGCTGCTCGCAACGCCGCAGGCCCCCGACGGATGCTCGAGTCCGATGGACCCAACCAGTCCGAGCGGCGGGCCGCTCGGCGTCGTCCAAGCTGATTCTGGAACACTGGGCCATCGTGGCGGGCTACACGCACATCGCGTCGGGCAAGGTTCGCGATCTTTACGCGCTCGACGACGGGCGGCTGCTGTTCGTCGCGAGCGACCGCATCTCCGCCTTTGACTACGTGCTGCCGACGACGATCCCCGACAAGGGACGCGTGCTGACCGCGATGTCGCTGTGGTGGTTCGAACAACTCGCCGACGTCGTTCCCAACCATCTGCTCTCGACCGACGTGCCTGTGGAATTCGCCGGCCGGGCGATGATTTGCGAACGGTTGCAGATGCTTCCGGTTGAGGCGGTGGTGCGCGGCTATCTCGCTGGCTCGGGGCTCGCCGACTACAACCGCACCGGCGCGGTGTGTGGAATTCCTTTGCCGGCAGGGCTGGTTGACGGTTCGCGGCTGCCCGAGCCGCTTTTCACGCCGTCCACCAAAGCGCCGCAAGGCCAGCACGACGAGAACATCTCGCTGTCTGACGTGGCGGCGACCGTCGGCGCCGATGTCGCGAGCGACTTGCGACGATTGGCCCTCGCGGTTTACTCGCAGGCGGAGTCGATCGCGCGGACACGCGGCATCATCCTCGCCGACACGAAGTTCGAATTTGGACGACGCCCTGACGGGACGATCGTGCTCGCCGACGAGGTGCTGACGCCCGACTCGTCGAGGTTTTGGCCGACCGATTTGTGGGCGCCTGGCCACGCGCAACCGTCGTTCGACAAGCAGTTCGTGCGCGACTGGCTGACCTCGCCCGCGTCCGGCTGGGACCGCGCGTCGGGTGAAACGCCACCAGCGTTACCGGACGACGTGGTGGCGAAAACGCGAGAGAAATACGTCGAGGCGTACGAGCGACTCACCGGGCTCGCCTGGATGTGAAACATCGCGGCGCAGGTGAACGGATCAAGGCCGCCGCACGTCTAACTACCGCACACATCGCGTTGGCGACCGATGCGGCCAGCCAACGTCGCCGACGAAGGGCCGACCCATGCGTTCCAAACGGGGATTGCGTCACGCTGCCTGCACCGCGTGCGTGGCGATGGTCACGGTAGCGACCAATCCGGCTGCCTACTGGCGATCAGCCGGCTGGCAGCGATCGCGGCAGGCCGAACCACCCGAGCGTGCTGCTCTCAAAGCGCGTCATGGCACAGATCCTGTCGCCGGCGAGAGTGATCACCACAAGGCCGCTGCCGTGCCGAATGCCGGTCGGCGCCTGCACGTACAGCCCAAACGCCGGCTGGCCATTCGCCCGGGTCGGCAGCAACTCGTACTTCCGACCGACGCCGAACAGCATCGAACAGAAGCGGGACACCGCGTCGACGCCTTCGTATTCAAGCGGTATCGGCGGCATCGACATGAACACGTCGTCCGTCAACAGCGCGACGAGGCCGTCGAGATCGGACGCCTCGTAGGCGTGCACGAACTTCGCGACGATCGCGTCCTCGGCAGCCGAGCCAGCCGCGGGCGGCGGCTCGCGGTGCGGGACTTGAGACTGGTGGCGCTGCAAGCTGCTTCGAGCCCGCTTGAGGGCGCTGTTCACCGAATCGAGCGTCGAGTCGAGCATCTGGGCCACGTCGTCCGCCGGAAAGCCAAGGACGTCGCGCAAGACGAGGACGGCGACCTGGCGCGGCGGCAATACCTGCAGCGCCGTGACGAAGGCGAGTGACATCGCCTCGTGCTGCTCGTAGCGCGCGTCTGGCCCGAGCGGCACGGCGGGCACACCGGCGACGAATGCGTCGGGAAAAGGCTCGAGCCACGTGACCTCGCCCAGCCGAGTCGGCTCGGGCGGTTGCATACCGGGCACGTCCCACTCCTTTGCCGGACGTCGGCTCGCCGAGCGGCGCGCGTTGAGGCAGCGGTTCGTGGCGATTCGGTAAAGCCACGTACGCAGGCTTGCCCGACCCTCGAATCCCGCGAGGCTTTGCCAGGCCGAGAGCAAGGTGTCTTGGAGCGCATCCTCGGCGTCCTGGAACGAACCGAGCATCCGGTAGCAGTGCACCTTCAGCTCCCGCAGATGCGGCTGGGTCAGCTGCCTGAACGCCTCGCCGTCGCCAGCGCGCGCCCGCGCCAGCAGGTCGGATCCCGCCAGCTCCACGCCCACCTCGCCGTCGTCCAACGTTGTTCATCTCCTCCCTGGTACCGACACCGGTCGACCGGCGAATTGGGCGGCGCCGCCCCGCCCATTTTCCCGGTGCGGCGGTGTCTACCTCGAGCGTCAACACCGACGCGATGAAGGACACCGACATGGGAAAGCTTGTGCTCAGCCAGAACCTCTCGCTCGACGGAGTCGTCGAGGACCCCACCGGCGAGGAGGGATTCAAGCGCGGCGGCTGGTTCAACGAGGCCGGGGGCACCGGCCTGGAGCAGTGGGCGAAGATCGAATTCGCCGAGGCGTCCGGCGCTGACGCGCTGTTGTTGGGCCGGCGCAGCCACACGTGGTTCGCCACCCGATGGGCGACGCGGCCGGGCGAGTGGGCAGACCGATTACGCGCGGTGCCGAAGTACGTCGTGTGCTCGGCGCTCGATGACACCGAGTGGGTCAACTCGGTGGCTCTCACCGGCGACCCGGTGGCCGAAGTCGCCCAGCTGAAGAAGGAAGTGGCCGGCGACATCGTCGTCTACGCGAGCCGGCAGCTGGCGCAGACGCTGATGGAACACGACCTAGTCGACGAGCTCCGGCTGATGGTCTTCCCGTCGGTGCTCGGCGCCGGCGAGCGGTTGTTCGGGGAGCTGACCGACTCGAAACAGTTCCGGCTGGTCAGTGTTCGACCGGTCGGCGAGTTGCTCGCCCACCTCGTGTATGAGGTGGCCCGGGAGTAGAGCGGCCGGGCCCTTAGATGGCTGAACCCGTCCGAGGACAGCCCTGTGGGGGTGTCCTCGGACGGGTATTGGCCCCGAACGTGATCAACCAGAGGTTGCTAAGAAGCCGGCGTGACCTCTACCGAGACCTTCGCCGAAACCTCCGGATGGATGCGCACGACGACCTGGTGCTTGCCAACCGTCTTGATGGGACCGGCCAGCTCGATGCGCCGCTTGTCGAGCACCGGGCCGCCGGACGACTTGACCGCGTCGGCAATGTCGGCGGCGCTGACCGAACCGAACAGCCGGCCACCGGCGCCCGCCCGAGTGGGCAGCGACACCGACAACGCCTCGAGCTGCGCCTTGATCTCCTGCGCGTGGCCGAGGTCGCGCACCTCACGCACCTCGCGAGCCCGCTTGATCAGCGCCACCTGCTTCTCCGCGCCACGTGTCGCGCGCATCGCAAGACCTTGCGGCACAAGGAAGTTCCGGCCGTAACCGTCCTTCACCTCGACGACGTCGCCGGCTGCGCCGAGACCGTCTACCTCTGAC
>JAICYF010000011.1 GCA_025934355.1 Acidothermaceae bacterium
AAAGTCACCCGCCTAGCCGCAGATCCCACGTCAGCCGCCGACGAACTCCGCCTTGCCCGGCCCTTGCTCCGCGAACGAGCGCATCCCGATCACCCGGTCTCTCGTCGCGAACAGTCCCGCGAAGAGCTGCCGCTCCAACAACAGCCCGTCGTCCAAGGCGACCCCGAGGCCCACGTCGACGGCGCGCTTCGCCGCCGCGAGCGCCACCGTCGGCCCGTGCGCGAACTGGGTGGCCCACGCCATCGCCGCTGACAGCAGGTCTTCAGCCCGGACCACCTTGTTGACCAGACCGAGCCGCAGGGCCTCGTCGGCGTCGATCGTGCCCCCGGTGAAGATCAGCTCCTTCGCGCGGGACGGACCGATCAGCCGGGCGAGCCGCTGCGTGCCGCCCGCACCGGGGATGACGCCGAGCAGGATCTCCGGCTGCCCGAGCTTGGCGTTCTCGGCGCAGATCCGAACGTCGGCGGCCAGCGCCAACTCAAGCCCGCCGCCGAGCGCGTAGCCGGTGATCGCGGCCGCGACCGGCTTCGGAATCGCCGCGACGGCCGTGAACGCGGCCTGGAGCGGTTCGGCCCGGGCGATCATCTGGGCGTGGCTCATCGCGGCCATCTCCTTGACGTCGGCGCCCGCCGCGAACGCTCGCTCGCCGCCATACAAAACGACAGCCCGGACGTCGCCGCGCCGCGCGGCCTCCTCCGCGACCACCTTCAGTTGGTCTTGCATCGCTGCGTTCATCGCGTTCACCGGCGGCCGGTCAAGTCGCAACACGCCGACGCCGTCGGCGACCTCGAGCCGGACAAAATCGTCTGTCGCTTCGCTCACGGACGGCACGCTACCTTGACTCCGCCCGCGCGGCGCCGCGAGCAGGCAGGATGGTCAGGTGGAGGTCTGGCCTGGTCATTGGCGCCCGCTCGGCGCGACACCCGACGACGGCGGCGTCAACTTCGCGCTCTTCTCAGAGACCGCGGAGGCCGTCGACCTTTGCCTGTTCGACGACGACGGCACAGAGTCACGGGTGCCGCTGCGCGAGTCGACCTACCACGTCTGGCACGGTTACGTCCCCGGACTGGCGCCGGGCACAAGGTACGGCTTTCGGGTCGACGGCCCGTTCGACCCCGGGCGCGGCCTGCGGTTCAACCCCAGCAAGCTGCTGATCGACCCGTACGCGCGCGCCCTGGACGGCGCATACGTCTTGGACGACGCGGTGTTCGGCTACCCGCGCGGCCGAGACGACACCGTGCAAGACCACCGCGACTCTGCGCGCTTCGTGCCGAAGTCGGTCGTCGTCCGCGACACGTTCGAGTGGGCCGACGACCGTCCCCCCGACACCCCGTGGTCGGACACGGTGATCTACGAGCTGCACGTGAAGGGCTTCACGATGCGGCATCCCGACGTGCCGGCGGAGCTGCGTGGCAGCTACGCGGGGCTCGCGCATCCAGCCGCGATCGAACATCTGACCGGGCTTGGCGCCACGGCCGTCGAGCTGCTGCCCGTCCATCACTTCGTGCCAGAGCCGTCGGTGCTGCGCCGGGGGTTGACCAACTATTGGGGTTACAACTCGCTCGGCTACTTCGCCCCGCACGCGGGCTATTCGTCGTCCGGGTCTCGGGGTGAGCAGGTCACCGAGTTCAAACAGATGGTGCGCGCGCTGCACGCCGCAGGGCTTGAGGTGATCCTTGACGTTGTCTACAACCACACGGCCGAGGGCGACCAAACCGGCCCGACGATCGCGTTTCGCGGCATCGACAACCCCGCGTACTACCGGTTGCGCGACGGCCGTTTCTACGTCAACTACACCGGCACCGGCAACACCCTCGACGTCCGGCATGCTCACGCGCTACAGCTCATCACCGACTCATTGCGTTACTGGGTCAGCGAGATGCACGTCGACGGATTTCGCTTCGACCTCGCGTCCTCATTGGCCCGGTCGATGCACGAGGTCGACAAGCTCTCGTCCTTCCTGCAGGTGATCCACCAAGACCCGGTGCTGTCGGGGGTGAAGCTCATCGCCGAGCCCTGGGATGTCGGCGAGGGCGGCTACCAGGTCGGTGAGTTTCCGCCGTTATGGACCGAGTGGAACGACCGCTTTCGCAACTCCGTCAGGGATTTCTGGCTATGCGGCATGACCGGCCTTCGCGAGCTCGGCTACCGGCTCTCCGGCTCTTCTGACCTTTATCAGGACGACGGACGACGTCCGTTCGCGTCAATCAACTACGTCACGTGCCACGACGGGTTCACCTTGCGCGACCTCGTCACGTACGACCGCAAGCACAACGAGGCAAACGGCGAAGGAAACAGCGACGGCGCGAACGACAACCACAACTGGAACTGCGGCCACGAAGGCGAAACCGACGACGAAGTAGTGTGCCAGCTGCGCGACCGCGCGGTGCGCGGAATGCTGTCGATGTTGTTGCTGTCGACAGGCGTACCGATGATCGGGCACGGTGACGAGATCGGCCGCACTCAGCGTGGAAACAACAACGCATACTGCCATGACAACGAGCTGTCGTGGATCGACTGGGCGTCGGCCGACACCGCGTTGCTTGAGTTCACGCAGGGCCTCGTCGCGTTGCGGCACGCGCATCCGGTGTTTCGGCAGCGGTCGTTTTTCACCGGGACGACGTTGCATGGCAACGGCACCAAGGACCTCGCCTGGTTCGGCGCCGACGGCGGCGAGATGACGCCGTCCGACTGGTATGACGTGCGCACCCGAACGATCGGCATGTACCTGTCCGGCAAGGACATTCGCCAGGTCGGCCCCCGCGGTGAGCCGATTGTCGACGAGTCATTTCTTATCCTGCTACACGCCGGGCTCGAGCCGACCACGTTCAAGTTGCCCGGCCCGCCATGGGGAAGCTCCTATGAGGTGGCGCTCGACAGCAGCGGCGAACTTTGCGATGTGACCGTCGAAGCCACGACTCAATTCGAGCTGCCGGCGTTGTCGCTGGTGGTCTTGCGGATAGCGTCCTGACATGCGTGTCGTCGTCCTTGGCGCGGGCTTCGGTGGGCTCGAGCTGTCATCCAGATTGTCGGTCGCGCTCGGCGATGACGTCGACGTGGTGCTCGTCGACAAGAACGCAGACTTCGTCTTTGGCTTCTCGAAGCTCGACGTCATGTTCGGTCACGCGCTGCCCGACGCGTCGCGGCATCCGTATCGCGACGTTGTCATGCCGGCCGTGCGGTTCGTGCAATCGACGGTCCGGGCGATCGATCCGATCCGGAAGCTGGTCGAGACCGACGATGGCGACTTCGCGGCCGACGTTCTTGTGGTGGCGCTTGGGGCCGACCTGCATCCCGAGGCAACTCCCGGCCTCGTCGAAGGCGGCCACGAGTTCTACACGGTCGGCGGCGCATTCGCGCTGCGCGACGTGCTCGCCCGCTTCGACGGTGGCCGGGTGGTCATCGCGGTCACGTCGACACCGTTCAAGTGCCCGCCGGCGCCGAGCGAAACCGCGTTGCTCATGCACGACTTCTTAACCACGCGTGGCGTTCGCGAGCGTTCGCAGCTATCTCTCGTCATGCCGTTGGGCGTGCCGATACCACCTTCCCCGAGCGCGTCCAATGTATTGCTCAGCGCCTTTGCCGAACGCGGAATCGACTGGCACGGCGGCAGGCTGGTTCGCGCGCTAGACGCGCAACGAAGAATCGCGCTGCTGGCCGACGGCGGTGAGCTGCCCTACGACCTGTTTCTCGGCGTCCCCGTTCATCGCGCGCCAGCCGTCGTCGAGCAGTCGGGCTTGACGGTTGACGGCTGGATCCCCGTCAACTCCAAGACACTCGAGACGAAGTTCCCCGACGTTTACGCGATTGGCGACGTGACAAGTGTCGGCACGCCCAAAGCTGGAGTGTTCGCCGAAGGGCAAGCGGCGATCGTGGCCGACGCTCTCATCGCTCGGCTGCGCGGCGACGCCGAATCGCCTGAATACGACGGACGGGGAATCTGCTATCTCGAATTCGGGCGTGGTGGCGTCGCCCGCGTCGATGTCACGTTCCTGACCGGCGAGCGACCGACCGGCGACATCGAAGGGCCGTCCGCCGAAATCGCAGCCGACAAGCGCGAGTTCGCCTCGTCGAGACTGGCCCGCTGGTTCGCCGGCAAGGAAGGCTAACGCAGGTCGCCGGTGATCATGCCCTCGCTGACGGGCGGCACCGCGATCAGGCCAAGCTCCGCGGGTGAGGCGAGTAGTTGGTCGTTCGGCAGCACGCGCACGCTGTACCCGAAGGGGCCGGTGCGGTCGAGCCGCATCTGCCCTTCGTAGATCCAGGTGCCGTCGTCGCGCTTGTCGACCAGACGCAGTGATGCGTATGCCGGGTCGGCGATGTCGTCATGCTCGTTGACTCGGCCGTATGCGACCTGAACGTCGACGTCGCTGTCGGACAGCTCGCCGAGTGCGACCACGGCGCGCAGCGACACCGCGGTGCCAAGCGACAACGCGTTCGACAGGTCGGGCGCGTCGACGTGCTCGACCCGAACGCCGTGCCAACCGGCGCCAATCCGCTTCTTCCAACCGGCCAGCTGACGCGCACCGGCGAACGTGTCGGCGCCGACCGCCCGGAACGAGCGCGCGGCGGGCCAATACAACCGCTCGACATACTCGCGCAGCATTCGCGTGGCGACCACCTTCGGCCCGAGCGAGGCAAGGGTGTGCCGCACCATCTCCAACCAGCGGCTCGGCAAGCCCTCACCGTTGTGGTCGTAAAAACGTGGGGCCGCTTGCAGTTCCAAGATGTCGTAGAACGCGGCCGCCTCGAGCTCGTCACGTCGCTGCTCGGGCAGATGGTCGGCGCTCGGGATCGCCCAGCCGTTGTCGCCGTCGAACCACTCGTCCCACCAGCCGTCGCGGATCGACATGTTGAGCGTGCCGTTCAGCGCGGCCTTCATGCCGGAGGTGCCCGAGGCCTCGAGCGGACGCAGCGGGTTGTTCAGCCACACGTCGGCGCCCGCGCAAAGCACGCGGCCCAACGCCATGTCGTAGTCGGGCAGGAAAACGATGCGGTGTCGCACGTCGGGCTCGTCGGCGAACTTCACGACCTCCTGGATGAGCCGCTTGCCACCGTCGTCGGCCGGATGCGCCTTGCCCGCGATGATGAACTGCACCGGACGCTGCGGGTCGAGCAGAATCGAAGTGAACCGCACCCGGTCTTGCAACATCAGCGTGAGCCGCTTGTACGAGGGCACCCGCCGGGCGAAGCCGACGGTCAACACGTCGGGGTCGAGGGCGGTCGAGATCCAACCCAGCTCTGACTCCGCGGCGCCGCGCTGGAGCCACGACTCGCGCAATCGAGCGCGCGCCTCGTCAACCAAGCGGGCGCGCAACGCGCGACGCACTGACCAAAGCTCGCGATCGTCAAGCCGGTCGGCGTCGGCCCAGCTGTGGCCGTCGGTCTGCAGGTCGACGCCGAGGTCGCGGCGAACCAGGTCGCGCATCTCCGGCGACACCCACGTCGGCGCGTGCACGCCGTTCGTGACCGAGGTGATCGGTACGTCTGTCTGGTCGAACGACGGCCACAGGCCGGCGAACATCGACCGGCTCACCGCGCCGTGCAACAACGAAACGCCGTTCGCCCGCTGTGCAACGCGCAGTCCCATCACCGCCATGTTGAAGACGGTCGGATCGCCACCTGGATAGGTTTCGGCGCCGAGCGCGAGCACCCGCTCGATCGGCAAGCCAAGCGCGTGATCGGGCGCGCCGAAATGCTGCTCGATGAGGTCACGGGGGAATCGGTCGATCCCGGCAGGCACCGGGGTGTGGGTCGTGAACAACGTGCTGGCGCGCACCACCTCAAGTGCCTCGTCGAAACTCAGCGACGCCGCGGCGACCAACTCGCGAATGCGTTCCAACGCCAGGAATCCGGCGTGGCCCTCATTCATGTGGTAGACCTCGGGCTCCGGATACCCGGTGAGCTTGCAGTACGCGCGCACCGCCCTCACACCGCCGATGCCGAGCAACATCTCCTGACGCAGCCGGTGGTCGCTGCCGCCGCCGTAAAGCCGGTCGGTGACATCACGCTCCGGCGGAGCGTTTCCTTCGACGTCGGAGTCGAGCAGCAGCAACGGCACGCGACCGACCTGGCACAGCCACACCTGCGCTTGCAGGTCTCGGCCAGGAAGCCGGATCGGGACGGTCGAAGGCGCGCCACTCTCGTCGGTGAGCAGCGTCAACGGCAGCCCATGCGGGTCAATCGGCGGGTAACGCTCCTGCTGCCAACCCTCACGGGAAAGCGACTGATTGAAATAACCCCGGCGATACAACAATCCGACGCCGATAATCGGCACACCCAGATCGCTGGCGGTTTTCAAATGGTCGCCGGCCAAAATCCCCAAACCGCCGGAATATTGCGGGAGCACTGACGTGATTCCGTACTCCGGAGAAAAGTATGCGATCGCCTTTGGCGCGTCTTCGCCGATGCCCTGAAACCAATGTTCCTGCGTCATGTAACGACGCAGGTCTGCGACCGCGTCGTCGAGCCGGGCCAGGAATTGCTCGTCGCCTGCGAGCTGATCGAAGCGCTCGGGCGGCACTTGACCGAGCAACTTGGCGGGGTCGGCGCCGACGTCCCGCCAGGTCTGGGGATCGATTGACTCGAAAAGCTCCAAGGTGTCTGCGTGCCATGACCAACGCAGGTTCTTGGCGAGTTCCTCGAGCGCGAGCAAACGCTCGGGAAGGACGGTGCGGACGGTAAATCGCCTGATCGCTCTCACGCGGACGACCTTACCCAACCCGATCACCGGCCACGCGGCACCCGATATCGGGGCCGCCGCTTGGGTATGGCCCCGCATATGACGCCACAGAAAGATCGTCCGGAGACCGCCGGCGCCCTCGCGGCGGCCCGGCTCGTGCCGATAGCTTCGGACCGATGAGCGCGAACAACACTCCTGAAGGCGGCGCCGCGAAGCGATCGGCGAGCCGCGCCCGCGCGGCCGGCGACGCCAGCGCGGGCCGCGGCGCCAGCGCCCGATCAGCCGCGAAGAAGACGACGAAGCCGCCGAAGCCCGCCGCCGCCGCGCCGAGCGTCGGGCCACCCCTGGAGCCGACCGTGGCTTCCGCCGCGTCTCCCGCCCTCGCGATGACATTCGAGCGAATTCCGATCGTCGACGTCACGCCGGTGGTCGAATGCGGACGACGACCGGCGAAGGCGGTCGTCGGCGAGCAGGTCACCGTCGCCGCGACAGTGTTCCGCGAAGGTCACGACGCGCTCGGCGCCAACGTCGTCCTCGTCGACCCGGACGGCCAGCCCGGCCCGTTTACGCCGATGCGACTTGTCGCGCCCGGCACGGACCGTTACGAGGCGACGGTCACCCCGTCGTCCATGGGTCAGTGGAGCTTTCACATCGAGGCGTGGGGCGATCCGCTAGAGACCTGGCGGCACGACGCCCGCATCAAGATCCCGGAAGGCCAGGACGTCGAGCTGGTGCTCGAGGAAGGCGCCCGGTTGCACGAGCAAGCCGCGCCGGGTGCGCCTGCGGACGAACGGGCCAGCATCACGGCGGTCGTCACCGCCCTGCGCGGCGGCGGCGACCCGGTCGACCGGCTTGCCGCGGCGCTGGCCCCCGATGTGCTCGAACTGCTCGCCCGACACCCGTTGCGCAGCTTGCTCACGCTGTCGCCGAGCCAACCGCTGTGGGTCGATCGGGAGCGCGCGCTGTTCAGTTCGTGGTACGAGTTCTTCCCGCGGTCGGAGGGCGCGTCGCTCGACCCGCCTCGTTCAGGCACCTTCGCCGACGCCGAGAAGCGGTTGCCCGCGATCGCCGACATGGGCTTCGACGTCGTCTACCTGCCGCCGATCCACCCCATCGGCACCGCATTTCGCAAGGGCCCGAACAACACGCTCGAAGCCGGCCCCGACGATCCTGGCGTGCCGTGGGCGATCGGCTCGCCAGCGGGCGGCCATGACGCCGTCCACCCCGATCTCGGAACCATCGACGACTTCGACCGCTTCGTCGCGCGGGCGAACCAACTGGGTTTGGAGGTCGCACTCGATTTCGCTCTGCAGGCAGCACCCGACCACCCATGGGTCGGCGAGCATCAAAAGTGGTTCACCACTCGCGCCGACGGCACGATCGCGTATGCCGAGAACCCGCCGAAGAAGTACCAAGACATCTATCCGCTGAACTTCGACAACGACTACGAGGGCCTGTTCAACGAGGTCAACCGGGTGCTGCGGCACTGGATGAGCCACGGGGTGCGCATCTTCCGGGTCGACAACCCGCACACCAAGCCGATCGCGTTTTGGGCGCACCTGCTCGCCGATGTCCGGTCGACCGATCCCGACGTGCTTTTCCTCGCGGAGGCGTTCACCCGGCCGGCGATGATGCGCGAGCTCGCGCGGGTCGGGTTTCACCAGTCGTACACATACTTCACCTGGCGCAACACGCGCACCGAGCTCGAGGAGTACTTCCTCGAGCTCTCCCACGAGACCTCTGACTACTTGCGACCGAACTTCTTCGTCAACACGCCCGACATCCTGCACGCCTTTCTGCAGCAGGGGGGGCCGCCCGCGTTCAAGATTCGAGCCGTGCTTGCCGCGACCGGTTCGCCAAGCTGGGGGGTGTATTCGGGCTACGAGTTGTTCGAAAACACCGCGGTCAGGCCCGGAAGCGAGGAGTATCTCGATTCCGAGAAATATCAATACCGCCCGCGCGACTACGAGGGCGCCGAGAAGGCCGGCCGCAGCCTGGCTGGCTACCTAGGTCGGCTCAATCACATTAGGAGGGAGCACGTCGCGTTGCAGCGACTGCGCAATCTATCTGTGCACAACGCAGACAACCCGCAGGTCATCGCCTACTCCAAACGCGTTGCCGACGGCGAAACCGACGACACCGTGCTTGTGATCGTCAACCTCAACCCTTTCAACGTCTCAGAAGCCACAGTGTCACTCGACATGCCGGCGCTTGGCTACGACTGGTCTGACAGCTTCGACGTCGTCGACCAACTCAACGGCACGCGCTACACCTGGGGTCAGCACAACTATGTGCGACTCGACCCCCACACCGAGCCGGCGCACGTCTTTGCGATTGACAAGGCGGGCGGTAGGCGATGAGCGTGCCCGGTTCCGAGCCCGAGCGTCCTGTAGACCCGCAGTGGTACAAGCGCGCGGTCTTCTACGAGGTCCTGGTCCGCGGTTTCGCCGACAGCAACGGCGACGGCACTGGCGACCTGAAGGGCCTGACGTCGCGGCTCGACTACTTGCAGTGGTTGGGCATCGACTGCGTCTGGCTGCTGCCGATCTTCCAGTCGCCGCTGCGCGACGGCGGTTATGACATCTCTGACTACTTCACGATCCTGCCGGAGTTCGGCGACCTCGGTGACTTCGTCGAACTCGTCGATGAGGCGCACAAGCGCGGCATGCGCGTGGTCGCCGACTTGGTCATGAACCACACCAGCGACCAGCACCCGTGGTTCCAGGCGTCGCGTGAAGACCCCACCGGCCCTTACGGCGACTTTTACGTGTGGTCCGACGACGACGTTCGCTACCGCGACGCGCGCATCATCTTCGTCGACACCGAAAAGTCGAACTGGACGTTTGACCCGGTGCGCCAGCAGTACTACTGGCATCGCTTCTTCAGCCATCAGCCAGATCTGAACTTCGACAACCCCGCCGTGCAAGAGGCGATGCTCGCGGTGCTGCGGTTCTGGCTCGACCTCGGCATCGACGGCTTCCGCCTCGACGCGGTGCCCTACCTGTACGAGGAAGAAGGCACCAACTGTGAGAACCTGCCTCGCACTCACGAGTATCTAAAGCGGGTTCGTAAGGAGATCGACGACCTTTACCCCGATCGTGTGTTGCTCGCCGAAGCGAACCAGTGGCCGGCTGACGTCGTCCAATACTTCGGCGACGGCGACGAATGCCACATGGCGTTTCACTTTCCGTTGATGCCGCGCATCTTCATGTCGGTTCGCCGGGAACAGCGGTTCCCGATCTCGGAGATTCTCGCGCAGACGCCCGACATCCCCGACACCTGTCAGTGGGGCATCTTCTTGCGCAACCACGACGAGCTGACCCTTGAGATGGTCACCGACGAAGAGCGTGACTACATGTGGGCGGAATACGCCCAAGACCCGCGCATGAAAGCGAACATCGGCATCCGTCGAAGACTCGCGCCTTTGCTCGACAACTCGCGCGATCAGATGGAGTTGTTCACCGCGCTGCTGCTCTCGCTCCCCGGATCACCGGTGCTGTACTACGGCGACGAGATTGGCATGGGCGACAACATCTGGCTTGGTGACCGCGACGGCGTGCGCACCCCGATGCAGTGGACGCCCGACCGAAACGCCGGCTTCTCCAACTGCGACCCAGGCCGGCTGTATCTGCCAGTCATCATGGACCCGCTGTATGGGTACCAGGGTCTCAACGTCGAGGCGCAGATGCGCATTTCGACGTCCTTGCTCAACTGGACGCGACGGATGATCGACACGCGCAAACGGCACCCCACTTTCGGCAGCGGGGCCTTCACCGAGCTCGGCGCGTCAAACCCGAGCGTTCTGGCGTTTGTCCGCGAGTTCGGCGACGACCGAGTGTTGTGCGTCAACAACCTGTCGCGGTTCCCGCAACCGGTCGAACTGGATTTGCGCCGCTATGAGGGCGTCGTGCCAGTCGAGATGCTCGGCGGCATGCACTTCCCGCGGATCGGCGAGTTGCCATACCTGCTCACGTTGCCCGGGCATGGCTTTTACTGGTTCACCCTGCCAACCCAGCGCGACGAGAGCTAATGGCTTTGGAAGGAGGCGACATGACAAGCGACGCCGAAGGCAGTCCTGTTCAGCCTGTTCAGCCTGTTCAGCCTGTTCAGCCTGTTCAGCCTGTTCAGCCTGTTCAGCTTGCGAATCTGCTGCGTGAATGGCTGCCCAAGCAACGCTGGTTCGCCGGCAAGCACGAAGCTCCTCGATCGATACGGTTAGTGGCGCGTCGCGAACTCAGCGTCGTCGCCGACAGGCCGGACGACGCGAGCCCGCGACTTCTGCACCTCATCGTCGACATCGACGGCGCCGCCTACCAGTTGCTGATTGGTGTGCGCGACGAGATGCCGGTGCAACTCGATCACGCGACGGTGGGCTTCCTCGATGGTGTCGGCATGCTGTACGACGCGACCCAAGACCACGTCATCATGCGCCAAATACTGATGTGGATTCGCGACGACGCCGACCGTGAGGGCATCGCGTTCCGTCACGAGAACGGCGCGGAGATCGGCGTCGACGCTCCGAGCTTGGTGCTCGGCGGCGAGCAGTCAAACACCTCGGTGGTCTTCGGCGAGCAGTCGATTCTGAAAATCTTCCGCATCCTTGCGCCGGGCACGAACCCGGATCTTGAGGTCACCCGCGCGCTGACCGAGGCGGGCAACCCACACGTCGCCGCGGTGCAAGGCTGGATCGAGGCGGCACTCGACGGCGCTTCGACGACGCTGGGGCTGCTGCAAGACTTCCTGCGCAACGGGTCTGACGGCTGGGCGCTGGCACTGACCAGCGTCCGCGACCTGTTCGCCGAGGGCGACCTCCACGCTGGCGAGGTGGGCGGCGATTTCGCCGCCGAGTCTGAGCGGCTGGGCATGGCCACCGCCGACGTCCATACCGCGATGGCGCAGGCGTTGCCCTCCGCCGCGGCCGACGCGAACGCGCTCGGCGAGATAGCCGCGTCCATGCGCGCCCGACTCGACGTCGCCGCGTCGTCCGTGCCTGGCCTGCAACCGCACGCCGCGGCGATTGGCGACATCTTCGACGCGCTGGCGCACTCCGAGGAGCCGGTCGCCTTGCAGCGCGTGCACGGTGACTACCACCTTGGCCAGGTGATGCGCACCGAGGCGGGCTGGGTGCTGCTCGATTTCGAAGGCGAACCCGGGGCGCCGATCAAGGAACGGTCAGCGCTGTCGAGTCCGCTGCGCGATGTCGCGGGCATGCTGCGGTCGTTCGACTACGCCTCGCGTTACCTGCTGGCCGACCACCCGGGCGCGCCGCAACTGGAGTACCGAGCGACGGAGTGGGCCGAGCGAAACCGCGACGCGTTCTGCGTCGGCTACGCAAAGGCGGCTGGTCGCGATCCCCGCGAGGACCACCTGCTGCTTCGCGCATTCGAGCTCGACAAGGCGGTCTACGAGGTCGTGTACGAGGCGCGTAACCGTCCGGGCTGGGTGCGCATCCCGCTCGGGTCGATCGAACGGTTACTCGCGGCATGAGCGACGACAAGAGCGGGGAGGGAACCGGGATGGCGAAAACCCCAGGATCAGCCAACTCCGCGTCTGCGCCCGCGGCCACGCCGATCGCGATCTCCTCGTCGGAGATCGATCGGCTGGTCTCGGGCGCCCATCACAATCCACATGGCATCCTCGGCGCGCACGCGCGCGACGGCGTGGTGACCATCCGCACCCTGCGCCCGAACGCCCGTGAGGTGACCGCGCTGATCGACCTCACCCGGCTGCCGTTGCAGCACGAGCGTGGCGGCGTGTGGGTCGGCGCGCTCAAGAGCGACACGGTGCCCGATTACCGCGTAGAGGTGAAGTACGACGACGGTTTCCCGCACGTCGTTGACGACGCGTACCGGTACCTGCCTTCGCTTGGCGATCTCGACCTGCATTTGATCGGTGAGGGGCGCCACGAGCAGTTGTGGGAGGTGCTCGGCGCGCACGTGCGCAGTTACGACACACCGCGCGGCCCGATCACGGGCACGTCGTTCGCCGTCTGGGCGCCAAACGCACGAGCCATTCGGGTCGCCGGCGATTTCAACCACTGGAACTCCCAAGCACACCCGATGCGTTCGCTCGGCTCAAGCGGCGTCTGGGAGTTGTTCGTGCCAGAGGTCGGCGACGGCACCAGATACAAGTTCAACGTCCTCGGCGCCGACGGCAACTGGCGCGAGAAGGCCGACCCGATGGCGTTTGCCACCGAAGTCCCGCCCGCGCAGGCATCGGTGGTGTTCACGTCGTCCTACGAATGGGGCGACGCCGGGTGGCTCGAGGCCCGGGCGCGCCGCGACGCGTTGCGCGAGCCGATGAGTGTTTACGAGGTGCACCTCGGCTCGTGGAAGCAAGGCCTTGGATACGCGCAACTCGCCGACGAGCTGGTGGCGTACGTGCGCGACATGGGGTTCACGCACGTCGAGTTCTTGCCGGTGGCCGAGCACCCGTTCAGCGGCTCCTGGGGTTACCAGGTGACCTCGTACTTTGCGCCGACTTCCCGCTTCGGCTCCCCCGACGAGTTTCGGATGCTCGTCGACCGGCTGCATCAAGAAGGCATCGGGGTCATCGTCGATTGGGTGCCGGCGCACTTCCCCAAGGACGCTTGGGCACTTGCGAAATTCGACGGCACCGCGTTGTACGAGCACGAGGATCCGTTGCTCGGCGAACACCCCGATTGGGGCACCCTGGTATTCAATTTCGGACGACGCGAGGTGCGGAACTTCCTTGTGTCTAACGCCATCTTCTGGGCCGAGCAGATGCACATTGACGGGCTGCGGGTCGACGCGGTCGCTTCGATGCTGTACCTCGACTACTCGCGCAAAGAAGGCCAGTGGCGACCGAACATGTACGGAGGCCGGGAGAATCTCGACGCGGTGTCGTTCTTGCAGGAAATGAACGCGACCGTTTACCGGCGCGCGCCGGGCGTGGTGACGATCGCCGAAGAGTCGACCGCCTGGCCGGCGGTTTCGAAGCCCACGTACCTCGGCGGACTGGGGTTCGGCTTCAAGTGGAACATGGGCTGGATGCACGACTCGCTGCAGTACATCAGCCACCCGGCGATCTACCGCTCGTACCACCACAACGAGATGACGTTCTCGATGATGTACGCGTACTCCGAGAACTTCGTGCTGCCGATCTCGCACGACGAGGTCGTGCACGGCAAAGGCTCGCTGCTCCACAAGATGCCGGGCGACCGCTGGCAGCAGATGGCCAACTTGCGGGCGTTCTTGGCCTACATGTGGGCTCACCCCGGCAAGCAACTACTTTTCATGGGCTCTGAGTTCGGCCAAGACAACGAGTGGTCGGAGGAACGGTCGCTCGACTGGTGGCTGCTCGACTACGCTGAGCACTACTCCGTGCAGCGATTGGTGCGCGACCTCAACACCACGTACCGCGCGACGCCGGCGTTGTGGCAGACCGACGTCGACCCCGAGGCTTTTCGGTGGATCGACGCGAACGACGCGAGCAACAACACGTTCTCGTTCCTCCGGCGTGCTGGCGATGGCTCGATGCTGGTGTGCGTGGCCAACTTCTCCGGCGTGCCGCACGAGGGCTACCGGCTTGGGCTGCCTGCGGCAGGGCGCTGGGAAGAGATCATCAACACCGACGCCGAGCTGTACAACGGCAGCGGCGTTGGAAATCTCGGCGCGGTAGGGGCGACCGACGAGCCGTGGCACGGGTTGCCGTCGTCCACTGTCTTGCGCGTGCCACCGCTCGCGACCGTGTGGCTGGCCAAGCCCGAGTAACTGACCGACACTTGTGTCGGTCAGCACGTGGTAGACCGCGTGCTGACCGACACAACTGCCCAGACCACGGCCGGGACCGGCCTCCCGGAATCCGGTGGAATGAAAACGGCGCCGTGCGGCATTGTGCTCGACATGCGCCGTCCGCCAACCGATGATCGCCGTCCGCGATTTTCGCGTGAGAAGCGGCTCCCGCGCCGACTGGCACAGCTGTACGTCGGCCTGGTCCTGTACGGCGTCAGTGACGCAATGCTTGTGCTCGCCGGCCTCGGACTGGACCCATGGGACGTCTTCCATCAGGGCCTGTCACGCACGGTCGGGCTAGGCATCGGAACGTGGTCGATCATCGTCGGCGCCGCGGTGTTGCTGTTATGGATCCCGCTGCGCCAACGCCCCGGCTTCGGAACGTTGTCGAACGTCGTCGTGATCGGCGCGGTCGTCAACCTCGTGCTCGCGCATGTGTCGACACCGCACGCGATGGGCACCCGAGTCGCCACTTTGATCGCCGCCGTCGTGCTCAATGGCATCGCCACAGGCTGCTACATCGGGGCCGGTCTAGGGCCCGGCCCGCGAGACGGGCTGATGACCGGGTGGGCGGCGCGCGGCCACTCAATCCGCGTCGTCCGGACGATCATCGAAGTCACGGTCTTGATCGTCGGCTTCGCATTGGGCGGCACGGTCGGCGTGGGCACAGTGCTCTACGCGCTCGTCATCGGTCCGCTCGCACACATCTTCATTCCGATGATGCGGGTGCGGCTGCTGCCCACGACGTCCTAGCTACCCGCGCTCAGGATCGCGAGGCGTCAGCCGATAGGGACGACGTGATCGCCGCACCACTCCGCACGCTTCGTGGGCGCGCTCTCTTTCGCATTCCTGCTTGGCAGCGCTACCTGATCGCATGTGCCGTGCCCGCCGCGCTCGCGCCGTTCTTGATGTCGTCGCAGTGGGCTCACACCGCCGTCAACGTCGCGATCGCGTACGCGTCGGCCGCCATCGCGTACTGGCGCTTCCGAACTGGCCGGGGGGTGCCGAGAGCCTGGCTTTGGATCGGCGTTGGCATCGCCTTGAACGCGACGGGCGGTGTCGCAGAGTCGATTAGCGTGAGCGTGCTGCACAGCGACGCCTACCCGACACCCGCTGACGCCTTCTACCTCGTGCTTTACCCGTGCGTCAGCGTCGGCCTGTTGATGATCGTGCGTCGGCGGCATCCAGGAGCGGGAATGCTGAAGCTCATCGACGCGAGCACCCTCATTGTCGGCGTGGGCTTGCTGTGCTGGGTCTACAGGTTGGCGGTGAGGAGTTCGTCATCGTGCTGCCGAACACCGCGGTGCGCGACGCCGAGGCGGTGCTGAAGAGACTGCAGGGGGTGACGCCACTCGGACAGACCTTCTCGGCCGGCATCGCCGCGTGGGACGGCGTGGCGCTGCACGAAGAACTCATTCAAGCGGCGGACGACGCCATGTATCGGGCCAAACGCCACGGGCGAAACCGCGTTGAGCGAGCCTGGTCAAGCGCCATCTAACGGGCTGAGCTTTCGCATCCAGTCCAAGAACTTGGCACGCGATTTCGGAAACTGCGTGCCAGGGTCGATGCGATGCTTCGCGACCGAAGAGGTGACGTCAAAGTATTGCTCGTAAGCGACGTGATTCTTCGCCGTGGTCATGAACGACAGCATGTGATCGATGTAGGCAGGATCATCGCCTCGGCCGCCTTCGCCGCCCGCGACGCCCCACTCCGGAATCGCCATCGACCTGTGGTGCTGCGCGGCGAAGCGGCTCCAGAATCGAAGCCCGTGGTCACCGCGGTAGAGGGCGTTCCACGACGCCGTGTCGTACGCGTCGACGCCGACGTAGTCGACGAACGCGTCCCCCGGATAAGCTTGCTCGGCGGGGAATTTCCCGGCGCCCAGGTTCGGGTTCCAGTCGAAGCGGAAGTGCTGCCCCAACGACGCGCGCATGGTCGTGACGATGTGCCGGAAGCAGCCGACGTATTGCGAGACGTGCCCGTTGGCCGACCAGGCATACCAGTCGCCGTTGAACTCCCAGCCTGGCCGCACGACGGCACTCGCAAGGCCGCCGGCGACCAGGTTGCGCGCCAGGTCACTCCAATGCGCGTCGTAACGACCCTTCGCGCAATCATCCAACGAATAGCCGCCGCCCTCAGGAAACATCGGCAACGAATACTCAAGGCCAAGGCCGCTCGCCGCATGCGGTTCGAGCAACCACGTGGGATCCGTGAGGCCCTTCCAATCAGCCGCCGAGCCGAAGTCGAGCAGCTGCCCCAGCGGCGCATTCGACGTTCGCTCGAAATCTTCTGCGGCAGCCACTCCGTCTGCACCCGCGCCCGCGTAAAGACCCAGGCGCGGAACCGACCTCGGCCACGGGCCACCCAGCGACAAGACGACCGCTGCCACGAGCACCGCGAGCGCTACAAGCGCGACAAGCGCTTTCGTGGACGACGCGCGTGCGCGCTGGCCGGCACCTCGTGCAGCGCCGTGTCGGCCGGGGCCGCCTGCAGCACTGTGTCGGCCGAGGCCGCCGGCACCAGCGGCGCGGTGAACACCCACTTCTTGAAGGACAGGAACCGCCACACCATGCCGAGCGCGAGACCAAAGCCGTTGGCGGCGACGTTGTCGGCCAGGGCGGAGGTGTATCCGAGCAGGTCGTGTGAGATCCACAGGCAGGCCTCCGCAATCCCGAGTCCGACCGCGGACAGCGCGACAAACAGCGGCAGTTCGCGGTGCACGCCCGAGCGCATTCGATCGCGCCAGGTCCAATGGCGGTTCATGAAGTAGGACGTGACTGTCGCGACGGTCGTCGAAACCGCCTTGGCGGCCGCGGCGTCATGGCGAAACCCCAGCAGCAGCAGGTTGAACAACCCAACGTCGATAAGCAGGTTGAGCAGGCCCACGACGCCGAACGAGACCATCTCGCGAGCACGCTTCGTCGCCCACCACATGTGCCAACGAAGCGCGGCGAGTTGGACGACAAATCGCAATCCCTCGCGCATCGAGGCCTTTGAGTCACCACTACGTCGTTCGGCGAACACGAACGGCACCTCGACCACGCGGACCCGATGGCGCACCAGGATCTCAAGCAAAATCTTGAATCCGCGGGGCCGCAGTGAGGTGAGGTCTATCGCGTCGCGCCGCACCGCGAAGAAGCCGGTCATGCTGTCGGTGCAGCGGCGCAACCGGAGCGGAAACAGCAGGCTGGCGAGCCTGGTCGAGCCGGTGGAAACCAGCCTGCGCAAGCCGCCGTCAAGTCCGTGCGCGCCGCCACCCTCGCAGTAACGCGACGCGACCACCGTGTCGACAGCCGAGTCGTCCGCCGCGGCCATCAAGCGCGGCACGTCCTCCGGCGGATGCTGCAAGTCCGCGTCCATCACGAGCACCCACGGCGAGTTGGCCGCCGCGATGCCGGTGACGACGGCGCCCGACAATCCGCCCGCTCGCTCCGACTCATTTCGGTGCACCAGCCGGACCGGAACTCTGGCGAACTCCGACGTTCGTTCGATCACGGCTGGCGTGTCGTCGGTCGAGTCATCGACGAAGATGACCTCGTCGATGCTCGCCTCCTCGCGTACCGCGTCAAGGCGGCGTACCAACTCGCGCACGTTGCCCGACTCGTTGTACGTCGGGACGACGATGGTTACCGAAGACATCTGGTCGTCAGCCTCCGTTGGCAGGCGCGGTGTACACGGACCAATGGCCGACCAACTCACCGCGCAAGTAGCGCGGAACCTTGTTGGTCAACTTGTAATAGCCGCGGTGCTGCTGCAGGTAGTTGTAGACGTACGATCCGAACGGTGTTGTCTGGTCGAGGTAAATGACCCCGAAGTAGTGCTGGTCGATCGCCTCGGCGTACGCCGGTTCGTTGACCTTGCCGTCGTAGCTGAAGTAGTACGTGTCGTACCACTGGTTCGGCTTGGTCTGGGTGCGCAGCTCGTAACGCTGCGGCGAATACCGCTCGCCCAGGATCTTTTGGCCCGGATGCTCGGCGATGTCGCGCGCGAGCACCGGCCGCAGCGGCGCGTCGTCGACCCAGCCGGTCATGAACTGCTTGGAGTAACGCAGACCCGAGCTTGCGAATAAGGCCAACATCCCGATCAAAGCGACGCCGGTGATCATCTTCGTACCGGTCGCGCGGCGGAACCCTCGGGCGAAAAGGTCGCCGATCAGCGGCGCGGCGAAGACGATGCCGAAGGCCACGTGTTTCGCGAACGACGTGGCCTCGCCGATGCGCATTTGGTCGATCGGCCCCACGACCGCCGCGGCCAGTAACAGACCGACAAGCAACCACTGACGGCGCAACCGAAACAGCGCGCCGATCGCGGCTACGAGCAACCATGGCCCGACCCAGCGAACGACTTCCATTGCCAGAAACGACGGCGTCGCCGGGCTCAGGACGTGACGGCTCGACGTGGTCGATCGGATTCCGGGCACCATGCTGCGCCCCCACAACTCGATCACCGAAAACGCGATGACGAGTGTGGCGACGACCGCGAACGCGGCGCGCCGCACCACCTTCCACCCGTACAACGGCCAGCCGACCACGACGGCGAGCGCGATAACGAACGGCGCGTAGGCCGCTCCCGCGTACTTCGTGAGAAACGCGAGCGCCAACAACAAGGCGACCGCCGGCGCCCAAGCGAAACCGTCGCGTTGCGCGCTCACCACCGCGAGCCACCCGGCGAGGGCGACGAGCGCCATCATCATCGCGTCGTACGTCGCGAAGTGCGAGATGTAGATGACTGAACCGCACAACACGAAACTGGTCGCGCCGATGACACCGGCGGCACGCCCGAACAAGCGGCTTCCGATCCCGTACGTCGCGATCGTGGTGAGCACGGCAAAGAACAAGCTGACATCACGGGCGGCTGGGAGCCCCCCGACGGCGTCAGCCATCGCGGCGAGCACCGGGTAAAGCCCTGGAGCGCCGGAGAAGAAGGCGCCCGGATACTCGGGAAGAAATGCGCCGTGCACGAGGTGCTGGATCATCCGATGACCCGTGTAGACGTAAAGGCCCTCGTCTTCGAACGCGTTGGTGTTCAGACCATGCCGCAGCGCAAGCGCGACCTGCAACGCGCAGATCAACGGCAGCCACAGCCACGGTGACGCGAAGAATCGCTTGGTGCGCGAGGGGGCCCGATGCGTGCCAGGGCCCCGTTGTCGAGTCGCCCGCCTGCTGTCTCGCAGGTCAATAACGGTTGTGGTCATGCCGGCGCCACCTCCGTCTTCGGACGACGCCAGGGCAATCCGGTCCAACCAAGCGCGATCGGCAGGCCGATGTACATGTTCAACAAGGCGGTGGCGATGTACGGCCAGTAGCGCTCGAGCCCGTACTGCGGCGCGTGCCACGCGATCGCTCCCCAGAGCAGAAGCTGTACGGCGACGAACCAGACCACGGCGAGCCGACGCACCCGCACAGCGGTCGGTGAACCGGCGGCCGCCCCGGTCGCGACCCATGAGTCAGTACGGCGGCGGACGACGTCCCATAGCGCGACGGCGTGCGCGAAGCTGTACGTCGTCTGGATGCGCGCGAGGCCCAGCATCGACTCGCGGTCAAGTGTGATGAGTGGAACCACGGCCTGCCGAACGATCAACGCAAGGGCGACGAACACGTAATTCGACATGCGAACCTGGCCGGCAGCGAAGTAGCCCATGATGATCGGCGGGATGAGCATGACGAAGACGTTGATCGCGGTGGTGATGTAGTAGAGGAACCCAGACCAGAAGCAGAGCCGCTGCATCACCGACAGGTCCAGTCGGTGAAATCGCTTGGAGAAGAGCAGGCTCATGCTGCCGGTGCACCAGCGGTACTGCTGCGTCGCGAACTGATTGAACGAGTCTGGACACATCCCCTTGCTGACCACGGTCGGCACGTAACGCAGCCGATAACCGACCGCGAGCAGGTTCACGCCGGTGTGGACGTCTTCGCTGTGCCCGATCTGTGCGAATCCGCCTGACCGTTCCAGCGCGACCCGCCGGTACAAGGCGCTGGTGCCGACGCAGATGGCGGCCCCGCAGCGATCACGCGACGGCTGCACCCAGCGGTAGAACAGCACCTGAGTCGCGCCAGCTGCGCGCTGCAGCCAGTTCATCGACTTGTCCGCGTCGAAAAACTGCGGCGACTGCACGATCGCGACGTCGCGCTCGTCAAGGTAGGGGGCGAGCTCAAACAGGTAGTCGCGGCGCGGCACGAAGTCGGCGTCGAAGACCGCGATGATGTCGCCGCGCGAGTGCTCAAAGCCGTACCGCAGATTTCCGGCCTTCTTCAGCCTGCCCTTGTCCGGTCGGCTCAGGTAGCGGAACCCGTACGACTCTGCCAGGTCGCGCACGCTCTCGCGCCCCGAGTCGTCCAGGACGTACACGATGAGCTCGCCTGGCCACTCGAGGCGGGAGACGTGGAAATACGTGTTCGTCAGCACGTCGAGGTCCTCACCCGCTGACGGGAGGAACACGTCGACGCTTGGGACGACGTCAGGCACCCACTCGTCGACGCGACGCCGATGCCCCTCGAGCGAAACCCGCCGACGCCTCGACGACGTGAGCAGCGAGACGGTCGTTCCGGCCGTGCTGATCAGCAGCGGGATGAATAGAAATGCCGACCAATATCGGCGCATCACGAATAACGCCACACTGATCACGATGAGGATGTAGCCAAGAAACGACAAGGGCGTAACCCACCGGTGCTGCGGTCCGAGATAGAGGTCGCGCTCCTGATCATTGGGCGGCGATGGCAAATAGCGAGATGAACGTGCGGGCGCGGATTTATCCGCACGCAGCGCAGCTTCCATCGTCTGATTCATATTTCCTCTTTCTGCGGCGGGGCGGCCTATTCACCGGCTGCACGGAAACACGAGGGCAGCAGTCGACGCGCGTGATCGATCACGACGTGGCGCAGGATTGATCGCGCACGAAAACGGCCGCGACGATCGACGCGTCGCAGCTACGGTGGAACCTCGGTGGGTGAGGAGCGCGCGCTTGCGCAACCTCGCTTACGTTCGAACCAGCGGCACGGGTGCGAGTGTGATCACACCCGTGACGACGAACCTCCCGGAAATACCGAGTGCTGTCTGTTGGGCGTTGCCCAGCCTAGAACACCGATTGCGCCGCGCTGGTTTCGAGAAAGTGAAATCGGCGGCCCTAATGCGTTAATCGTCGGGCGGCCGGATCGGGGTACTACCGGGCTAATTCCGGGCCGAATTTCCAGCTCCGGTCCAAGCGGGCCGCCGCGTGGCTTATGTCTCGACGATCAACTAAATCTGCACAGTCAAAATGCGACAGCTACGTTAAGATCTGGAAACGGAGGTTTCGCGAGCACCCTTACGGGAACGCCTGCCGGTTCCGCTCTTAGAACTCAGAACCTCTTAGAACTCAGAACCTCTTAGAACTCAGAACAGCGCGCGGCTGAGCGCCGCTCGGGCCGGACCAAGCGCCGGCTCGTCGGGCCCCGCAGCCTCGAACAGCCCCAGCAGGTGCACCCGCGCGCGATCGCGGTCGGCGCCGCTCGTGCGGACCACCACGTCGACAAGGCGGGCAAAGGCCTGCGCCGCGTTGCCGGAGATCATGTCGACGTCAGCCGCCGCCAGCTGCGCGTCAACGTCATCGGGGGCGGCGTCGGCCGCTGCCCGCGTGGCGGCTGGATCCAAGTGCTCGGCCCGCCGAAACAGCCGCACTCCGGCCAGCGCGCTCGCCGCCGCGGCGTCGGCCGGCGTGTTGGCCAAGATCGCCTCGTACGCCCGCTCCGCGCCGTCGTAGTCACCGCGAGCAAACGCCTCCTCGGCGGCCACATGCGCCGGATCTTCCGTCTCTTCGGGCGCCGCGGCGGCGTCCGGACGTCGCGCGCCAGCGGCCTGCAGCAGCTGGTCTAGCCAGCCGCGCAACTCCGGCTCGGGCACCGCGCCGGTGAATTCCCCGACGATCGCGCCCTGCCACACTGCTTTGACCGCGGGAATGCCCTGCACGCCAGCCGCCGCGGCGAGCCGCTGGTTGGCGTCACAGTCGACCTTCGCGAGCACCCAAGCGCCCCCGTCGGCGGTCGCAAGTTTCTCCAAGATCGGGGACAGCTGGCGGCACGGCCCGCACCACTCCGCCCAAAAGTCGATCACCACCGGCACCGTCATCGACCGCTCGATCACGTCGCTTTGGAACGTCGCCTCGCTGACGTCGATGACGGTCGCCGGTGCACCGCCGTTCGTCGTCCCGTTCACGGCGGCGGACGACGGGTCGGCTGCGGCCGACGGGTCGGCGGCGGACGACGGCGCGGCTTGCTGGCGCGCGGCGAGGGCGTCGAGCGGAACGGCTCCGGCGAATCGGGGCGAGTAGTTCATGGGTCCATCATCGGCCATCTCGCCGGTTCCCGCCGCGCCCGGGCAGCCCACCCGACACGCGAGCGCGGATCCAGCCGGGCTAGACGCGGGGCGGCTCGGAGTACGCGCCCCATTCGGCGACAAGCAGTTGGCACATCTCGCCAAGGGTCGCCTCGGCCCGCGCCGCGTCGAGAAGCGGTTCGATGAGGTTGACGCCGTCCCGGCGAGCCGCGTCGCGGACGGCGGCCAGGGCGGTGGCCACGGCGGTGTCGTCACGCGACTGCTTCCGTCGGGCCACGACCGCCCGCTGCTCGCGCTCGACCTCGTGTGAAACCCGCAGAATCTCAAGCGGCGGCTCGGCGGCGTCGGTGTGTGCGTTCACGCCAACGACGCGTTGTTCCCCGGTCTGCAGCAACTCGTGCTCGCGGAATGCCGCGTCGGCGATGTGACCGGTGAACCAGCCATCGTCGATGCCGCGCAGGATGCCGGCGGTCATCGTGCCCTGGCCGGCGCCGTTGCCGTCGCCGAGTGAGCGAATGCGTTCGAAAATCGTCTCGGCCTCAGTTTCGATCTGGTCGGTGAGCGCCTCGATGTACCAGGAACCGCCGAGCGGGTCGACCACGTTCGCCACGCCGGTCTCCTCCATCAACACCTGCTGGGTGCGCAGCGCGATCGCGGCCGCGCGCTCGCTGGGTAGGGCGAGCACCTCGTCCAGCGCGTTGGTGTGAAGTGAGTTCGTGCCACCAAGCACCGCTGCCAGCGCCTCGACCGCGGTGCGCACGATGTTGTTGTCGGGCTGCTGCGCGGTGAGCGAGACACCAGCCGTCTGGGTGTGGAACCGCATCCATTGCGCTTTCTCGGTCTTAGCGCCGTACACGTCGCGCATCCAGCGCGCCCAGATGCGGCGAGCAGCGCGGAACTTGGCGATTTCCTCGAAGAAGTCGATGTGTGCGTCGAAGAAGAACGAGAGCTGAGGAGCGAACTTCTCGATGTCGAGATTCCTCGACAATCCGAGCTCGACGTAGGCAAAACCGTCGGCGAGAGTGAACGCCAGCTCTTGAGCGGCGGTCGAACCTGCCTCGCGAATGTGGTAGCCAGACACCGAAAGTGGCTTGTACGCAGGCATTTCAGCCGCACAGAACTCCATGAGATCGCCGATCAACCGGAGATGGGGCTGCGGTGGAAACAACCACTCCTTCTGGGCGATGTACTCCTTGAAGATGTCGGTTTGCAGTGTGCCGTTGAGTTCTCTCGCCGTCGCGCCTTGTCGCTCGGCGGCCGCGACATACATGCAGAAGATCGGAATCGCCGGACCGCTGATGGTCATGGACGTCGTGACGTCAGCCAGCTTGATGCCGTCGAACAGCGTCTCCATGTCGGCGGCGGAGTCGATGGCCACGCCACAGTGGCCGACCTCCCCGAGGGCGCGCGGGTCGTCGGAGTCTCGGCCCATCAACGTCGGCATGTCGAAGGCGACCGACAAGCCGCCGCCGCCGGCCGCGAGGAGCATGCGGTAACGCTCGTTGGTTTGCCGCGCGTTGCCGAAGCCCGCGAACTGGCGGATGGTCCACGGCCGACCGCGGTAGCCGTTCGCGTACAACCCGCGGGTGAACGGGAACTCACCGGGCCATCCGATGCGCTCGAAGCGCGGGTCGTCGCTGCCTTCTGGCGGGCCGTAAAGCGGCTCAAGCGGAAGCCCGGATCGGGTGGCGCGGTCCGACCCGCCGGCCGCGTCGTAACGCCGCTGCCAGCGTTCCCGGCCAGCCTGGATCGATTCGGCGTCCACGGCGTCCTCCCGTCGTCCAAGCGTCTACCTCGATACTAGGACGTCCTACTATCTTCCGCGACGGATCGCGGTCAGGGATGCCAATCGACGTCGCGGGCGTGCGCGACCGCGGCCAGTTGTGAACGTACGCCAAGTTTCTGCAGGATCGCGCGGACGTGTGTGCGCACGGTCGCCTCGGTCACGAACAGGTCGTGGCTGATCTCCTCGACCTGCCGGCCGCGCATCAACTCACCAAGCACCTCGCGTTCGCGATCGGTCAACGAGTCGAACGGCGCGAGCCGATGTTCGCGCAGCGTCCGCTCGCGGCGACTTTCAAGCACCAGGTTAAGCCGTTGCTGCGCGGTCAGCACCCGTTCCCCACGTGCCGCGCGTCTCACCTGCTCAATCAGGAACTCGAGCGCCTCGGCTTTCGGTATGACTCCGACAGCCCCCCGCTCTAGGCAACTGCCGAGACGCGCGGCGTCGGTGGATCCGGTGAGCATGACAACGCGCGCGCCGCCACTGACAACCTGAGGGATGACGGCCGCCCCGTCGCCGACCTCGCGGCCTAGATCGAGATCAAGCAGGACAACGTGCGGTCGATGGCGGGCGCAGGCTGCCACCACTTCGGTAGGCGAGGTAAGACTGACGATGCTGACATCAGCGCCCTCCGCCGCCATCGATATTCGCAAACTGTCGGCCAGCAACGCGTGGTCCTCGACAACTGCGACCCGCACGCCTGTCAACCGTTGAGAATCAGGGAATGTGACAATGTGTGTAGTCGTCACGAGTCGGTGCCCGCTAAAACGACGCTGTGTTCGGCCGCGGGCAACGTCAACTCAAAGCAGGTGCCACCGACGGCGTTGACGAGCCGAAGTGTCGCACCCTGATCGCGGGCAAGATGCGCGCAGATCGCCAATCCGAGGCCACGCTGACCCACGGCTGGCTGACCCGAGATCGCCGCCGACCCGCCCTCCAACGCGGCGCGTACCCGCCTTTCGACGTCCTCAGGCAGACCTGGACCATCATCGGACACACGCAGCCGAATTCGGTCGCCGGCCGTCACGGCCGAAACCCTGACAAGCGAACCCGGAGCGTGGCGTCGCGCGTTGACGACGAGGTTCTGCACGAGCGCCGCCGTGGCTCGCGGATCACCGAGGACGGCAATGTCGTCGAGCGTCCCCTCGACGAGGACGCCGTGCGACCGTTCCAAGGTGAGCACCGGCGCAAGCGCGTGTGCTAGCTCGAACCGGACAAGCGTCGGCCTCGAAGGCTCAATGGCGTCACGTAGGCGATAGATCTCGCTGAGTAGCGCGGTCTCAAGGCGATGCTGCTCAGACGCGTCGAGAAGGCCGCGGTAGTTCGCCAAGGTCGACGTGGCGCCCTGGATGCCGGCGACAAGAGAGCGCAGGTCATGTCGGCGCTCGGCATCGCTGCGCTGCCGCAGCGCGAGCGCGCGGGCGACGGCGTCGTGTGCGACACGCATCGAACGCTGCCGGGCGGCGGCCAACATGCGGGCACGAGCGACCGAACGTGCCATCGCGAGCAAGGCGAAGATCCAACCTGCGAGCACGATCGTCTTCGCCGAAAAGGCAGACCACGCCGAGAAGGCTCGGGCGTCGGAGAGCACCGCGGCCGATCGCTCGCACGCGGCGACGGCAAACGCGACGAAGGCGGCGCCCGACCATTTCCGCTGGGCAGCGTCGAGCCCGCGACACCGGACGACCGTGCGTGCCGCAAACGCCCAACCCACCGCGGCGACGACCGCGACGGCCGCCGCAATCTCGTCGGACGAGCCTTTGGCCTTCGATCCGGCCAACACCAGGCAGATCACGCCAACCATGACGAGCGCCAACGCACCGATCCAGCGCAGCGGGTGCAACGAGGTGTCAACCTCGGGAGCGCGCTTTGCCCAGTGCAGAAATCCGAGGGTGGTAACGGCCGCTAACGCCCATGAAATCGCAAGTGATGCGCCGATGGCCTGCTGAGAGCCACTCGTCGACAGGCCGCTGACCTCAACAAGGATCCATGCGGGCACGAAACCGAGGGCCATGAGCGCGGGTAGTAACCGCCCGGACCAAAGCCAAACGGCGAGCCACCCGCCGATTACAACGAGACCGATCACGCCAGACACCGCCGCTAGGGGCCAGGAGTCAACGTCGAACGCGGGCACGCCGAATACGACGGAGCCAGCCGGCCAACACGTAAGCAGGCCAACGCCGACCGACAACGCGACGGCGAACCGACCTGCGCCGCGCCAAGCCGGCACGCTGGCCATACGTATCGCGCGACGATCCACGCCCTTGAAGCCGGCGGCGGTCCCCACGCCCGGAGACGTTAGCCGTCGGATCTGACGGTGTCATCGACCCTTCGGACTGTCATGGCATAGCCACAGCGACCGCTGGCCCCACCAATTGGGCTAGTTCGGTCGCTTCGCCGCAATTGCGCTCGCCCGGCGCTGCCACTCGCGGATCTCGCCGGGAGCGTACGAGATTCAAACGGCGACGTGTCTCACCAATTTTGGCGATGCGTGCCCGGGCTGAATCGGTCAAGCCTGGCTAAGCGCCGCGCGAAGTCGCACGGCGGGAACGAACGGAGGATCTCGCATGGGGATTTCAAAAGCATGGCGGCTGGGCGGCTTCATCGCCGCGCTGGGCGCCTCAGGGGCTCTCGTCGCCGCCGCGACGGGCGCCACCGGCGCGTACTTCACCGACAGCCACGACGGTTCGATCAATGCATCGACCGGATCCGTCAAGGTGAGCACGACGGATTTGTCACTTAACTTCACCGGGCTCTTGCCTGGCGAGTTCCAAACAAAGGATGTGCAGTACTGGGCCGAAGGCACGGGCGCGGAAGACATCTGGCTCGTTCTTCCCACCGACGGCAGCGCTGACGCCCTGAACAAGGTCCCGACTGACAATCCTGCAGACGCAACTCCCCTCGGCCGCTATGGGCACTTCGCCGTCAGCAGCCCGGCGGGCTCGTTCACTTCCTTCAACCTCGCCACTTCAGCAGCATCTGGACCGCACTCGGGACCGTCGTGCAACGTCAACGCGGATGGCCACGGTGGCAGCTCGGCTCAGGCCGCGAACCGGAGCGACTACAGCGTGCCGTTCTGCCCGGTCCCCAACGCGATTCTGCTGAGCAGCAACCTGACGGCAAGCCAATCGGGAACCGCGCACATCACCTTCGGTTTCACGAAGCTCATGAACGACGCCGCACAGCAGGGTTTGAACCTCTCCCAGGTCGCAAAGTTCAAGATTGAGGCGACCCAGCACGGCGTCCTGCCAAGCGATCCGAACAACTAGCGAAACGAGTCTCAGCATCGCAGTCCGCCTAGGGCGCGAAGGGTTGGGTGGTGCGACGCCAGCGTCGCACCACCCACGACTGAGAGGATCCACCGCGTGCGATTGGCTCGAACGGTTGCGACGTGCGTCGTGGCCGCCTGCGTTATCGGAGCGGCGGCCGCTGCCATCGTTGGCTGGCAGAAGGGCTACCGCGTCTACGTCGTCCACACGGGATCGATGACGCCAACGTTGCGTCCCGGCGACGCGGTGCTCGACGGCCCGCCGCCAGCTTCGGTGGCGGTAGGGGACGTCATCACGTTCGGAGTGCGCTCCGCCCCTGACTCTGTCGTCACCCACCGCGTCGACGCGGTCGTCGCAGACGGAATCAAGACGAAGGGCGACGCAAACCCCGCCGCCGATGTGTGGACCGTAAAGCCGTCCGACATCGTAGGCAGCAAGGTGGCAACGCTGCCGTACGTGGGCTACGTGCTGGTGTATCTGCAACACCCCAAGGGCATCGCGTCCGTCATCACGACAGCCTTGGCGCTCATCTTGCTGTGGCAGTTGTTCTTCCCGCCAACGGTGCCTAACGGCGACAATGGACCTGGCTTGCAGTCCGCGTCGCGCCGGCGGCGCGCAAGTACGCATCGGCGACGCCGCGGGTTAGGCCCGGTCAACGTGCCCGCGTCCCTCGACGCGATCGCATCGACCCAAATCCGGGTGGCGGCGCCGCCCGTCGCGCCATCGCTCGGCGGCTACCGCGTCGCAGCGCTCATCCCCGGCGACCGCTACCCGCCAATGCTTTCGTCACGCTCAACTTGGTTTCCCTTGTGAACAAGGCGCGCCGCGCCTGCTCAGTCGGTGAAATCGCCGGCGTCTCGCCGCAGCTGGGTGAGCCCGGCGACCACGTCGTCCCTTGATTTCTCACCAAGGCATTCGAGACCGAAATCCGCGGCCATCAGGTCGGACGTCGCGGCTTCGACCACGGCGAGGCCCGATTCAGTGATGGCGGCCAACGTGCCGCGCCCGTCGCGCGGGTTCGGCCGGCGCTCGACGAAGCCGGCCCGCTCCAGCCGGTCGATCGAGTTCGTGACGCTGGTCGGATGCACCATGAGCCGCTCCCCGATGCGTCCGAGCGGCAGCGCGCCGAACCGGCTGAACCGCAACAACACCAAGACCTCGTAACGGGCGAAGGTCAACCCGTGCGGCTTCAGCAGCTCGTCGTAGCGGGCGAGCAAGATCTGCTGTGCCCGCATGATCGAGGTGGCGACCCGCATCGCCGACGCCGGCCCCCAGGTCTGCTCCCACCGTTGCGCCGCCCGCTCGATCGGATCGAACGGCAAGTTCAGCGGTTTCGGCACAACCTCAAGGTACCCGTCACCTAGGCTTTGGCCGTGGACTGGAGCCTGCGCGCCTGCGGGCGCAAAGGTCATGTCACCTTCGCGCCGGCCGAGCCCGAGCTACGCGACCGGCTGCACACGAACACGCCGGTGGGCGTGGCATGGCGTTGCTTGCGATGCGGCACCTTCGTGCTCGGCGAACCCAAGGGCAGCGGTCCGGCCGAAGACGCTCCGATCGTGTTGCGCGGGCGCGCCCTGCGCGATGCCTTCGTGCTGCGACTGCTCGCGGCCGAACGGTTCCTGCGTGGCATCGCGATGGCACTCGGCAGCTGGGCCGTGCTGCGCTACGCGCACAGTGAGAACGCGCTGCACACGCTATTCGAAAAGGACCTGCCGGCCGCGCGACCGCTCGCGAACGTGTTCGGCTACGACCTCGACCACTCCTCCATCGTGCGCGAGATCCGAAAACTGCTTTTGGTGAAGCAGTCGACTCTGCACCTCATCGCGGTGGCGCTGGCAATCTACGCAGCCATCGAGTTCGGCGAGGCGATTGGCCTGTGGCTGCTCAAGCGCTGGGGCGAATACTTCGCCGCCGTCGCGACGGCGATTTTCCTGCCGTACGAGTTGTACGAGATTACCGAGAAGGTCACCGCCATCAGGGTCGGCGCGTTCATCATCAATGTCGCCGCGGTCGTCTACTTGCTGCTGACCAAGCGGTTGTTCGGACTGCGCGGCGGTCGCGCGGCGTACGAAGCCGAGCGACATGAGGCGTCGCTGCTAGAAGTGGAAGATTCCGCCGAAACGTCGCAGATCACCTCGTCGTCCGACACAGTTCCCCCCTCGTCTCCGTCCGCGGCGTCGGACCACGCGCCCTCAAGCGCGTGACGCACCCCAGGTGACAAGGTTGTTACCAACCGCTTCGCAGCCTTGCCTGAGTACTCGCCCAGTGTGACGCTTGCCCTATATAGGTGATTCGAGTGTGAGGTCCCGATGATCTCGGTTGGTCCGCCTCGAGTCTCGACTGGTTCGCCTCGTCCGGCGGTGCTGAGGCCGGTGCAGACGGCAAGCCGGGACCCTGACGTCACTGACGCCGCGGCGTCGTGTCCTCATGCCACCGTGAGGAGGAAACGTGAGTCACATTGGCGTCCCTGAGGGAAAGCCGTCGGTCCCCGTCGCTGACACCGCGCCGAGCATGCCACAACCGCAGATCGCCGACCCTGGCCCGTTGGGGCTGGCCGGCTTCGCGATGACCACCTTCGTGTTGAGCGTCTTCAACTCGAACATGATCAGCGCCACCGCGACGGCGGCCGTGCTGCCGTTGGCGTTGTTCTACGGCGGCCTGGCGCAACTGCTCGCCGGCATGTGGGAGTTCCGCAAAGGCAACACGTTCGGTGCAGTCGCGTTCTCGTCGTACGGCGCGTTCTGGCTCTCGTTCGCGGCGTACGTGAAGTTCGTGGCGCCCACGCTCCCCGCAGCCGACGTCGGAAACGCCACCGGTCTGTTCTTGCTCGCCTGGGCGGTGTTCACCCTGTACATGACGGTCGCCTCGATGCGCACTAACGGCGCCGTGCTGGCCGTCTTCGTCACCCTGAGCATCACGTACATCATCTTGACGATCGGCGCGTTCGCGTCCAGCCCGAACACCACCAAAGCCGGCGGCGCGATGGGCGTCGTCACCGCGGTGTGCGCGTGGTACGCGTCTTTCGCCGCCGTCACGAACGGCACGTGGGGCCGCACCATCTTGCCGACTTGGCCGTTGTCCGATAGCCGTCCGTTGATGTCGTATCGCAACAACGTGATGGCGGAGCGCACCGGACCGACGGTCGCCCGGTAGACCGTCAACGAGATGGCCGGCCGCTCCCAGAATGCGGCCGGCCAGTCTCAATTCCGTTCGGCTGCCGCCATTGTCGCTGCGGCCATCACATCAAGCTGACCGTCGAGCACTTGACCAGCCAGCTCGAGCAGCGTGGGATCGTCGGCGCGCAAACCAAGTCGCTCGGTGAGCATCGCCAACGCCAAGGCGCGAATCTCGTGCGCCACCCGCGTTAGCCTCCGGCGTTCCCCTTCACCGGACGACGTGAGCCAGTCGCGATGCTTGTCGATCGCGTCGACCATCTCCGCGACACCACCGTCGGCGGTGGCGACCGCGCGCACCACTGGCGGCCGCCAGTCCCCCGGCCGCCGCTCAGTCACGTAGGTCAGCATGTGCCGGAGTTCGCGCAGCGCGTCGTCCGCACCATCGCGGTCAGCCTTGTTGACGACGAGCACGTCG
>JAICYF010000064.1 GCA_025934355.1 Acidothermaceae bacterium
AGCGTGGAACGGCATCAAGCCGACCGCGTCAAAGATGAGCAGCGCGAACCCACCGGATAGCAGACCACCCCACGCGAAGACCAGCGGCGGGACGCCGTCGTCCGTGTTCGCCGACATGACGTAGTAGACCGCGAGCCCGATCGCGGCACCGATGGCCCAGCCGATGCCAACCATGTTGAGGTGATGGTCGCTGAGCAGGTTGAGCACGAGGGTCAAGCCAATGAGCGCCGTGAGCGCGCCGGCGACCGTGAGTCGGCGTGGCCGGTGATGCTTGGTGATCCACAGCCAGCCAATGACGAGCAGAATGCCGGAGTACTCAAGCAACAATGCAACCGCCACCGACAGATGCGCGACCGCGTTGAAGTAGCAGACCTGCGCGCCCGCGACGGCGAACACGCCGTAAGCGGTGACGGGCTTGAGGCCATTGCGGAGGACGGCGAACCGGCCGCGCAGTTGGATTGCCGCTGGGATAGACAGCGCGAGCGCGGCGACGCAGATCCTGATCGTCGCGGCGGCGACCGGCGACCACCCCGACCGGATCAGGCTGGTGGCGAACGAGCCCGACGTGCCGAAGGTGGCGGACGACGCCAGCGCGAGGCCCAGGCCGCGAGCGCCGGCGTTCGACTTCATCGCTGCCTCCCCTTCATCGCTGCCTCCGGTCTCCCGGCCCGGCCTGTCTCCCGGCCCGGCCCGGCTGATCACGTTCCGTACCTGCACCTGCCCCAGGACAGGCCTGTGGAGCTGTCCTCGGACCGGCACGCCCCTCAAGGGCCGGGCTGCGTAATGGGTGTTCGGCCTTACACTGCTGACGGGGTTCGACGCTAGCCGGGGCTCGCGTAAGGAGTCAAATTGGTTTTCGCCCATGACACCGAGGAGGCGCTGCAGGCCGCCGCCGCGCTGGTCAACACTGACGCGGCGGATTCCGACGGGCTGCCCGACGTCGCCGCGCTCGACGCCTTCGTCAAGGAGTGGGGCTGGACCGGCTCCCGGCGACGCAACCGCCAGGAGTTGGAGTTGGTGCGAGCGCTGCGGCCTCGGCTGCGCAAGTTGTGGTCGCTTGACGAGGACCACCTGGTCGTCACGATCAACGCGATGTTGCGGGAGTTCCGCGCCCTACCGCAACTGGTGCGGCACGACGAGTGGGACTACCACCTGCATGCGACTTCGTCCGACGCGCCGCTCGCCGACCGGATGGCGGTCGAGGCTGCAATGGCGTTCATCGACGTGGTGCGCCAGGGCGAACTCGACCGGTTGCGGGTGTGTGGCGCTGACGACTGCTCGGACGTGCTGGTCGACCTTTCGAAGAATCGGTCGCGGCGCTACTGCTCGACGACGTGCGCGAACCGGGTCAACGTCGCCGCGTTTCGGGCTCGGAACGCCGGCCGCTCCTAACCCGTTGCCAGGCGACTCGCGTGCACTTCAGGAAACCGCTGAGCTGCACGCCGCTTCACGGCCGGCCGACCGTTGCATACCAATTGGTTGACGCGCTGTCGTACGCTGAAACCATGACGACGCAGATCGCAATCCGGCTGGCGGTCTCCGAACTTGCCGCCCTTGATCATGAGGTAGCTGAGGGCCGCGCTTCGAACCGGTCAGACGCCGTGCGCCGCGCGATCGCGTACTTGCAGCGTGCTCAGAGATACCGCGACGAAGAGGCGAAGCTGATTGAGCTCGCGCGCAAGGCCGAGGCGCTGTACCCGGATCTCGATGTCGCGAGCGACGCCGCCCACCAGTTTCTCGACTGATGCGCTCGATCGTGGTCGCGAGCCTCGACAAGCAGCGGCCCGCGCTGATTCTCACGAGACCAGCGAAGCTGCACCTCCTGGGGTGGGTCACGGTCGCCCCGATTACGAGCACCATCCGCGGAATTACCACCGAGGTGCGCGTCGGGCCACGCAACGGGATAGATCACGAGTGCGTCGTCAGCTGCGACAGCATAACGACGGTCCCCAAGCACTCTCTTGGCCGAACGGTCGGCCTGCTCTTTGACGACCAAGAGCCCGAACTCGCGCGGGCTATCAGCGACGCCTTCGAACTCTTCATTTCCTGACGTACCGCGTCGCCTGGTAGACGTTAGGCGGGAAAGAAGCCGTCGAACGTCTACCAATCCGGCTTCCCGCTGGTGCGCCGCGCGCGGCACACTCGGGGCATGGCCAACCGAAGTGACGAATACGACAAGCCGCTGAGCACCGCGGCTGAGCACGCCCGCGCCTGGCTGCGCTCGGTGAACGAGCGGCCGGTCGGTCCGCGAACGGCGGTCGACGAGATCGCGACGCGAATTGGCGACGAGCTCCCGTCGTCCGAAACTGACCCGGCCGAGGTGATCGACCTGCTGGCGGCGACCGCCGAGCCGGGCCTGATGGCGATGGGCTCGGGACGGTTTTACGGCTGGGTCATCGGCGGCACGCTGCCCGCCGCGCTCGCCGCCGATTGGCTGGTAAGCGCGTGGGACCAAAACGCCGGCATGCGTTACGCGACGCCGGGTGTGGTGGCGTTGGAGGAGGCGGCCGGCCGGTGGATCCTCGAACTTCTCGACCTGCCCCGCGAAAGCGACGTCGGGTTCGTCACGGGCGCGACGATGTCGAACTTCAGCTGCCTCGCGGCGGCGCGGTATCGGGTGCTGCGCGACGTCGGCTGGGACGTCGACGCCGACGGATTAATGGGCGCGCCGCGGGTGCGGGTGTTGGTCGGCGCCGAACGGCATGACACCGTTGATCTCGCGTTGCGCTACCTCGGGTTGGGGCGGCCGACCGTGGTCGACGCCGACGCGCAGGGCCGCATTCGCGTCGACGCGTTGCGCAAGGCGCTCGATGAAATTCCGGACGACGCGCCCACGATCGCCGTCCTGCAGGCCGGAAACCTGCACAGTGGCGCGTTCGACCCGTTCGCCGAGGCGGTGTCGGTTGCCCATTCGCGAAACACGTGGGTGCACGTCGACGGCGCCTTCGGACTATGGGCGGCCGCGTCGCCTTCTTTGCGCGACCTCGTGCGCGGTTTAGCGTCAGCAGATTCGTGGACGACGGACGCGCACAAGACGCTGAACGTCCCTTACGACTGCGGCATTGCGATCGTGCGCGACTCGGCGGCGATGCGCGCCGCGATGGGCGTGCACACGAGTTACTTGGTGGCGGACGTCGGTGGGCCCGGCGATCCGCACGAGAAGGCGCCTGAACTGTCGCGGCGAGCTCGTGGCGTTCCGGTGTGGGCGGCGCTGCGGTGCTTGGGACGAGCCGGCGCTGTCGAGCTGGTCGACGGATTGGTGCGAGCGGCTCGCGGGATTGCCGATGGCGTAAGGGAAATCGACGGTGTAGAGGTGTTGAACGACGTCGTCTACACACAGGTCTGTCTGTCGTTCGGGTCTGCCGAGCGCACCCAAGAGGTCACCCGGCGGCTCATCGCCGACGGAACCGCGTGGATGTCCGGCTCGAAGTGGCACGGACAAGATGTGTTGCGCGTGTCGGTGTCGAATTGGACGACGGACGACGACGACGGGAGCCGATCTGTCGACGCGGTTCGACGCGCGGCCGCCAGCGCTTGACGCCGGCCAGAGTGCCTGCGGGCTCTAGGCTTTGAACATGCCGACCAGCCGTCTCGAGGCGTTCAGCGATGGCGTTCTCGCCATCATCATCACGATCATGGTCTTGGAGCTGAAGGTTCCGAAGGGTCACGACCTTCACGCGTTCACGTCAACCGTCGGAACCGGCCTGCTCACCTACCTGCTGAGTTTCGTCTACATCGGCATCTACTGGACCAACCACCATCACATGCTGCACGTCACTGCGAGGGTGACCGGTGGCATCCTGTGGGCGAACCTGCATCTGCTCTTCTGGCTTTCCCTGTTCCCGTTCACGACCTCGTGGACGGACGACAGCGACTACGCCCGAACGCCACTGATCGTCTACGGCGTCAACTTATGCGCGGCGGCGATCGCCTACTTCATCATGCAAACGGCAATCGTCCAGGCCCAAGGTCCAAACTCGCCACTCAAGCGAGCGATTGGCAAAGACGTTAAAGGGAAACTTTCGCCGGCGCTCTATTTGATCGGCATCGGTTTCGCGTTTGGCGGCGGCGCCGACCGTCCGAACGCGCTCACCTACCTGAGCGTCGCGTGCTTCGTGGCCGTCGCAGTCATGTGGCTGGTGCCTGACCGGCGTATCGAACGCGCGCTGGCGACCGACCAAGCGACGGTTCTCGAGTGATGCCTTAATCACGCGGAAGACCGGTCGCTAACACCACCGAAGCCAGCACCGTTCCGCTGATTCTGGTGGTCCCGCCATATGCCGCGACCACAGTGAGCAAGTTGTCGCTAAGCCACGCGGTCACAACAGACGGCAGCGCGTTCGCCGTGACGAGCAGCAGCGGCGCTCCGTTGAGCGCGCTATTCGTCGCGGCAACCGCGGCGTCGGGCCACGCGTCGCCGTTCGCCAACGCCACCCCCGTCGCTGACGAGAAGAACTGGCGTGCGATGTCGACCGCTGTGGCATAACGGTCAGCGCCGATGATCGCCGTGGCACTCGGGTCGGCAGCAGCTGCCGGGCCGCCAACCGCATATCGTGTGATTCCGGCGTGCGCAGCGAGCCATGACTTCGTCGCAACCGATTGCTGCCCGCCAACAGTGAGCAGGACGACGCCGGCGGCGTGCGCGGCGGCCGGGGCGGCAACGAGAGCATCGGCGTCGCCGAGGCCGGTGGCCTCGAAGACCACACTCGGCGTGCCGGCAACATTGGCGACCTCGTCGGCGATCGAAACCGCAGTGGCGTAACGGTCAGCACCGGCGAGCCGCTGTGTGGTGTAGCCGAGCGCATGCAACTGTGACTCGACCGAGTTGCCGATCACCGCCGTGCCGCCGAGCAGGTACACCTTGCCCGACGAACCAAGCAATCGGCTGATCTCGGCGAGCACGCTTGCCGGTGCGGAGTCCGCGTTGACGTAGAGAAGTGGCCCGCGAACCGCCGCAGCCAGCGGCGCGCCGATCAGCCCGTCGATTGCGTCGGTCGCGCCCACGAGCACGACCGCGTGCGCGGTGAAACTGGTAGTACCAACAGGAAACTCGCGTTGGCTCGCCACGATCGACGTCGAGGTCCGATCGGGCCCGGCCACCCGCGCAACGCCGGAGTACGTCGGCGGTGTGGCCGGCGGTGTTGTCACAACCGGTGCCTGCACGGCGACGGTGTCGCTTGCCGCCGCGGACGTCTTGGTGCCGTCGTCCACGGTGAAAGCAACCGTGCGGTTGCCCGTCGTCGTGCTGGTCGTGGCGAAGGTGATCGCCTGCAAAGCGCTCGTCCACTGCGCGATGGTGGCGGTCGCGCCTGCGCTGGTCAATGTCAGCACGCCGGTGGCCGCGTTGTACGACGCAGTGATATTGCCCATCGTCGAGCCGTCGTTGGTGAAGGCCAATATGTCGCTTGCATCAAATCCTGTTGTGATGGAGACCGTTGCCGAAGACTGCGTGCTGCTGTCTGTGTCAGTAACGGCGACGCCGGAGTCGACGACGGCGGCGCTCCCACCGATGGTGTAATTTACGGTGCCACCGCTGGTTGTGATGACTGGTGTTTGGTCAGTCGCCGTGACGGTGACGGTTCGCGTCGCGGTGTTGCTGGTGAAGGCGCCTGTGTCGACTGCGGCGAAGCTGATTGTGCGGGTGGCCGTGTTTGGCGTCACCGCCGTGTCGGTATAGGTGACGGCCTGCAGCGCCGATTGCCACTGCCCGACCGTCGCAGTCGCGCCAGCGCTGGTCAGGGTGAGCACGCCGGTGGCGGCGTTGTACGAAGCGGTGATGTTGCCCATCGTCGAGCCGTCATTGGTGAACGCCAGCACGTCCTCACCTGAGTGAAAGTTGCCGGTGACGGCCACCGTGGCCGAGGTGAAAGTGGGCGACACCCCGTCGGTCGCGGTGAGACCGTTGTCGATGGGAACCGGCGTGGACGCCACGTTGTCGGCTTCGACGAACGTCGTGCTTCCGCCGTTCGTCGTGATGGTGGGGGGCCCGAGCACGTCGACGGTGTCGGTTGCGGCAGACGAAGTCTTGACGCCGTCGTTCACGACGAAACTGATCGTGCGGTTGCCTGCGGGTGCTGAGCCGCTTGCGCTGAAGGTCGCCGCGCTAAACGCGTTCGCCCATTGCGCGTCAGTAGCGACCGCGCCGGAGCTGGTGAGTGTCAGCACGCCGGTCGCCGCGTTGTAAGAACCGACGATGTTGCCGAACGTCGTCGAATTCGTGTTGACGAAGGTCAACGTGTCGCCGGAGTGGAAGCCCGTGTCTATGGCCACGGTCGCGGCCGACTGCGTGGTGTTGTCGAGGTCGCTAACGGTCACTCCGCCGTCGATCGTGACCGCGCTGGTGCCACCGACGTAGTTCGTCGTCCCGCCGGTCGATGTCACGATCGGGGTTTGATCGGTGTCGGCGACCGTGACGGTGCGCGTCGCCGTGGCGCTCGTGTTGCTGGCGGCGTCGACCGTGTCGAAGCTGATTGTTCGGGTCGAGCTGTTCGGAGTGACCGCGGAGTCGGTGAACATCACTCCCCGCAAAGCCGATTGCCACTGCGCCAGCGTCGCCGTCGCCCCAGCGCTGATCAGGGTGAGCACGCCGGTCGCGGCGTTGTACGAGGCGGTGACGTTTCCCATTGTCGAGCCGTCGTTGGTGAACGCCAGCACGTCCTCGCCGGAGTGAAAACTGCCGGTAATGGCGACAGTCGTCGAGGCGAGGGTCGTCGCGCTGCCGTCAGTGACGGTCAATCCGGAGTCGACTGACACCGGCGTTGACGCCGCGTTGTCGCCAGCGACGAACGCTGCACTGCCGCCGTCCGTGGTGATGACCGGAGGGCCTGTCATTTGAATAGTGTGGGTGACGGCCGCGGACGTCTTCGTGCCGTCGCTTGTCGCGAAGCTGATCGTGCGGTTGCCGTAGGTTGTGCTGGTCGAGCTGAACGTGACCGCCTTCAGGGCGTTGGCCCACTGCGCGTCGGTTGCGGTGCTACCGGCGCTGGTCAGCGTGAGCACACCGGTCGCCGCGTTGTACGACGCCGAGATGTTGCCCATGGTCGAGCCGTCATTGCTGAAGCCGAGCGTGTCACCGGAATGGAAGCCACCCGTGACGCTGACGTTGCCCGACGACTGCGTTGTGTTGTCGAGGTCGCTAACGGTCACGCCGCTGTCGATCGTGACAGCGCTGCTGGCGCCTACGTAGCTCGTCGTCCCGCCGGTCGCCGTGACGATAGGCGTCTGGTCGGTGTCGGCGAGTGTCACGGTCCGGGTGGCGGTGTTGCTTGTGTTGGAAAGGCTGTCGGTAAAGCTGAAGCTCACCGTGCGCGTCGCGCTGTTCGGCGTGACGGCGGTGTCGGTGTAGGTCAGCGATCGCAACGCGGACTGCCATTGGGCCAGCGTCGCGGTCGTTCCGGCGCTGGTGAGCGTCAGCACGCCAGTGCCGGAGTTGTACGACCCGGCGACGTTGCCCATCGTTGAGCCGTCATTGGTGAACGCCAGCACGTCTTCACCGGCATGGAAATTGCCGATGATCGACACCGTGGCCGAGCTAAGCGTCGACGTGGCGGCATCGGTCAGGGTGACACCGCTGTCAATTGCAACGGGCGACGACGTGGTGTTGTCGCCCGCGACAAACGCCGCGCTCCCAGAGTCGGTCGTGATCGTCGCCGTCGGCTGAACGTTGACCGTGTCAGTTGCCGCGGACGACGTCTTTGTGCCGTCGTTTGTGGCGAATCCGACGGTTCGATTGCCCGTGGTCAAACTGCTGGAGCTGAAAGTGACGGCACGGAGCGCGCTTCTCCATTGGGTCACGGTCGCAGTCGCACCGGCGCTGGTCAGCGTGAGCACACCGGTTGCCGAGTTGTACGACGCCGAGATGTTGCCCATTGTCGAGCCGTCGTTGAGGAATCCGAGCGCGTCGCCGGAGTGAAAACCACTTGTGACGCTGACCGTGCCCGAGGACTGAGTGGTGTTGTCGAGGTCGCTCACAGTGAGTCCACTGTCGATCGTGACCGCGCTGGCGTTGCTTGTGTAGCTCGTCGTTCCACCAGTCGTCGTCACGACCGGCGTTTGGTCGGTGTCGGTGACTGAAACGTTCTTGGTCACGGTGTTGCTAAGCGAGAGCCCGTCATTAACCTGGAAGCTGATCGTGCGGGTGCTGCTGTTCGGCGTCACCGCGCTATCGGTGTAGGTAACCGCGCGTAAAGCGGCCTGCCACTGCGCGATCGTGGCCGCTCCGCCTCCGCTGGTCAACGTGAGCACGCCGGTGCCCCCGCTGTAAACCGCCGAGATGTTGCCGTACGTAGTGGCGCTCGTGTTGGTGAAAGAAAGAATGTCTTCGCCGGCATGGAAGTTCCCGATGATCGAAACGTTGGCCGACACGGCGGTGCTTGCGTCGCCGTCTGTCAAAGTCATGCCGCTGTCGACCGCCACCGGCGTTGACGCGGTGTTGTCGCCGGCCACGAACGCGGTGCTCCCCCCGGTTGGGGTCAGGTTCGGCGGTGAGTTCAAGTCTTGATAGCTGAAGTTGTCGAGTGTGGCCAGCAACGGTGCAGCGTCGGTCTCAATCGTCACCGACGTGATGTCCACGAAATCGCTGTTGCCGGAGAGATTGACGTTTCCACTGAAGGTGTTCGACACAGGCACGGCCGCTGCCGTGTTGCCGTCCGGTACCACAACGACCGCCCCTACGCTGTCGTCGATCTGAAGGTCGAAGCTCTTGACGACCATTGGATCGCCGTTGGCAAGGCTGATCGTCAGCGAGGTCACTGCGTCAATGTTGACGTTCCCCACCAGCGCCTCGTCGGAGGGCCCCTCCTCGGTCAGCGGAGCGCCGTCGTCTGAATTGGCGATTGCCCAGGAGCTCACTACGTTGCTGGTGTATTTCAGCGCGCCGAGGGTCAGCGAGGCGCCCGAAGTCGGGCTGGTGTAGTTGTCGCTGTACTCGTCGTAGGTCTCGGTGGTCAGCGAGCTGCCAAAGGCAGGCGCGGCGGGCATCACCACCAGCGCGGCACCCGCGAGAACGAGACTTCCGACTCCGGCCCTGGCCACGCTGCGAAACCGCACTGTTCAAGTCCTCTCGCCGAGCGCTGGGTCGTCTTGAGGCAAGCACGGCGGGGGTCCCCGCGGCCGTGCGGCGCTCTTCTACCACTCTTGTCGCGCTACGACGTGAGGCTTGCAACCTCCGATTGCTCGGCGGTTGACGGGCGAGTCTTGAGCCGGTTTGACCAGGTTAGTCAGTTGTAGCTACCGAGCTGCACCGTGCGCGGTCTGATCGTCGCCCTCAGGTGCTCGTTGGTTGCTGACGGTGTCGGCCTGCGACGCCGCGAAACCTACGCTCCGGACGACGCGCGCACGAGCAACTCGCGCGCAAGTGACGCCGCCTGGGTGACGTCCGGCGCCACCGAAGCGAACGACGGGCCGAGCTTCGCGCGCAGCTGCTCTATCGCGATCGCCAAGGGCGGCAACGCCTTGCGGTTGCCGTGCGCCCGGATCACCTGGGCAGCAGCAAGCAGCGCGCCAAGCAGACCTGCCTCGGCGCCCATGGCGGCTCCGATGAGCGCCGCCGTCTCAAAACAGATCGCCAACGGAAACCGAAAAGGCATCACTTCGGCGGCGTCGAGTGCCGACAGCGCATGCCGCGCGCTGCCCGCGATGTCGGCTCGTTCCAGCAACGTGCGGGCCAACACCGCCCGAATCAACGGCAATTCGCGTTCGATTCCAAGCTCGGTCGCGTCACTGTCGGCCTGAATTCCGAGGTCGACGGAACGGTCGAGGTCGCCGTCCGTCAACGCGAGACCAGCCGCCGCAGACAGCAGGACGACGCGGGCGATCCGCCGCGCGCCAGCGTGCCAAGGCGTCGCTTCTTCGACGTACCGTCGGGCCAGTTCATACGCGCCCACCTGCCAGCACACCATCGCGGCGGTCGGCATCGCCAACGCGAGTTGCTCGGGCGAGCCTCCTCCGCGACACATCTCGATCGCGGCCCGCGCGTAGTCGGCGGCGGCCGGATCCCCGCGTTCGGCCAACACGCTTCCCATGCCCATGGCCGCGCTCACTTGCAAATCGACGTCGAACGGCGCGGCCGCGTCGATCGCTCGCCGCACGTACTCGACCGCCTCCTCGCTGCGATCGAGATCGTCAAGCAATCCCGCTAAGTAGATCAACGCCCGTGCCACGTACGCGTTCGGCTCACCGGTGAACATGTCGATCGCCGCGGTCAACTCCGACACCGCCTCGTTGGTGTCGCCCGACCAGTAGCTGAGATATCCGAGTGCGTACGTGGCGTAGGGAGTCCAGCGGCCGACCGGGCTCCCCGCGAGCAGCCGGGAAAGCCAAAATCGGCCCTCTGCCACGTTGTTCGCGGCGAAATAGCGATGCAGCCGGAACGCCAGCTCGAGGCAGCGCTCAGTGTCGGAGCGGCCGTCCAACGCAGCGGCGAACAACGACCGCAAGGCGCCCAACATCGCCGACACGCTGTCCTGGTAGGGCAGCGGCGACGACCGCGCGTCGTCCGGTAGCAACGCTTGCACGGCGTCGGCAAGTCGCGCGTAGGTCGCGGACTCCTCCCCGGTGGTGCGCAACAACTCGCGAGCGAAGCGGTGCAGATCGTCGTCCTGCTGATAACGCCAACGCGGTCCGGAATGGTCGACGGTCACCAATCCGCGCGCGGTAAGCTCCCGCAAAATCCGCACCACGCGCACCGGCGCGATAGACCCACCCGACACGACATCGCGAACGAGCGGCAATCCGGCCGGTCCATCGAGCACCGCGAGTCGCCGGAACACGGTCGCTTCGTCGTCGTCCAAGAGGTCGTAACTGCCTTGCGCGATTGAACGTAAGCCGCCGTCGGTGAGCCCGTTCGCAAGGTGGTCGAGCAAATCACCGACGGGCAGTGCAGTGAGTTGGGCGGCGACGAGTTCGAGCGCCAGCGGAAGCCCGCCACAGCGCTGCAACAGACGTGCGACGTGCGGCGCCATTTCGTCGTCGATTGCCAGGTAGCCGCCCCCGTCGCGAATGCGATCGAGCAAGATTCGCACCTGCGGTGTCGAGCGAAACGCCCGACTTTCCTCAGCGGACGGCGTAGAAAACGGTCGGACGGCGAGAAGCTGCTCCCTGTCAACTGACACCGGCATTCGGCTGGTCACCACCAGCGTGAGGTTCGGACACGACGCCAGCAACTCGACCGCAAGTGACGCCACACCATCGACGACAACTTCGCAACCGTCGAGAACAAGCAGCGTGCGCCCGAGTGGCGCCAGGTGCTCACAGAGCTTGGACGACGCGTCGCTCGTGCCCACCGCGACGCCGAGTTGAATCGCGACGGTGGCGGCAACCAACGCGTCTTGAGCGACCGGCGCCAGCGAAATCCAGTGCCGGCCGCCGACGAAGTCGGCCCGTTTGGCCGCCGCCGCCAAGACCAAGCGCGATTTTCCGACGCCACCGAGGCCGGTGACGGTCACCAGGCCTGGGACACGAAGCAACCCGTCTAACTCGAGCAACTCTTTCTCGCGGCCAACAAACGTTGACGAGATGACCGGAAGCCGCGCATGCGATTGACCACCTTGCTCACCGAGTGCGGCGAGATAAGCCCGCACAGTGTCCTGGCTCGGGTCGACACCAAGCTGGTCGGCCAGCAGAGAACGGCACTGCTCGAACGCTTCGACGACGCCCGCGCGGTCGCCTGACGCATCCAGGGCGACGATCAGCGCACGATGCGCACGTTCGTTCAACGCGTCGCCGGCGACAGCGCGGCGGGCGGCCGCAATCGCCGCATCGTGGTCGCCGATCGCGCCGGCCGCGGTGACCACGAGATCGACCGCTCGCAAGGCAAGTTCGTCGACCGCGCGGCGATGCGGGTCGAGCCAGTCGGCGTCCTCGCCAGGAAGCAGTTGGCTGCCAGACATTTGGGCGACCGGCTGGGCAATCGCCAGCGCCGCCTGATGGCGGCCTTCTTTAATCAACGCGCTAGCGCTGCGAAGCGCCGCACCCGCCAGCTCGATGTCGACGTCCACGCCGGTTGCCAGCGAGTAACCCGCAGGCTGGGTGACGATGAGGCCTTGTCCGTCGCCGCCCACCCCGGTACAGGCGGTGCGCAATCCGCGGATGACGCCGCGCAGCGCCACCTGCCAGGTCGACGGCACATCGTCGTCCGGCCAAAGCAACTCGGCCAGCCGTTGGGCGGAAACATGGCCGCCGGAAAGCGCAAGCGCGACGAGTGCGACCCGCGCGCGACGGCCGCCGAGACCCCGCCCGCTGACCGAGGCGTCGCCGTTCGACACCGCCACCGCGCCGAGGACGTCGATTCGCACGATGTGACCCTAGGTCGCTATGGCTCGAACGGGAACGGGCGACGGTCCGGGTGCCGGTGCTCGGGCGGCTTTTCGACGTCCGACTCGGGTGTTTTGGCGGTCGGATCGGTGGGCGTCTCGGGGTCGGGTGTGCGCGGCGGCTCGGTCGCGGGCTGAGGGTGGGCTCGGGGCTTTGCCATGGCGCTCACCCAACGCCGAGTCGGTAACGCGCAGGTAATCGCTGGCACGACCTCCCTGCTGGCTCGTCAGGAGTGCAGGCACGCCGCTGGCAGGGCGAACCAGCGCAGTGCGTCGAAGTCCTCCGACACGCAGGCGTCAGGATCGGCCACCGCGTTCGAGCGGGCGGCTGCAAGCGCCTCCGCCTCCACCAGGTAACGGGCAAGGTCGCTTTCCGGCGCGTGGTCGTGGTGCCGCGGATAGGTCATCCCGCCACTGGCGTCGTAACCCACGTCGTGCAACCGCAGCGGCGTCTCCGGCGGACCGCTGCGATGCCACCACAGGCCCGTGCGCAGGTCGAATCGGTAATCCTCGAGTAGCAAATGCCCCTTGCGGCCAAGGAACTTCACCGCGTCGATGATGTGGTCGGCGACGGCGTCCGAGATGAAGTAGTTGAAGTTGACCCGCACCCAGCCCGGCTTGATTCCTTCGCAACCGCTGGCAATCTGGCGTTCGAACTGCCGTGAGTGCTCGATGTCGATGCCGAGCAGTTGATGGCCGTAGGGCCCTGCGCACGAGCAGCCACCGCGGGCCTGGACGCCGAACAAGTCGTTGAGCATCGCCACGACCGCGTTGTGATGCAGGTACTTGCCGTCGGGGCAACGCAGCACGAACGACAGGATCGACAGGCGTTCGGCGTGCGGATTGCCGAGGATCTCGATGCTCGGCTCGGCAGACCAGGCGTCGATCGCCTGCCGCAGCAGCCGATCCTCATTGGCCCGGATTAGCTCAACGCCGACGGCTGCTTTGAGCCCGAAGACCAATCCGGCGCGGATTGCGCCGACGATCGCAGGAGTGCCCCCTTCTTCGCGGGCCACCGGATCAGACAGGTAGACGTGCTCTTCTGAACTGACGTACTCGACGGTGCCGCCACCGGGCACGTCGGGCACCCGGTTGCGCAACAACTCACGTCGGACGACGAGAACCCCCGGCGTTCCAGGTCCGCCGACGAACTTGTGCGGACTCAAGAACATCGCGTCCTTGTACGAGTCCGGTCGCCCGTCCAATGCGCGCATCCGAAGGTCGACGTACGGCGCCGCGGCAGCGAAATCCCAGAGCGAGAGGGCACCGTGCTGATGCAGCAGCTCCGCGATAGCGGCGTCGTCCGAGAGAATGCCGGTGACGTTGCTGGCGGCGGAGAACGAACCGATGAGCAACGGCCGGTGCTGATGGCGGACGAGTTCGCGTTCGAGCACCGCTTCATCGATGTGGCCGTCGGCATCTTGCGGGATCGTCACGACCTGCGCGATCGACTCCCGCCACGGCAGCTCGTTGGAGTGGTGTTCAAAGGGTCCGATGAAGACGACCGGCCGTAGGTCTTCGGGGATGTGGTCGCCGAGATGAAATCTGTCGTCGAGCTGCGAGGGGATACGCAGGCCGAGGATGCCGATCAGCTTGGCGATCGCGCCGGTTGCTCCCGAGCCGGTGAAGATGACGACGTCGTCATCGGCGCCGGCAACGGCTTCGTGGATGATCGCGCGCGCGTCTTCGCGCAGCCGGGTGGTCTGCCGCCCGGTGCCGCTCGACTCGGTGTGGGTGTTTGCGTAGCGCGGCAACACCTCGTCGCGGATGAAATCCTCGATGAACGAAACCGCCCGGCCCGACGCGGTGTAGTCGGCGTAGGTGACCCGTCGCGGGCCGTACGGACCGGGCATCACCTGGTCTTCGCCGATCAGCGACTCGCGGATGCGCGCCAACAGCGACGCCCGTTGGCCGTCGTCCGCCTCCCGCATGTCTCGGATCGTATTACGCTGCACGGTAAGAATCCGGCGGTCGAAAAGGGTGCGACATGGGATTACTGCTGCGACGCCTCATCCGCATTCTGAAGCAACGCCGCCGGATGCGCCGCGGCTAGCTCGCGGGCCACTCCCTTCGGCACGAAGCTGCACTCTCGGCGGGCAGGCCCGCATTCAGGCCGCGGCCACCTCAGGCTTGGCTGGCGAAGGCTAACGGCAGCACTGCCGCGGCCCCGGCGAGTCGCAGCTCCCGGGCGGCGAGCGCCATCGTCCAGCCCGAGTCGACAAGGTCGTCGAGCAACAGGACGACATGATCACCACTCTCCAGCACCGAGCGTTGTCGCGCGTCGAGTCCGAACACGTCATGTAACGCACGCACCCGCTGCGCGCTGTTGGTGCGCGACGCCTCGTGGTCAAACGGCGCGGACGACATGAGCGAACCCAACCACGCCAGCCGGCCGAGCTGCGCAAGCCGCTCACCCGCGCTTGCCAACAATGCCGGACGCCGCCGCGATGGCAGCGACATTACGCACGTCGGCCGTCGTTCCCAATCCCATTCCTTTAGGACGTCGACAAAAGCCGCCACCACGTCATCAGGCGCAGGGGCGTCGAGCGTTGCGTCGTCCAACAGCGATCTGAGGCGTGGGCCCCAGCCGATGTCGGAGAGTCGGCCAAGAGCGCGACCGGCCTCGGCAACCTCAGAAGCGGGGATCTTGCCGGACAACTCGAGTCCGATGGCGGCCAAGCCGGTCGGCCACATCCGGCGCGGTTCGACGACGACGCCAGGCCGGCTCAGCTCAGCGCGTGATGCGGCCACCGCGTTCTCCGACACCTCCGTCGACCAACGATTGCCGGTGCAGTTGTCGCAACGTCCGCACGGAGCGGCCTGCGGGTCGTCGAGTTGCTCGCGCAAGAACTCCAGCCGACATCTCGATGTCGAGATATATTCGCGCATCGCCTGCTGCTCGGTTTTGCGCGCGGCCGCGATGCGCGCGTATCGGTCGGCGTCGTAGATCCACTCGGCACCGGTTGCGGTCCAGCCGCCGGTCACGCGGCGCACCGCCCCGTCGACGTCCAAGACTTTGAGCATGGCCTCAAGGCGCGAGCGGTTGAGCTCGACGGAGACCTCGAGCGCAGCGGTGCTCATCGGGCGGCCAGCGTCAGCGAGGGTCTTCAACGTTCGGCGTACTGAGGATTCTGGCGGGAAGCCGACGCTGTCGAAGTAGCGCCAGATGTCCTCGTCCTCGCGGCCCGGAAGCAGCAAGACGGTGGCGTGATCGACACCGCGGCCGGCGCGGCCGACCTGCTGGTAGTACGCGATCGGAGACGCGGGCGCGCCGAGGTGGATGACGAAGCCGAGGTCGGGCTTGTCGAATCCCATGCCAAGCGCGG
>JAICYF010000307.1 GCA_025934355.1 Acidothermaceae bacterium
CGACGGCGCGTGAGACGTCGACAACCGCCGACAACCGGGTGGGCGCCGCATTCTCCATGCGGGGATTCTGACCGAAATGGCTGACGCTTACCTCATCGCGCGGGTGTGCTCATGCGCGCGTCGGGCTCAGGGAGCACGATGACGTCGGGCAGCACAATCACTCGATCGGGTTCGTCGTCGATCGCCGTCTCGCTGCCCAAACTCGCATGCCACGCAATGGCCAGCCGCGCGTCATGCTCGCGCCACTGTCGGCGTTGCTCGCGCACCCAGTGCGACTGCGCCCACGCTCGTAGGCCCCCCACGGGCCACCCCCTCACAGAGTCGGCCTCAACCTAGCGACGTGGCGTGATCATGGCTACCACCCATTCGGGCGGTGTTTGCCCGCGGTCAGCCGCGAATCCAGACCGCGGTGTCGGTCGGAAGCCGGCCGTTGTCAAGCGGCCCGCTGACCAGGACCACTTCCCCCGTCGGCAACTCGCTTGAGTCAACGGCGAAGTTCACCGCGCAGGTGAGCCCGCCGTCGCGGCGAAAGACCAGCCGATCGGGACCGCGCTCGAGCCACTCCAACGACCCGTCGCCGGCAAACTCACGTCTGGCCCGCAGCGCCGTCTGATACAGCGAGAGCGTGGACGATGGATCGTCGTGCTGCGCCGCTCGTGCGAATGCCGACCAGTGCGCGGGTTGCGGAAGCCAGGATCGACCTGGACCGAAACCAAGCGAAGGCCCGGTCGGCGCCCACGGGATCGGAACACGGCAACCGTCGCGCCCTTTCTCCCGATGGCCGGTGCGCTTCCAGGTCGGGTCCGCCAACAGGTCGCGCGGCAGGTCGGCCACCTCATGCAAGCCGAGCTCCTCACCCTGGTAGATGTACGCCGATCCAGGTAAGGCGAGCATCAGCAGGGTGGCCGCCCGAGCCCGTCGCAGACCAAGCGCTTCGTCGACCCGCGGTTCGACGCCGTCGCTAAGCAGCCAGTTGACCTGGTCGGTGTTCGGCGGCAGCGCGTACCTCGTGGCATGCCTGATCACATCGTGGTTCGACAGCACCCACGTCGTCGGGGCGTCGACCTCGGCAGCCTCCGCGAGCGACGCGTCGATGACGTCGGCAAACGCCAAACAATTCCACGGCGTCAGCAGGAACGGGAAGTTGAAGGCCTGGTGCAGCTCGTCACCTCGCACGTAACGACCAAGCCGGCCAGGCGCCACCCACGCCTCGGCCACCGCCATGCGCGGCGGTGTGTATTCGTCGAGCACCTTGCGCCATTCGCGATAGATGTCATGCACGTCGTCGCGGTCCCACAACGGGTGGTCGTGGATGCTGTAGCGCATCGCCTTGTCGACCGACGCGGCCCCGAGATCCGGTAGCGGCTCCTCGAGGTTCTTCGCCAGCCCGTGCGCGACGTCGATGCGAAACCCGTCGACTCCTCGGTCGAGCCAGAAACGCAACACTCCTTGGAATTCGGCGTGCACATCAGGATGCGTCCAGTCGAGGTCAGGCTGCTCTGGCGCGAACATGTGGAGGTACCACTGTCCGTCCGCGACACGGGTCCAGGCCGATCCGCCGAAGTTCGAGTGCCAGTCAGTCGGCGGCTCGGCGCCGTCGTCGCCCTTGCCGTCGCGAAAGATGTAGCGGGCCCGGGCGGCCGAGCCGACTGGAGCGGCGAGCGCATCTTGAAACCACGCGTGTTGCGATGACGTGTGATTCGGCACTATGTCGACGATCACCTTGAGGCCAAGGTCGTGCGCGCGGTCGACGAGCGCGTCGAAGTCGGCAAGCGTTCCAAGGGATGGCTCGACGTCGCGGTAGTCGGCCACGTCGTACC
>JAICYF010000051.1 GCA_025934355.1 Acidothermaceae bacterium
CCTCGGGGCACCCACAACACCGCCGAAAAGCTAGCGACAGCGGCAAGTTCTGCCTGGCAAGCGCCGCCGTTGCGGTTGCGCGCAGACCCGCCCGCGAAGGTCGGTTGCGAGCAAGCGACGGCCGCACTGCGCGCATGGCTCGGGTGATCGAGGCTCAAACTGCGACGCCGCGGTCGAGGTCCGGCTCGAGGTAAATCACCGCTTGCAGCCCGACCGCGGCCCGCACGCGGCGCTCCGCGGCGTCGATGCCCTTCGCCACCATGTCGGCCGTGTTGTCGTGCGCCACGGCGATTTTCGCGGCAACCAACAGCTCCTCCGGGCCGAGGTGAAGCGTTCGCAGGTGAATGACGCGATCGACTTCCGGACCCGCGAGCAGCGCGTCGACAATTGCGCGCTCGACGTCAGCAGACGCCGACTCACCGATCAGCAAGCTCTTCGTCTCGATCGCGAGGACAACCGCGACGACAACGAGAAGGACGCCGATCGCGACCGTGCCAACGCCGTCCCACCTGCCGTTGCCGGTGACAAACGCGAGACAGACACCTATGAGCGCGAACGCCAAGCCACATAGCGCGGCAGAATCCTCGAGCAACACCACGGGAAGCTCTGGGTTCTTCGTTCGCCTGACGAACTCAACCCAAGAACTGCTGCCCTTCAGGGGTTTTGACTCAGCACGTGCGGTGCGAAACGACAACGACTCGAGCACCATCGCGACGAGCAACACGCCAATCGCGACCCACGCGTCGTCGACGTGGTGCGGGTGCCGCAGCTTGTCGATTCCTTCCCACAACGCGAAAACGCCGCCGGCGCTGAACAGCACGAGCGAGACGACGAACGCGTAGAAATAGCGCTCCTGGCCATAACCAAACGGGTGGGAGTGGTCGCGCTCACGACGCGCGCGGCGTCCGCCCAACATGAGCAACGCTTGATTACCGGTGTCGGCGACTGAGTGCACCGACTCGGCGAGCATCGACGACGAACCGGTGAACAAGAAGGCGATGAACTTGGTGATCGCGATGCCCAAGTTCGCAGTCAAGGCAGCCAGAATCGCCTTCGTGCTGCCGTGCTCGCTCATGCGTTCCCGCGGTCGCTACGACGTGCGCGCTCGTCGTCGAGCCGCTCCTTCATCTCCAGCACGGCCCGGGTGGGCGACGGGTCAAGTCGCATGCCCAAAGCGAGGTACACGCTCGCGAAATCGCCGAGCGCGATGAGTTGCGCAAGCCTCTCCAGCGGACGCCCCGAGTCGGCGACCAGTTCACTGGTGCGAACGCCGCGTTCTTCTGCGAGTCGAGTGGCCGCAGACCGCAACGCGGACTCGTCGGGGCTTTCGTCGGAGTCGCGCATCAACAACACCCGCAACGGCAACGACTGCGGGGTCTCGTCTTCGAACGGGTCGTGAAAGATGTCGGCCGACGCGGGGGCGGCGAATGGGCCGTCGAACAACGCGATCGTGCCGTGCGCGGCCTCTTGCAACCCGCCGTCGAGCGCCGGGTATTTCGCGTTGGCGTGCAACTGGCGAGCGAGTCGCTTCGCGGCGGTGCGGCACAGCGGTCCGGCGCCCCACACCACGGGCAGATTGCCGGCGATCTCGACGGCGATCCGCTTCGCCGGATTCACGAACGACTCACTGCTCGGACGGCACGTCTCGGCCACCAGGTCGAGCCGGTCGGCGGCCAGCATCATCTCGCTCGCCGGCACCGCCGCGAGTCCGAGCGCGTCAGCGACGGCGAGCAACGGCACCGCGAGCGACCACAGGCTCGCGCGGGTGTGCCGCTGAGCGCGGTCGACGCCGATCTGCAGGCCGCGCAGCCGGTCAGACAGCGCGGCCAGCGGCGATGACCCGCCCGCGATCGTGACGATCCGGCAACCGCGCCGGCCAGCCTCCGCGAGGGCCTCAAGGGTCGGCCGGGCGGTGCCGGACCGAGACACGCCGATGACCAGGTCGAGCGGCCCCACCCAGCGAGGCAGGCTCGGGCCCGACGCCTCGACCAGCGGCAGCGGGACGTCGTCGGCCACCAAGGCGCGCAGCAACTCGCACGCGGCTGCGCTCGAGCCGACGGCCGACAACACGACCGCGCGCGGCCGGTCCTCCGCGAGCGACTCGACGCCAGCCTCGGAAGCCATCGTCGCCGCCTCCCGCACCTGCGCGCCGGAACTCGCGACTGTGCGCAGCATGGCCGCGGGGTCGGCGGCCGCGAGCGCCTCGGCGTCGTCGAGCAGCTGATCGTCGAGTTGCAGCTCCATCAGCAGGCCAGCTTCATCAGCCGAAGAGGGCGGCGTGCGTGTCAGACGGCAGGATTCGCGCGTCGTCGACAAGCAGCACCGGGATGTCGTCGTGCACGGGGTACGCGCGCCTGCATTCGGGGCTGACGCACACGAGTTCTTCGGGGTCGGCGTCTTGGGGATGGTCTGGAAGCCGCTCGACGCGAAGCGGCGAGCGGCATGCGGGGCAGGCCAGGATTTCCAGCAACGACTGGTCGAGGTTCACCGGGTGCTCCTCTCAGCCGCGCATCAGCGACAGCACCTCGTCGCGCACGCGGTCAAGCGTGGCCTGGTCGTCGGCCTCCACGTTGAGCCGCAGCAGCGGTTCGGTGTTGGACGGCCGCAGGTTGAACCACCAGGTCGGCGCGGTGACGGTCAGGCCGTCGAGCTCGTCGATTTCGACGTCAGGCTGACCCGAATAAGTCTCGCGCACTTTCGCCGTGACGGCGGCTTGGTCGTCGACGGTGGAGTTGATTTCGCCCGACGCGACGTAGCGGGTGTACTCCGACAGCAGCTGCGACAACGTCGTGCCGGTCGAGGTTTCGCCGAGCGCGGCGAGCATGTGCAGCGCGGCGAGCATTCCGGAGTCGGCCCGCCAAAAGTCGCGGAAGTAATAGTGCGCGGAGTGCTCGCCGCCGAACACCGCGTCGGTCTCGCCCATGGTGGCCTTGATGAACGAGTGGCCAACCCTGCTGCGCACCGGATTCCCGCCGTGCTCACGCACAATCTCCGGCACCGCCTTCGACGTGATGAGGTTGTAGATGATGCTCGAGCCCGGCGATTTCGCAAGCTCCCGCACGGCGACCAACGCGGTCACCGCGGACGGCGGGACGATCTCACCACGCTCGTCGATCACAAAGCAGCGGTCGGCGTCGCCGTCGAACGCGAGCCCGATGTCAGCCTGTGTCTCGCGCACTTTTGCCTGCAAATCAACGAGATTCTTCGGATCGATCGGGTTGGCCTCGTGGTTCGGGAAGTTGCCGTCGAGTTCGAAATACATCGGTCGGACGTCGAGCGGCAGACCGCTCAGCACATGCGGCACGGTGTAGCCGCCCATACCGTTGCCAGCGTCGACGACGACCGTGAGTGGCCGGATCTCTCTCAGATCAACCAGCCCACGCAGGAACTCGGCGTATTCGTCAACGAGGTCGCGTTCGGTCACGTTGCCCGGCTCGCCGTCATAAGCGGGCACGCCGTTTTGCGCGAGGTCTCGGATTTCAAGCAGGCCGGTTTCTTGGCCGACCGGCTTCGCGCCGGCGAGGCACAGCTTGATGCCGTTGTATTTGGCCGGATTATGGCTGGCGGTGAACATCGCGCCCGGCATGTCGAGGAAGCCGGCGGCGAAGTAGAGCATGTCGGTGCTGGCCAGACCAGCGATCACGACGTCGGCGCCCTGACTGGTGGCGCCTTCGGCAAACGCGCGGGAGAACGGTCGCGACGACTCGCGCATGTCGTGCGCGACGACGATGGACGACGCCTTCGTGAAGTGCGCGAACGCGGCGCCAACCGCGCGCACCGTCTCGTCGTCCAACTCGTCGGGGACGACACCGCGGATGTCGTACGCCTTGACGATTTTCGACAGGTCGCGCACGACGGCTGCCTCCCACTTCGAAGGTGGCGGACGCCGGCGGGGTTACCGGCAGTGGGCAGCCTACCCACGGATCATGCGAGCAGTGTCAGGCGATCTTCCGGGTCTTCTCGATGACGACGTCGAAGCTCAAGGGCTCGCCGTCCTGCAGCCACCAGCGGTTCTCGCAGCGGTGGCACGACGCGAACTCAACGCGTGAGCCGTCGGTCAGCGTCATGGCGATCGCCGTCACGTGCTCGTTCTCGCAGCCGGGGCACTTCATGAGCTGACGCGCCTGGGTATTCACCAACGACGCGGGGCCGCTCAAGGGGGTGGCAGATTGGCGGGGCGTCCGGGTGACGGCGGACTTCGGCACGGCAGCTCCTCGGGATTCGATGTGGTGACGGCACATCAGTGACGTGGCAGTTCGAAGATCACCCTGGTGGACCGCGCCCGTTCGGGTGACATCCCCCTATCGGCCTAACCGCGCCGCGGGCTTTAGCATTCGGCGTGTCTATGACAAACCGGACATGCGACGGTCGTCGTCCGAGGCGAACCGCGGGGTCGGGCACGGTCCGGGCTCAGTCCGGGCACGGTCCGGGCACGGCCCGGCAGGCGGGGTCGGGCGGGGTCGGGCGCGGTGGGGCAGGGTCGTGCCTGGTTGGGCAGGGTGGCTGCTGGAAGTGCTTTGCTCTGAGTCACAAGTTCTGAGTCACGCTGGCAGGTCTGAGTCATCGGTGAAGACCCCGCGCCAGCCGGTATTTCGCCCCTGACCCCGCGCCCGACTCACAGCTAGCCGCCCGACTCAGAGCTGGCCGCCCGACTCAGAGCTAGCCGCCCGACTCAGAGCTAGCTGGGTGACTCAGAGCTACGTCGGTGACTCAGAACTTATGACTCAGAGCAAAGGAGCCGGGAAGACGCACCCAGGCCGACGGCCGGCCGACCCAGCGCGGCCGACCCGGCGATCAGCTTTGCGGCGGCAGCAGCACCCGAAGATGACCGCGACGACCAACACTCGGCGCGCCGAAGTCCGACGACGCCGCGTCTGCCGACGCGGGCACCGGCTTGGCCGCCTCGCGCACGGCGTCGGCCAGCGCCTCCAGGTCATCGGGCGACGGACCGGCGGGCTCGGCGATCTCAAGCCGAACGACCTCCCACCCGCGCGGCGCGGTGAGCCGCGCCGAGTGTCGCGCGCACAGGTCGTAGCAGTGCGGCTCGGCATAGGTCGCGAGCGGTCCGACGACCGCGGTCGACTGGGCGTACATGTACGTGAGCGTGGCCACGGCTGGCTGACCGCACGCGGTTCGCGTGCAGCGACGAAGAGTGCTCACGACCGCGAAGGCTAGTCGCCCGAGGCGTACCCGCGCGCGAACCGCCGGGTGATCGGTCAAACGTGTCGCGCGGCAGACACCTGCCGCTGCCTATGCTCGCCTGGTGAGCCAACCGCGCGAGCCAGCGCCCCGGCCGCCACGCCCCGGACGCCGCGACCGTCGTGGCCGCGGCATGCGGGGTCCGCTCGCCCCCGCCGCCGTGCCGATCTCGCGCAGCCGCGCGCAGACCTTCGACGATCTGGTGCTCGACGCGGTCGAGGAGCTCGAGACGCGGTGGGCGACCCAGCTGGAGCGGGTGCAGTTCGCCGTCGAGGACGTTCCTCCGCCCTCGCTGCTCGGCCGCAACCCAGCGGAGCCAGTCCCTCTTGGCACCTGCTACCCAAGCACGCCGAAAACACCGGCCCAGGTGGTGCTTTACCGCCGTCCGATCGAAGCTCGCGCGGTCGGGCTCGACGAACTCGCCGACCTGGTGCACGACGTCGTCGTCGAGGAGGTCGCCGAGCTGCTGGGGCTCGAGCCGGAGGTCGTCGACCCGAGCTACGGCTGGGACGACGGCAGTCCGGACGGCGACTGAAGCGGCTCGTCCGACGGGGGCAGCGAGTCGCCGGGCTCGTCCGACGGGATGTCCGACGACGGGATGTCGGACGACGGGATGACCGAGGACGGGATCTCCGACGACGGCGCGGACGGCGGCCGGACCGACGGCGCGGCGGTGCGACCCGGCAACCCAGCCATCAGGTTTGCGCTGACCGGCGGCCGAGACAGGGACGTCTGAACTCCCCACAACGGGAACGAGGTGATGTCCGCCGTCGTCTTGCTGGTCTCCTGCAGCACCCACGCGGCGAACAGCGGTCCGCCCGGTTGCGGGATGAGCTGAACGGCGGGCGCGACGTCCGATGAGATCGACCGCAAGTCGACGACGACCGTGGTTCCGCCCGGGACCGTGACCGGACTGACCACCGGCCCTGCCTCGGCGGACGACGGCGCCAATGTCAGTTGGACGCTCGCGTCGTCGGCTGGCGCCGTGAGCACGAGTTGGGTGTGCCGGTCTGTGGCGGTCTCGCCGTCGGCCGCGATCGCCGGCCCTGACAACGGTGGCGTCGCGGCCGTGAAGGCGACGTCGGTGCCTTTGTTCTTGTCTGGCGGCAGGGTCGAGACTGCGCCCGCGACGACCGGCTCGGTCGACGTCACGACGACGCCTGCCGCGGCGCCCTTCAACTCGGTGTCGAGGTCGACACTCACCACGCCCCCGGCCGGTACGTCAACGAGGTCCATGCCGGTGGGTGTGTATGAGCCGTCGGCGGTGACGAGCTTCACCGACGCCGTGGCGTCGACGTCCCCGGGCGCCGCGATCACCAGCCGGCGACTGCCGTCGCCGCCGGGAATGCCAGGCACGGTCTGGCTGAGCGCGGCGTCGGCTGCGCGCGGCAGGAAGTCGACGCCGAGCGGGATCGACCCGTCCTGCGCGTCGAATCGAATCGCGGGCACCACCCGACCAGCCGTCGCGGTCACTTCGGCCGCCGCGTTCGACAGTCCGGGTGCGACGTTGTCGAGCTGCACCGCGACCTGGGTCCGCGGCGCCACGGTGATTCCGCGCTCGGCGTCGGTGTTGGGCGGCGAGGTGTCGCCGTAAATGCCGACGTTGACGTTCGCCGCCACGTTGTCGACGTTGCTGAGCAACAGGGTGGCGTGCGCTCCGACGCCGGTGGAAAAGCCGACGAACCAGGCGTGCGTCGTGGGACCTTCGCACGGTGCCGACGACACCTGCCACGATTTCGCCACGGTCTGCCGGGTGAACTGCACGGCGCCGACCTTGGTCGCCAGCGGTCCGTCGAGGCTGACCTGCACGGGTCCGACCGTCTTCGGTCCGTCGACCACCCAGGCGTGACCGCCCTTGAGTGGGAGCGGCGCGGAAACGCCGTCCGGATCGAGCGGCATCGTTGACGCGGACGTCGTCCCGATGTCAACCGGGTCGGTGCCGAACGCGGCATAGCCGATCCGGGCGGCGCCTCCGGGGGGCGTGCCACCAGCTTGCGGGCAGACCAGCGCCGCGGTCGTGATTGGGACGGTGCTCGACGTCGACGACGCGGTGCGGCCCTTCGCCGGTTCGCTCACCGCCCCCCACGTGAGCGCGGCGGCGACCAGCCCCACGACGAGCACGGCGAGCAGCCGTGGGTCGCGCCTCATGACGACGCTCCCAGCGGAGCCCGGACGGCGGCCTCGTCGCTTGGGCTTTCGACGGCCGGCGCGCGGCCGCGGCGACCGGACGCATGACGGGCCCCCCGTCGTCCGCCTGGCACCGCCGCCCCGATGACGACGAGCAGCGCGATCAACTCGAAGACGAGCCAGTTCGCCCGCCGGTCAGGCACCCGCTCTATGACGACGTCGCCACCGGCCGTCGGCAGTTGGAAGGCCTGCATCCCGTCGAGGGTGGTCGACGCCAGCGGCACCCGGGCGCCCTTGGTCGCGCCGACGGCGACCGCCCGCCAATTCGGCGACGGCGCCTCAGCCAACATCAGCAGCCGCGGGTTCGGCGCATACGGCACGGTGATCGGCGTGGCGTGGGCGCCTACGTCACCGCTCGCGTCAGCGAGCCGCCAGGTGTCGTCACCTTGGGTCGCGATCGCGACCCGGCCGGCGTCGGTTTGCACCTGCCACACTGTCCAGCCGTTGTCTGTGGTCTTCGGCAACAATCCGCCGGCGGTGGCGATGCGCGTGGCCAGTCCGCCGTCGTTGGTCTGCGGGGTCATCACGTACCGGACGCCGGCGTGCGCCAACTCGGTCGCCGCACGCTGACCGAATCCGCCGGCCAAATCGGCGACGGCGGTGTCGAGCAACGCGACCTGTTTCGGGTCAGGCGGCAGGTCGGCGTCACCGAGTCGGGGCGAGCGGTCGCGCAACAACGCGTACCGCACAAGACCGTCGGCCGAAGCGGACGACGTGGGGATGCCGAGCGGCAGGGCGGTCGACGGCCGCAACACCACCGTTCGGGGTTCGCCGCTGCTGGCCGCCGGGTCGCGAACGAACGCCGGGAGCACCTCGGTGGCGCTGTCGCGCAGCAGCGGGCCGGTGCCGCGGCCGAGCCACATCACCGCCGCCGCGACCGGGGTGGCCACCGCGGCCGCCGTCATGACGAGCGCGACAGGTTGCCGCCAGCCGAAGCTGGCCGCGGACAGCCGGGCGCGCAGCCGCGCGCCCGCCACGGCCGCGGCCATCAACAACCCGGCGCCGATGAGGGTGGTCGATGTGCCCGGCCAGCCGGGCACGTCGACCGCCGAGCCGCCTTCGACTCGCACCCGCACGTGGGTGACGGCCAACCCGCCGACCAAGCCGACCAGGGCCAGCAGCCAGCCCAGCCGGGCCGGACCTGGACGGGTCAGCTGAAGCAACCCGGCAAGACCAGCGAGGACGACGACGGCCTCCAGCCACACCGGTGGCATCCCGGGCCCACCTGGATGCAGCAACAACACGTTGGCCGGCGCGAGCGCGCGGTCTTGCAAGCCCGGCAGCACCTGACCGATGCCGCCGACGATCAGCGACGGATGCGCGACCAGCCGGCCGGTCCAGGGCAGCAGCAACACCGGCGGCGCCACCAGCAGCACGAGCGCGCGCGCGGCGCGCACGTACCAGCGCCGGGCGAGCGACCAAACGAGCGCGATCACGACGACCGCGCCGAGTAGCACGTACGCCATCGGGTCGAAGGCGGTCGCGATGGTCAGCGGGAAGACGGCCACCCATGCCGCACGCAGCCCTCCGGAGCGCGGCGCGTCGTCCGGCTGGAAACCCGGCACCAACGCGCGCGCGAGGGCCGACAGCACCCATGGCAACACGACCGCGACCACGCACGCGCCGAGACGTCCGGCGGTGACCGCGCCCGTCACGACCGGCAGCAGCGCGTACGTCGCCGCCACCCACACCCTGACCCGAGTGGCGGGCGCGATCGGCTTGGCCGCGAGGTAGGCCGACAGCCCGGCAAGCGGCGCGCTGCCCAAAATTAAGACCTGGACGGCGAACGACGCGCTGCCTAAACAAATCGCCGCGAGGCCGGCCAGGATCGCCAGGTAGGGAGGCGCGGCGGCCCAGCTGCCGAACCCGGTCGGGTGCCAATGCTGGGTGTAGGTGTTCCACAGGTCGCCCGCGCTGGCCGGCGCCGGCAGCAGCGCGCCGCCGTGCAGGTTGCCGCCGAGCACATGGCGTTGCGCGATCAAGGCGACGAGGAGCAGGACGCCGACGAGCAGCACGCCCGGGCGGGTGCCGATCCGGCGGAGCAGCCCGCGCTGGTCATTCGGATGCTCGGCGCCGACCGTCGCCACCCGCTGTGAGAGGGCTTCGGCGTAGTACCGGATCCGAGTGCCGCGCGGCGCCAACAGCCGACGGACGTCGGAGTGCGGCACCACCCAATGTCTCTTCCGAGCTGACCGCGCCTTCGCGAGCGCGCGGGGTCGGCCGAAAACGGCCAGGGCCGCGCGAGTCTCGTCCCAGGCGTCGGCCGGCCGCTTCGTGAGCAGAAACGCCACGGCCCGAAGCAAGGAGGCCAGCAGCAACCGGGTGCCGATCCACGGCAGCCAGACCGGGCTGGCGTTGACGACCATCGTGCGCAGCGCGGCCCGCCGGTCGACCCGGCGGGGATACGGCGGAGCTGCGTCGATCCGGCGCAGTCCGGCGGCCGCCGCCTGCGCGTGGTAGACGATCGCCCGGGAGCAGACGACGACCCGGTGGCCGGCCAGGTTGGCCCGCCAGCCGAAGTCGAGGTCGTCGCGAAACAACGGCAGCTCGCGATCGAGGCCGCCGAGCTCGTCCCAGACGTCGCGGCGCACCAGCATCCCGGCGGTGCTGACCGCCAGGACGTCGCGGTCGCCGTCGTGCTGACCGTGGTCAAGCTCGCCGGGCTCAAGTCCGGTCTCGCGGCGGCCGCCGCGGTCGACGGTGACGCCGACCTCGACCAACGTCCGATGGTCGTCCCACCCGCGCAACTTCGGGCCGATCACCCCGGCCGACGGCATCTCGTCGGCGACCTCGAGCAAGAGTTCGAGCGCGGTGGGGCTGGGCGCGCTGTCGTCGTGCAGCAACCAGATCCACTCGACGATCTCGGCCGCCTCGGCGCCGCTGGGGGCCAGCGCGGGCGCGCGGGCGAACGCGGCCACCGCTCGATCGGCAGCCGCAGCGAAGCCGGCTCTGCGGGGGGCGGCAAGCACGCTCGACGCGCCGACGCTGCGCTCGAGCAATTCGCGGGTGTCGTCGACGCTGCCGGTGTCGACCGCGACGAACCGCTGCACCGGACGACGTGAGCTCTTGACGGCGTTCAGCGTCGTCGGCAACCAGCGCGCACCGTCGTGCGCGATGAGAACCGCGGTGACGACGTGGCGCGGACGGATCAGCTGATGCTGTCTGGAAGCACGGGAAGGTGAAGTCATTCCAAGGCGGACGTCGGTCGACGAAAGGCTGAGCGCGGACGCCTCACCATACGCGATGAGCCGCCCGGCGGCTTCTCGCGCCGACCGCCCGGGCTAGCTGACCCGGCGCTTCAGCCGACGCCGTTCACGCTCAGAAAGGCCGCCCCAGATGCCGAACCGCTCGTCGTTGCCCAGCGCGTACTCCAGGCACTCGTCGCGCACCGGGCAGGTGGTGCAGATGCGCTTCGCCTCGCGCGTCGACCCGCCCTTCTCCGGAAAGAACGCCTCCGGGTCGGTCTGCGCGCACAAGGCGCGATCCTGCCAACGAAGCTCTTCCTCGACGTCGAGCGGGAACACGTCATCCGCCCCGCTGACTAGCCCGACGCCCTCGTGCAGCGGGTAGACCTCGCGATACACCTCGGTCACCGCGCACCTCCTCGACCCTCGATCGCCGCCGCCTGACGCTCTGCTGCGCCACCGCCGGCATTGCTCCGTCTGGAGCACATGCGTGGAATTACATGCGCGTCATTACCCGCTCGTCAAGCCGAACGGTGATATTCGGCCTCAAACGCTTGACCGGCGAGCCCGGCGCGGCGGGCCGAAAGACCGCTGCGCCCGCCCGGCGCGGCGGGCCGCGAGGCCGCTGCGCCCGCCCGGCGCGACGGGCCGCGAGCCCGCTGTGCGACGCTTCGCAGCATGACCGCAGCTCCTCATTCGGGCGCTGGACGACGCATCGTCGCCTTGGCCGGCGGCATCGGCGGGGCCCGATTTTTGCGCGGATTGCGCGCCGCGCTGCGCGCCGACGAACCCACCGCGAGCATCACGGTCATCGGCAACACGGGCGACGACATCACGCTCTTCGGCCTGCGCGTGTGCCCCGACCTCGACACCGTGATGTACACGCTTGGTGAGGGAATCGACGAGCAGCAGGGCTGGGGCCGCGCCAAAGAATCCTTTGCGGTTAAGGATGAATTGGCTTCTTACGGTGCCCAGCCGCAATGGTTCGGACTTGGCGACCGTGACATCGCGACGCACATTTTGCGCACCCAGTGGCTGGCCGAAGGCGTGCCGCTTTCGGAGGTGACCGCCCGGTTGTGCGAACGCTGGCGGCCGGGTGTGCGGCTGCTGCCGATGTCCGACGACAAGGTGGAGACCCACGTCGTTATCGACGACGGGGCCTCAGGCGGGCGGCGGCTAATCCACTTCCAGGAGTGGTGGGTGCGGCTGCACGCGCAGGCGCCGGCGTTGGAAATCACCGCGGTGGGCGCCGCCACCGCCACACCCGCCCCGGGGGTCGTCGAGGCCATCGCGGACGCCGACGTGGTGCTGCTCCCGCCGTCCAACCCGATCGTAAGCATCGGGACGATCTTGGCGGTTCCGGGCATTCGGCAGGCGCTGGTCGCCACCTCGGCGCCCGTCGTAGGGGTCTCGCCGATCATCGGCGGCGCGCCGGTGCGCGGCATGGCCGACGCCTGCCTCACAGCGCGCGGCGTCGAGACGTCGGCGGCAGCCGTCGGCGCCCTTTACGGTCCTTCACTTATCGACGGGTGGCTAGTCGACACGGTCGACGCCGGCGCGGCGGTTGACGGCGTCGAGGTGCGGTCGCGGCCGCTGCTGATGACGGACGTCGAGGCCACCGCCGACATCGCACGGGCGGCATTGGCGCTCGCTGCCGAGGTCCGCGCCTAGCCCCCTGATTTCCCCGCCCCTCTCTTGCGCCGCCCGCCCCTCCCTTGCGCCGAGTGAAGGGTTTGCGCTGCTAATTCAGCCGAATTTGCAGCAGAAACCCTTCACTCGGCGACGGAAAAGCGGGTGGTCAGCCGGCCAGGTCTTGCAGCGCGCCAGCCAGCGCGTCGACGGCCAGATCGATGTCGGACGACGTGACCACCAGCGGCGGCGCGAGCCGAATCGTCGACCCATGGGTGTCTTTGGCCAGGACGCCGCGGCGCAGCAGCGCCTCGCAGACCGCACGTCCGGTGCCGAGCGCGGGGTCGATGTCGACGCCGGCCCAAAGACCGCGACAGCGGAAATCAACCACTCCACGCCCGACTAGGCCCTCGAGCCGCTCCGCCAAATGGGCGCCGAGAATCGTCGCCCGCTCTTGGAACTCGCCGGTGCTGAGCAACCCGACGACGGCGCGCCCAACAGCGCACGCGAGCGGGTTGCCGCCGAACGTGCTGCCGTGCTCGCCGGGCTTGAAGACGCTCATCACTGACCAGTCGGCCAGCACCGCCGACACCGGAAGCACGCCGCCGCCCAGCGCCTTGCCGAGGATGAGCACGTCGGGGCGCACGCCCTCGTGGTCACACGCGAACGTGCGGCCGGTGCGGCCAAGACCTGACTGAATCTCGTCGGCCATGAACAAGACACCGGCCCGGGTGCAGATGTCGCGCACCGCGCGCAGGTAGCCGTCGGGCGGGATGATGACGCCCGCCTCGCCCTGGATCGGCTCGATCAGCACCGCGACCGTCGTGTCGTCAATCGCCTCGGCGATCGCCTGCGCGTCTCCGAAGTCGACCGTGCGAAAACCCGGTGTGTACGGCCCGAAGTTTCGCTTCGCGTCGGGGTCGCTTGAGAAGCTGACGATGCTCACCGTGCGGCCGTGGAAGTTGTTTCTCGCCACAACGATCGTCGCACGGTCGGGCTCGACGCCCTTGACCTCGTAACCCCATTTGCGCGCGAGCTTGACCGCCGTCTCAACACCTTCGGCGCCGCTGTTCATCGGCAACATGGCCTCAAAACCAGCGAGTTCGGCGAGATCGCGGGCGAACTCGCCGAGCAGGTCGTGATGAAACGCCCTGCTGGTCAACGTCAAACGCCCGAGTTGCTCGCGCGCCGCGGCCACGATAACCGGATGCCCATGTCCGAAGTTCAAGGCCGAATAGCCGGCGAGACAGTCGAGATAACGGCGGCCGTCGACGTCCGTCACCCACGCTCCGTCACCTTCGCTTAGGACGACGGGCAGCGGGTGGTACGTGTGCGCCGCGTAAGTCTCGTCAAGCGCGATGTAGCCGGACGACGCGACGCTCGCCATGGTTTCGGTGGTCATGACCTCAGCTCCAAAGTGCAGCACTTCGGACCGCCGCCTGCTTTTCGCAACTCACTAAGGGAAACGGGCACCGGCTGGTAGCCGCGGGCGGCGAGCTTCTTTGCGAGCTCAGTGGCCTCGAGCGGAAGCACGACATGGCGTCCGTCGCTCACCGCGTTCAGCCCGAGCACCTTCGCGTCGTCCGCGTCGGCGATGATCGCGGCTGGGAAAAGCTGCCGCAGCACGTCCTGGCTTTCGGCGTCGAAAGCGCCTGGGAAATAAGCGATATCGCGCTCGCTGAGCACGCAAAGCGCGGTGTCGAGGTGGTAGTAGTGCGGGTCGACGAGCCGCAGCGTCACCGCCTTGAGACCGAGCACCTCCGCGGCCTCGGCGTGGGCGGCGGGATCGGTTCGAAAACCGGTGCCGGCAAGAAGAAGGTCGCCGGCGACGAGCAGGTCGCCTTCGCCTTCGTTCACGTAGGCCGGCTCGTGCGCGACCCGATAGCCGGCCTCCTTGAACCAACCGAGATACGCCGGACCCTCGGGCACGCGCTCCGCGTACTTGAACTTCGCGCCGTAGACCCGGCCGCGCGCGACGGTGGCGCCATTCGCGGCGAACACCATGTCGGGCAGTCCCTCGACCGGCGCAATCTCCTCGACGTGGTGGCCGAGCCGCCGATAGGTGTCGGCGAGTGCTCGCCACTGCCTGATCGCCAGGTCGCGGTCGACCGGCACCGTGGGGTCCATCCACGGGTTGATCGCGTACTCGACGGCGAAGTGCCGTGGCTCGCACATGAGGTAACGACGGCGGGTCGCGACGCGCTCGGCGGCAGCCGCCGCCGTCTGGGGCCGGTTTTCAAGGAGGGTCATGCCTCCACGATCGGCCAGTCACCCCTTTCGAACAAGCCGTTCTGGTTGCGCTTTCCCGGTGGTTCGTTGCGTTAGTCGCCGTTGACGCGGCGATTCGTTGCGCATCGCCTCGACGCTGGGTGCCGCCCCCGCAGCCGCCGGCTGCCTGCGGCGACCGGCCCCTCCCGGCTACCCGGCCCCTCCCGGCTACCCGGCCCTCCCGGCTACCGGCCCCTCTCGGCGACTTGTGTCGGCGAACACGCGGTCTACCGCGTACTGGCCGACACAAGTCGGGTGGCTCGGCCGGGTTCAGCGGCGCAACAGCCGCGACAGCACCAAGACGCTCTTGGTCCGGACGACGAACTTCTCCGCGCCGATCCGCTCGAGCACCTCCTCGAAGTGCCGCATGTCGGCGGCCATCACATGCACCAGCGCATCGGCCTCGCCCGACACCGTGCAGGCGTCGACCACCTCGGGGTGCCGCGACACCGCGGCCGCGATCATCGCCGGGGTCGTCTTGCCCTGGCAGTAGACCTCGACGTACGCCTCCGTCGACCAGCCCAGCGCGGACGGCTCGACCACCGTTGTGAAGCCGGTGATGACGCCCGAGGCCCGCAACCGGTCGACCCGCCGCTTCACCGCGGGCGCGCTCAGCCCGACGACGGCGCCGATCTCGGCGAAGCTGGTCCGCGCGTCGTCGCGCAGCCTGGCGACGATCCGCTGGTCGATGTCATCGAGCCCCATGGCGCCCCTCCTCACGAGCGACGGCGGTCGCGCCGCGCCGTCTAGTCGCGACGGCGGTCGCGCAGCGCCGTCTAGTCGCGACGGTAGTCGCGAATGGACATCCGCGGCCCGAATCGCGGCGCGCGTCGTCCGCTCGCTTCAAGCAGCCGGACGACGCGCTGTCGGTGCCCCGCGTACGGCGCCAACAACGCCAGCATTCCGGCGTCGTCGGTGCGCGGCGCCCCGGTCAACGCGAAGCCGACCAGGTTGGGGATGTGGTAGTCACCGACCGACACGAGGTCGGGCGCTCCGTGGCTGCGCTGCAAGGTCTCCGCAACGGTCCACTGGCCCACGCCGAACAACGAGCGGAGTCGTTTCGAAGCTGTCTCGACGTCGAGATTCGCGCACTCGTCGATGCGGTTCGCGACATGCGCGGCGGCGATGACGGTGCGTCGGCGGCGGCCGTCGAGGCCGGCGCGATGCCACTCCCAGTCGGGTATGTCACGCAGAACCGCGGCGCCGGGAAACACCTTTAGCGCAACGGGAACCGGACCGGGCGCGGGCTCGCCAAATCGGCTCAACAACTGCCGCCAGCTGCGAAACGCCTCGACGCCGGTGACCAGTTGCTCGATGATCGCCGGCACGAGAGCCTCGAAAACTCGAAAGCTGCGGCTCAATCGCAGCCCAGGATTGCGGCGCCGGGTGTCGTGCAGCAACGGATGGTCGAGCGCCAGGCCGGTCCAATCGTCGTCCGCGCCGAGTACTGACGGAGCAGTGTCGAGCGCCCAGCTTGCGCCACTACCCCAAGCCTCGACGGAGATTTCTCCTTTGGTCACGGCAAATCTCACGGTGACTGGGCCGTCAGGAGTGCGCCAGGTGCGCCAGTGCGCACCTGCCCCGTCGATGTGATGACATGGATCGCCTGGACCGTGCTTGTGCGTGCCGAGTGTCGCGTGCAGATCGACCGGTTCGCGCGGCCGGTAGACGCGCTGCCGGGGCAGGGTGAGCTCAGCGGTCATCGACTCACGCGTCGCTCGAGAAGCGGACCGCGCCTGGCGACAGCACAGTGTCGGGCCAAACCCGGACGCCGTTCAGCAATTCATTGCCGTCGCCAATCTCCGCGCCGTCCCCGATCACGGCGGTGTCAAGAACCACACCAGCTCCGATCCGCGCGCCACGGCCGACGATGCTCGCGCGAACGCGCGCGTCGTCCTCGATGACCGCGCCTTCGAAGACCACGCTGCCGTCGACAACCGCGCGCTCGCCGATCACCGCGCGCGTGCTGACACAGGAGCCGCCGGTGACCGTCGCCGTCGAAGCGACGTGGGCGCCGGGAAGCACGAGCAACTCACCCGTCGGCCCGGGCAGCGCCGGCGATGGCGCGACGCCGCGCACGAGGTCGGCCGAGCCTTGCACAAATGCGGCCGGCGTGCCGAGGTCGAGCCAGTACGCCGTGTCGACGAAGCCGAGCACCAGCGCTCCCGACTCGAGCAACTGCGGGAAGGTCTCACGCTCGACAGAAACCGTTATGCCGTAGGGAATTGCGTCGATGACGTCGCGCCGGAACACGTAGCAACCGGCGTTGATGAGGTTGGTGACCGGCTCGGGGGTCTTCTCGAGAAACGCGGTCACTCGGCCGTCGTTGTCGACCGGCACGCAGCCGAACGCTCGCGGGTCGTCGACGGCGGTCAGGTAAAGCGTGACTGCGGCGCCGCGATCCTCGTGCAACGCGATCTGCGCGCCAATGTCGTGACCAGAGAGCACATCGCCGTTGAAAATCACCACCGGCTCGTCGGGCTTGGCGCGCAACCGGTCTGCGACGTTGCGAATGCCGCCACCGGTGCCGAGCGGCTCAGTCTCGGTGACGTACTCGAGGTCGAGCCCGAGCGACCCACCGGCGCCGAAGTGCTCCTCGAACGTCTCGGCGCGATACGAGGTGGCGAGCACGACGTGGTCGACGCCGGCCTCGCGAGCCCGGGCCAGCAGGTGGGTGAGGAACGGCACGCCCGCCGTGGGCAGCATGGGCTTCGGCGCGGTGAGCGTGAGCGGGCGAAGCCGGGTGCCCTTGCCGCCCACCAACAAGATGGCGTCGATGGTCAGGTCCCTTTCCGCTGTCCGGACTGCACGTACCAGTCGTAGACGCTCGCAATGCCGTCGGCCAGGTTGACGCGCGGCTCGAAGCCGAGCGCGTTGATTCGGCTGACGTCGAGGAGCTTGCGGGGCGTGCCGTCAGGCTTGCTCGGGTCGAACTCGATTCGCCCTGTGTAGCCGACGATTTTGGCGACGAGATCGGCGAGCTCGGCGATCGTGACGTCCTCGCCGACGCCGACGTTGATCGGCGCCGGATCGTCGTAGTTTTCCAGCAGCAGCTCGCATGCGCGGGCGACGTCGTCGACGTGGAGGAACTCGCGGCGTGGTGTGCCGGTGCCCCAAAGAGTCACGCTCGCCGCGTCGTCCAGCTTGGCTTCGTGGAAACGGCGGATCAGGGCGGGCAGCACATGGGACTTCTCTAAGTCGAAGTTGTCTCCCGGCCCGTAGAGGTTGGTCGGCATCGCGGAAATCCACCGCACGCCGTGTTGCCGACGCATCGCCTGCACATGCAAGACACCGGCGATTTTTGCGATGGCGTAAGCGTCGTTGGTCGGCTCAAGCGGGCCGGTAAGAAGGGAGTCTTCACGTATCGGCTGCGGCGCGAGCTTGGGGTAGATGCAGCTTGAGCCGAGGAACAACAGTCGCTCGACGCCCACCGACAACGCCGCGTCGAAGACGTTGAGTTGGATGCGCAGATTGTCAGACAGGAAGTCGGCCGGGTAGGTGGCGTTGGCCATGATGCCGCCGACTTTCGCCGCCGCCATCACGACCGTCGTCGGGCGCGCCTCCGCGAAGAAGGCG
>JAICYF010000058.1 GCA_025934355.1 Acidothermaceae bacterium
CGCTCGCGCCGATTCCGGTCGCAACACAGGACATACCTGCTTATCGGCAACAGGCCGATCGTTCTGAGCCGACCGCGACAGCCGTGACCGTCGGGTTACCGTGCGGCGTCGGCTGGCTCGCCCGACACGTCGTCGACGACGCGTTCCTCCGCCGCGGGTGGTTGTCGCTGATAGCTCAGCTTGATCAACGGAATGCCCCAACGGGCAACCTTCACCAGCGCAAGCACGGCCAGGCCGAGCCAGAATCCGAACCAGCCGAAGAAGATCACGGCGACGACGAAGATCGCCGTCACGACCCCGTATGCGACGACGAACCCGGGCTGCAAGTACCTACGCACCCGGTTACCGTAACCCGACCCGGTCCGGGCTCGCCGTCCCGGCGGCGCGGTGATCATGCAGAAAAATGCGATTCTCGCGTCGCGAGGTCGCACTTTTCTGCATGATCACCGTGATGGCAGCGGCGCCGGGAAGGCCGGCATGCCGAGTGCCACGCCGCGTGGCACCTCAGCGACTGGACGCGCCTGCCGCGCGTCCCACGCGTCGCCCGCGCGAGTGCGCCGAACACCCCGGACGACGTCAGCGACCAGGTGGTGCGGCGCCGCGTACGTCACCTCCGCGGTCACGACGTCTCCGGGCCGCACGTTGGGCGCCGCGGCGAAGTGCACCAGCCGGTTGTCGGGCGCGCGACCACTCATGCGAGCAGTGCGATCGTCCTTGCGGCCCTCGCCCTCGGCGACCAAGACCTCGACGGTTTTCCCTAGCTGGCCGCGGTTTTCGGCCCAGGCGACGTCCTCGACAAGTTCCACCAGCCGGTCGTAACGATCCCGGACGACGTCGGGCGTCACCTGATCGGCCATGTCGGCCGCTGGAGTTCCAGGCCGCTTCGAGTACTGGAAGGTGAAAGCGCCGGCGAATCGCGCCTCGCGCACGACGTCCAAGGTGTCTTGGAAATCGGCCTCGGTCTCGCCGGGGAAGCCAACGATGATGTCGGTGGTGATGGCCGCCTCGGGCATCGCATCGCGCACGCGGGAGATGATGCCCAGGTATTTCTCACGACGGTACGAGCGGCGCATGCGCCTCAACACCTCGTCCGAGCCCGACTGAAGCGGCATGTGCAACTGATGCATGACGTTCGGCGTTTGCGCCATCGCCTCGATCACGTCGTCGGTGAAATCACGAGGGTGCGGCGAGGTGAATCGAACGCGCTCGAGATCCTCGATGTCGCCACACGCTCGGAGGAGCTTGGAAAACGCCTGTCGGTCGCCGAATTCTGCGCCGTAGGAGTTGACGTTCTGACCAAGTAACGTGACCTCGAGCACACCCTCGCGAACCAGTGTCTCGATCTCGAGAAGAATGTCTCCCGGCCTGCGGTCTTTTTCGCGACCGCGCAAGCTCGGCACGATGCAGAACGTGCAGGTGTTGTTGCAGCCGACGCTGATCGCCACCCACGCGGCGTAAGCCGACTCACGTCGCGAGGGCAGGGTCGACGGAAAAACCTCAAGCGACTCAAGGATCTCGATCTGCGCCTCTTCGGCGATCCGGGCGCGCTCGAGCAGAACGGGCAGCGCGCCGACGTTGTGCGTTCCGAACACCACGTCGACCCACGGGGCTCGACGGACGATCTCGCCGCGGTCCTTCTGCGCGAGGCATCCGCCGACCGCGATCTGCATGCCCGGTGTCGCCTGCTTCACCGGAAAAAGATGCCCGAGGTTGCCGTACAAGCGGTTGTCGGCGTTCTCTCGCACCGCGCAGGTGTTGAAGACGACGACATCCGGCGTCGTCGCATCGTCCGCCTTCACGTAGCCGGCGTCCTCGAGCAAACCCGCGATCCGCTCGGAGTCGTGGACGTTCATCTGGCAGCCGTAGGTTCGCACCTGGTAGGTGCGCGGCGTCGATATGGCGGGCGTTGGCACGTCGTCCAGGGTACGGCCTAGCCCGCGACGAGCCGTCCGGCGAGCGCCTCATCGATGACTTCGTCGAGCGACGCGCTGCAGCCGGTCGCCCGCGCGTCTTCAAACTCGCGGCTGCCGACTGCAGCGGCCACCTCGTCGTACCGGTGGCGGTAGGTCGTCCACCAACCGAGGAATGATCGGCGTTCTTCGGCCTCGACGGCGCCCCACAACCGGCCGGCCCGATCGACGTCTCCGGCTCGGAACGCCACCAAAGCCAAGGAGGCGAGCGCGATGACCGTCTTGATCCGATCGCCGCTCTCGCGGGCGAGCCGAAGCGCTTCGCGGCCGTGCTCGTCGGCCCGCTGGTACCAGCCGAGCTGGCTGGCGATTTCGGCCATCGTGCGCAATCGGCTGTTCTCGCCCCACGACCACGAACCGATGCCGTGCAGCAGGTCAAGGCTCTCGCTTTCTAGTTCGTATGCCTTTTCGACCGCGCCTGACCGCAACGCGAGGACCGACGCGCTGCGTAGCAATTCGCTGCGCTCGTACCGGAACCCCCCGGCCGTCGCGCGACGAAGGCCCTCCGCTGTCACGGCGCCGGCGAGTTCCAGATCATCGCGAACAAAGGCGATGAGCGTCACCCGATGCATCAGCCGCAACTCGCCTGCCTCGTCACCAATCTGCCGGTAGAGGTCGAGGCTTTGCTGGTAGTACTCCCCGGCAGCCCGCCAGTCACCACTCACTTCGGTGCAGCCGCCGAGGTCGCGTAGCGCGCGGGCGCGCGCGTCAGGCGGGGCGTCGGTGGCCGCCGCGAGCAAATCGGTTAGCCGGCGCACGCTCTCGCGGGGACTGTTCGTGACCCAGAACTGCTCGAGCGCCGCCATCAGTGAAAGGCCCAACAGCGGGTCGCATTGCTGGGCCCAGTCCAACGCGGCCCGCATGTTTTCTTGTTCGGTCCGCGCCGCGTCGTAGTGTTTCGGCGTTGGCGTGCCGAGCGCGTCAATCGAAAGATTGAAGCTTTGCGCGAGCCGTAGCGCGTATTCGGCGTGTCGGCGTCTCATCGTCTGCGCGGCTGCGGATGCGGCCAAGCGTTCCGCCGCGAATTCACGCACCGTCTCAAGCATGGTGAAACACGAGCCGTCGGCTGTCGTCGTCCGCACCAGCAGACTGTGGTCTAGGAGCGCGCGAACACGCTGTGGCGCACGCTCTGCGTCACCGAGCACAGCCGCGGCGCCCTCCATCGTCCAGCCGCCCGCGAAAACCGACAGCGCCGCGAGATCCCGCCTCGCTTGCTCGTCGAGTTGATCGAAACTCCATTCCAGCGTCGAGCGCAACGTCTGCTGTCGAGCGGGCAGATCATGCGGGCCGTCGCTGAGCAACGGCAGCCGGTTGTCCAGTCGTTGCAGCAACTCCCCGGGCGTGAGCGCCCGCAGATGCGTTGCGGCTAGCTCGATTGCGAGCGGCAGCCGATCAAGTCGCCGGCACAACGCGTCGACTGTGGCCGCGTCGAACGCGCCAGTCCGCAGCCGCGGCTCGGCGGTGCGGGCACGTTCGACGAAAAGGTCGGCGGCCGCGTCGGGCGGCAGCGGGTCGACCGGGTAGACATGCTCGCCCGAGACGTGCAGCACGACCCGACTGGTGGCCAGGATTTTCACCCGCGGCGCCTTTGCCAAGAGCGCCACAAGGGTCGGGCCGGCAGCGCGCAACTGCTCGAAATTGTCCAACACTAGAAGCAATTCACGATTGCGCAGATGAACTCCGAGCGCTTCGAGCGGGTCGGTGACGGCGGGCACTCCAACGGCGCCGGCCACGACAGCGGGCACGACGTCCGCGTCCCGAACCGTGGCCAGCGAAACGAATGTGACGCCATCGGCGAATTTCTCCGCCGCGCGACGTGCAACCTCATTCGCAAGTCTCGTCTTGCCCGAGCCGCCGGCGCCCGCAAGCACGACGAGGCGCACGTCTTCGTCGTCGATCCACTCCCCCAGCTCGTCGAGTTCGCGCTCACGACCGCGCAGGGGGTTCGGCGGAGTCGGCAGTTCGGCCGAGAGCGCGCGCGCCGGAAACGCGCGATCGAGCGCGGGGTCTTGCCGCAAGATCAGCGAGTGCAGTCGCCGAAGCTCATCGCCCGGCTCGACGCCGAGTTCGTCGACAAGGGCGTTGCGGGTGGCTCGATACAGGTCGAGCGACTCTGCCTGTTGACCGTTGCGGTAAAGCGCGAGCATCGCCTGCGCCTGGAGGCGTTCGCGCAACGGGTTCTCCGAGGCCGCCGCCACGACGTGCGGCAGGATGGCCCGATGCCGGCCAAGCTCCAACTCGGCCACGAAGCGCTCCTCGACCGCGAGCCGCCGTAGTTCGTTCAGCCGCTGCGCCTCGGGGCGCGCGAAGTCGGCGTCGGAGAACTCGGCGTACGCATCACCACGCCACAGACCGAGCGCGTGCTGCAGCGTCGACGCCGCCACCGAAAGGTGCCCCGCCGCCGCGGCCTCGCGCGCCTCACTGAGCATTTCCTCAAATCGGACGGCGTCGAGCCGCGCGCCGTCGAGGGTGAGCAGGTAGCCCGCACCCGCTGTTCGGATGGCCACTTCTGGCGGCAACGCCTTGCGCAGCTGGGAGATGTAGACCTGCAGCAGTTTCTCGGCCGAAGAGGGCGGCGACTCCGGCCACAATGCGTCAATCAGCAGGTCGGCGGGGCGGACGACGTCGGGCGCCACGACAAGCGCCGCGAGCAGCTGCCGTTGCTTGCGGGCGGCAAGCGTGATCGCCCGCTCGCCATCGGAAACCTCGAGCGGTCCGAGCACTCGGACCACGATCACCCTGTCACCACCCCCACGCTCGGAAGTCTCGCACCGCGACTCAGGGAGACGTGGCTAAACCGTCGCTATACCGGTCGCGACGATGCTCCCCGACGTGGCGTACGCATGCATCCACGACGTCCCGTCGAGCTGGACGGAGTACGAGCGGGCAGCCGGGTCGCTGGTCGACCCGCTGCCCGGCGGGCTGCTCGCCCACCTGGCCGGCCCGACCGACGAGGGCGTCCGAATCATCGAGATCTGGGACGACGAGGCCGCCGCCGCACGGTTTCACGACGAACGACTCGGCCCGCTCGTGGCCGAGCTGAGTGGCACCCGATTCCGGCCGCCGGCCGTGCGCGACCTGCACGCCGTCCACCTCGTCGTCGCGGCGGACGCGCGCGACCTCAAAGGCAGCCCATCATGAGCAGCCCGTCATGAGCAGCCCGTCATGAGCAGCCCGTCATGAGCGGCCCCGTCAGGAGCGGGTCCGTCGTGAGCAGGTCAGCGCCAGCGCGACGGTCAGGAGTTCATCGCGAGGGTCGCGGCGTAAACGGCGGCCTCGCTACGACTGCTCAACTGAAGCTTGCGCAAGATCGCGCCGACGTGATGCTCGGCGGTCTTCGGCGAGATGACCAGGCGTTCGGCGATCTGCGGGTTCGACAGCCCTTGCGCCAGCAGGTTGAGGATCTCGCGCTCCCGCCCGGTGAGCGTCCGCACCGCGTCGGGTGCGGCCGGGACCGCCGCTGCGGCGTCGCCGAGTTCGTGCAGCAGCGCCTGCGCGGCGTGCATGCGATGCGCGCCGACTCGTCCGTACGTCGCGAGCGCGCGCCGCGCCTCCGCGATCGCCTGCGGCCGGTTGACGTCGGCGAGCGCGCGGGCCAAGTCGAGTTGAATGTCGGCGGCGAGCAGCGACCGTTCATCGCCCCGCAACTCGCGCAACGCGCTTTCGAAGTGGGCGACCGCGCCGTGCGGTGGCTGGTCGCCGCCAGTGTGCGGATCGGCAAGCCAGAGCCGGCCGGCAGCCCACTCGGCCAGCGCTGCCACCGTGCGCGACGACGTCTGCCCCGCGTATTCGGCCAGGGCCCGCTCCGCCTCGCGGGCGCCCTTGACGTTCCCGCGAGACAGCTCGACGTCGACGAGCAGCGCGTGGATCGGCGCGGTGCGCAACCGATCACCCGGCAGCATCCGCAGCGCCTGGCGGGCGACCGCGGCCGCGAGATCGTCGTCGCCGCGCGCGTGGTGCAGTCGCACGAGCGAGAGCTGCGCCTCCGCGCGTTGTTCCAAGCCGTTCAGCAGGCCCGCCGCCTCGGGCAGTCTGCCCTGATCGATGCGAAGTCCGGCCAGAGCTGCGCGCGATTGCGCTCGCTGCACGAAATGAACGGACGCGTCGACCGCGAACCGCAGGGCCAGCTCGCCTTCGTTCCAACGACCTGCCTCGCACAGCAAGGTGCCGTACTCGATCTGGCAGTGGTTGAGCAGCAGGTTCGGCGGCCCGGCGCCCGCGGGGGCCCGCTCACCGACCTGCGCGGTGGCCAGCCAGTCCTCAAGCCGGTGCAAATCCCCGGTGCGGCTGCACGCCGTGACGAGGTCGCAGTAGACCTGTCCGACGACCCACACGTTGTCGCATTCGCCGCTGCTCGCCATCACCATCGCCTCGTCGAGGCGGGCGAGCCCTTCGTCGATCGCCCCGCGGCTGACGAGGGCCAGACCGGAGTCGCCGAGTGCCTTGCATTCGAGGTCGGCGTCGCCCAGGCGCTGCGCGACCGCAAGCGCGAGGTGGGCGTGCTGCTGCAACTCGTCGATGTTCGCGTAGCTGCACCCGATGAGAGCGAGCGCAACCCAGCCCGCCTCCGCGCAGTCGGGGTCGTCGGCGAGCAGCCGACGCGCGCGCGACAGCCATCCCGCGGCCACCGACTGCTTGCCGGTGCCGTCGAAGTGCACCCGAGTCAGGTGCGACGCCGCCAAGGCGGCGCGCCTGCGTCGTCCGGCTGCTTTGTAGTTGAGAAACGCGGTCTCCAAATGCTGCGCCGACAGCGCGAACTCGGCGACCGCGAAGTACAACAATCCGGCGCCGAGATGCGCGTCGGGCGACCCGGACGCCAACTCAGCCGCGATGAGCGCTGCCGCGTCGTGGGCCTCGTCGGCCCGCAAGTGCAGGCCGACGCTGCAACTCAAATCCACCCCCGCATTGTGCGGCAAATCGGTCGTGCTGGTGAGCGGATAGGTAGCAGAGTGGGGGACTTGCCCCATGCCGCGCCCATGCCCCGGCCGCCAGACTCGTCCGGACTCGTCGCGAGTCACCCAACGAACAGACGCGCAGCGAAACCAGACGCAGCGAAACCAGACGCAGCGAAACCGCACGTCGCTAAACCACACCTAGCGGAACAACACGTCGCGACCAGACAAGCGAGGCACCCGAGATGACCGCCACCGAACTGACCTTCGACAGCAGCACGCTCGCCGACGCCATCAAGGGCGCCGTCTACCGGCCGGACGACGAACGGTTCGCCGAAGAACTCGCCTGTTTCAACCTTGCGACCACCCATCGGCCGGCGCTCGCCGTCGCGGCGACGTGCACGGAGGACGTCGCGGCCGCCGTCCGCTTCGCCGCCGAGCGGGACCTGCCCATCGCCGTCCAAGCCACTGGCCACGGCGCCGTCACCGCGGTCGACGCGGGAGTGTTGATCAGCACGAAAGCGATGACGGACGTCAGCATCGACCCGCGCGAGCGCACCGCCACAGTCGGCGCCGGCGCGAAATGGAAGGCGGTGGTCGAGGCGGCCGCCGCACACGGATTGGCGCCACTCAACGGCTCGTCGTCCGACGTCGGGGTGGTCGGTTACGTCGTGGGCGGCGGACTCCCGCTGATGGGCCGCACGTATGGCTTCGCCGCCGACCACGTGCAACGCATGACCGTCGTCACCGCGGACGGCAAGGTGCGTGAGGTGTCGCCGTCGTCCGAGACAGACCTGTTCTGGGGATTGCGCGGCGGTAAGGGAAATCTCGGCATCATCACCGAAATGACCGTTGACCTGATGCCGGTCTCGCGACTTTACGGTGGCGGCATCTTCTTCCCCGGCGAGCACGCGCCCGCATTGTTGCGGGCTTATCGCGACTGGACCGCGGGCCTTGACGAGCAGACCAACACCTCGATCGCGCTGCTGCGACTGCCGCCGGTTCCGGACATTCCCGAGCCGTTGCGCGGACAGTTCGTGGTGCACCTGCGGGTGATCCATCTCGGCGACGCCGAGACCGGTGAGCGGTTAGTGGCGCCGATGCGCGCGGTCGCCCCGGCCATCGTCGACCTGGTCGGCGAGATGCCCTACACCGCGATCGACAGCGTGCACCAAGACCCCGATCATCCGGTGCCCGCCTACGAGCGTGGCATGTTGCTGTCGTCTCTCAACGACGTCGTCATCGACCAAGTGCTGTCGGTCGCCGGCCCGGGCGTGCAAACCCCGGTGATGATCGTCGAGATCCGTCATCTCGGCGGCGCGCTGTCGCGCCAGCCCGCGATTCCGAACGCCGTCGGCCATCGAGACGCCGCGTTCGTGATCGAGGCGATCGGCGTCTTGATGGGCCCGGCCGCCGCATTCGCGCCTGCCGCCACTGACGCGCTGGTGGCCTCCTTCGTTCGGTTCTCCACCCAGCCGGGCGGCGCGACGTTGGTGAACTTCCACGGTCACCCCGGCGACGACGCTGACCGCGCTCGCTGCTGGACGTCGCCTACGTACGCGCGGCTATGCGAGCTGAAGTCGATGTACGACCCGAACAACCTGCTGCGGTACGGGCACGCCATCAGCGCCGTCCACACCGGCTGAGCACGTCGTCCGCCGGGGTTGCCAAGATGAGGGCATGACCGAATCCGTCCTGCCCTATGGCTCTTGGCCCTCTCCGATCAGCGCCGCCGACGTCGCTCGCGGGGGTGTCCGGCTCGGTTTCACCGCCGTCGTCCGCGATTCAACCGGCGCGGACGACGTGTGGTGGACGGAGGGGCGGCCGAGCGAGGGTGGCCGCCAGGTCGTGGTGTCGGCGGCGCGCGGCGACCTGCTGCCCTCGCCGTGGAACGCGCGCACCCGGGTGCACGAGTATGGCGGCATGGCGTGGGCGCCGCTTTCGGGCTCGGCGTTGGTGTTCGCCGAGTGGGGCGACCAGCGGCTCTACCGGCTCGAGCTTGGATCGTCGCCGACGCCGCTGACGCCGGTTTCCGACGTCGAGGCAGGTTGGCGATACGCCGAACTCACGCATGTCGCGGCGCGCGACGAGGTGTGGTGTGTGCGTGAAGAGCACACCGCGGACGGCGAGGTGCGGCGCGCGATCGTCGCGGTGCCGCTCGACGGCGCGGCAGCCGACGACGCGTCGAAGGTACGGGTGGTCGTCGCAGGCAGCCAGTTCTTCGCCTTTCCGCGACTGTCGCCCGATGGCTCACGGCTGGCCTGGATCGCCTGGGATCACCCGAACATGCCCTGGGATTCAACGGAATTGCGAGTCGGCGACGTCGTCGACGGCATGGTGCCGAAATGGCAAGCCGTGCTCGGCGGCGAGCGCGAGTCGGTGTTGCAGCCGGAATGGGTTCCTGGCGACTCGTCCAAGCTCTACGTGATCAGCGACTGGTCGGGTTGGTGGAATCTGTACGAGGTCGGTCTCGACGGCACGGCGCCGCGGGTCATGCACCATGCGGCGCAAGAGTTCGCCGGGCCGCTGTGGCAGCTCGGGTATCGCTTCTACGTGGTGCTCGACGACGGCCGTCTCGTCGTCCGACATGGCATGGGTGAGCAAGGCCTCGGCCTGCTTGACGCGCGGTCAGGTGCAATCCAACCGGTAGAGACGCCGTTCACCGATTGGCTGCCGGTGCTCGCGTCGTCCGGTGCGTTGGTGGCGGGGGTTGCGGCGAGCCCGAGCACTCCGACGTCGGTGGTGCGGGTCGACATCGCGCGCGGTTCACACGCTGTTCTGCGCCGCTCCGTTGAGGTGATTCCCGACGAGAGTTACCTTCCGCAGCCGCGGTCGGTGACGTTGCCTGGCCCCAACGGCCGCGAGGTGCACGCGCATGTGTATCCGCCGCGTAACCCGCAAGCCGTTGCGCCGCAAGGAGAGTTGCCTCCGTATGTGGTGTTCGTGCACGGCGGCCCGACGTCCGACTCGCCCGCGACGTTCGACCTCGAGTACGCGTTCTTCACCAGTCGCGGCATCGGCATCATGGACGTCGACTACGGCGGCTCGACCGGGTATGGCCGCGAATACCGCGAGCGGCTGCGCGGCCAATGGGGCGTCGTTGACGTCGAGGACTGCGTGGCCGCCGTGGTCGCGCTCGCCGACAACGGCGAGGCAGATCAGGCACGGCTGGCGATTCGCGGCGGCAGCGCAGGTGGTTGGACGACGTTGGCGGCGTTGACCCGCACCGACGCGTTCGCCGCCGGCACGTCGTACTTCGGCGTGGCCGAATTGCTGAAATTCGCTGAAGACACGCATGATTTCGAGTCGCGGTACTTGGACGGGCTGGTCGGACCGCTGCCTGAGGCGCATGACGTCTACGTCGAGCGGGCGCCACTGAACCACGTTGACGAGTTGTCGTGCCCAGTGCTGTTGCTACAAGGGCTCGAAGACAAGGTGGTGCCGCCGTCGCAGGCCGAGATGTTCCGCGACGCGCTTGCCGCTAAGGGAATTCCGCACGCGTACATCGCGTTTCCCGGTGAGCAGCACGGATTCCGCCGCGCTGAGAACGTGATCGCGGCACTTGAGGCCGAACTGTCGTTCTACGGGCAGGTGTTCGGGTTCACTCCCCCGAATATTCCGGTGCTTCCGCTGGCGGGTCTTTGAGAGAATCGGCAGGTGACGCATCCGCTCGACAACCCGGTATGGAATTCGCTCAACGGCGCACAATCACACTTCGCATTGCGACACGGCGCGGCGGCACGATTCGACCCTGACGTGACCGTCTTCGCCGCGATGGCAGACGATGCCGGGCCTTCTGCGTGGGATGACCTCGCGAAACTAGCCGAACCCGGCACCCATCTCGTCGTGGTCGACGCGCCGTTGGACCCCCCGGATGGTTGGGAGATCGTCGGCCGGATCGCCGGGGTGCAACTCACCGGCGAAGACCTGAAGGTCGAGGACGATTCTTCGGCGGTGGAACTCGGCCCTGACGACGAGCCCGAGATGGCCGCTTTGGTCGAGCGCACCAAGCCGGGTCCGTGGCGGCCGCGCACGATCGAGATGGGCCGCTACATCGGAGTTCGGGTCGACGGGGAGCTCGTAGCCATGGCCGGAGAGCGGTTGCGGCCTCGGGGTTGGGTCGAGATCAGCGCGGTGTGCACCGACGAGCGGTTTCGCGGTCGCGGGCTTGGTTCCCGGCTGATCCGGGCGGTGGGCGCCGGCATTGTCGAGCGCGGCGAGTTGCCGATGCTGCACGCATCTGCGGAGAACGCGAACGCGATCCGGCTGTATGAGTCGATGGGGTTTGTGTTCCGTCGCAACCGCGAGTTCTTGCGGGTGCGCACGCCGCGCTGAGGCGCGGCCGTCGTCCAATCTCTGCTATCTCGGCGCCGCTCGGCGTCAGTCGCCAATGGCCGATAGCGCGGAAACAATTCGTCGCTGGAGCGCGAATTGTTTCCGCGCTGACCGCGTGGCGGACACCTAGGGGTCAGCCGGGTTCAGACCGGCGATTCGGCATCGCTGAAGAGCGCGCTGTTCGCCGCGTCGGCGGTTTGCTGCGCTAGCGCCGTCGCGCCGGTGGCGAGGTTCGCGGTCTCGCCGATCTGCTCGCCTTGCTTAACCTCGACCCGCGCCGCTTGCCAACTCGAGAAGTGGCCGACGAAGTTCGCCCAGACCGACATCAGCGCGATCCAGATGATCGAGCCTTTGAGGCCGGTGAAGACGGTGATGGGAATCAGTGCGCCCCAGCAAAGCGTCATCCAGCCGTGGAAGCCGCGCAGAAACTCCGGCCGCCCGAAGAGCGCGCCGAACCGTCCCATGCGTCCTCCCAGTCTCGCGCCAGCCATCCGGCCACCGCGAGGACTTGATCGTTCCCATCGCCGCAGGCGCTGAATCCTTCGAGCGGCCGGTACCCGGACCGTTGCGGCATCGTCCGCCGTGGCCTCCGGGCGACGTCAATGGCAGATAGCGCGGAAACAATTCGTCGCTGGAGCGCGAATTGTTTCCGCGCTATCTGCGGCGGCGGGGACAGCCGGCGGCGGCGGCTGCGGCGGCGCCGACAGCTGGCGAGCTGGCGAGCTGGATTAGTGCGCGAGCTCGGTGGCGCGCGACTCGCGCACGACGGTCACCCGGATCTGACCTGGATAGGTCAACTCCTCTTCGATCTGCTTGGTGATGTCGCGCGCGATCACCTGCGCTTGGATGTCGTCGACCTGGTCGGGCAGCACCATCACCCGCACCTCGCGTCCGGCCTGCATCGCGAACACTTTCTCGACGCCCTCATACGAAGTTGCGATCTGCTCAAGCCGCTCGAGCCGCTTCACATACGACTCGAGCGACTCACGGCGCGCGCCCGGCCGCCCGCCGCTGATCGCGTCGGCCGCCTGCGTCAACACCGCCTCGACCGTGCGCACCTCGACCTCGTTGTGATGCGCCTCGATGGCGTGGACGACGTCCTCGTTCTCGCCGAACTTGCGCGCGATCTCGGCGCCGACCAGCGCGTGGCTGCCCTCAACCTCGTGCGTCAGCGCCTTGCCGATGTCGTGCAGCAACGCGCACCGCTTCACCAACGGGACGGCGAGCCCGAGTTCCGCGCCCATCACGCCGGCGAGATGCGCCGACTCGATGAGGTGCTTAAGGACGTTCTGCCCGTAGGACGTCCGGTAGCGCAACCGGCCGAGCAACAGCACCAACTCCGGGTGCAGGTTCGTGACGCCGACCTCGACCAGCGCGTCCTCGCCCGCGCGTTGGCAGAGCTGCTCGACCTCGGCGAGGCTGCGTTCGTAGATCTCCTCGATGCGGTGCGGATGAATCCGGCCGTCGAGCACCAGCTTCTCGAGCGCGACGCGAGCGACCTCGCGGCGGACCGGATCGAAGCAGGACAGCAGCACCGCCTCGGGCGTGTCGTCGATGATTAGGTTGACCCCGGTGACCGTCTCGAAGGCGCGGATGTTGCGCCCTTCGCGACCGATGATCCGGCCCTTCATCTCGTCGCTTGGCAGATGCAACACGCTGACCACGGACTCGGCGGTCTGCTCGCTGGCCACCCGCTGGATCGCGGTGGTGACGATGGCGCGGGCCCGCTTCTCGCCTTCTTCGGTAGCCGCACGTTCAAGGTCCCGGACGACGATGGCAGCTTCCCGCTTGGCCTGGTTTTCGATCAAGCCGATGAGCTCGCCCTTGGCGTCCTCCGCGGTGAGGCCGGCGGTGCGCTCGAGGACGAGACGGCGCTCCTCGGCGAGGTCTTCCAGCTGCGCGCGGCGCTTGGCGAGTTCGGTTTCGAGAGCCGACAGTTCGCGATCGCGGGAGTCGACGCGACGCTGATCGTCGTCCAATCTCGACTCACGGTCGGCGAGTCGGCGCTCGCGGCGCTCGAGGTCAGAACGCAGCTCGCGGAGCTCGGCTTTCAGCGCCTGGATCTCAAGTTCGTGGGCTTGCCTGACCTCCTCCAGCAGGTCGGTCTGCTCCTGGGTGCGCTGCCGGGTGTCGATCGCGGCGCCGGCTGCACCGCCGTGCGGGTGGCGCATCGACCAGATCACCAGGAGGCAGGCCGCCAGGGCCGCGACGGAGACCACCGCGATCACCGCCACCAGGGCCGCCGTCGGCATCGCCGCCTCCTAGGTCCGTGAGCGCCTACATGAGGAGGCGAGGCACGCGAAGCGCGACGTGCACCAGGAGACGACGACGTCGCAAACGCCGTCGCTCTTAGTGAGCGCCAGCCAGCCCTGGACCAGGCCAGAACCGGTTCATCAGCTATCAAGACGGGCTGCCGGGCCCGGCTGTTTCATTCTGCTCGCGTGTGCTCATACCCCGTCGCCGGGGCAACTCCTCACTTCTTTCGAGGCTATGCGGGTGTCACCAGTGGGTCAAGGAACGGTTACCGACCGCGCTCGTCACGGCGCCGATCAGGCGGCGAGCGGGGTGTGCTCGACCGGGACGGTCTCGGCCGGCTTCGGCGGCGCGGGCGGGGCGCCGTCGCCGAACGGCTGGCCGCCGAGCTGCTCACGACCATGGGGCGTCACCCAGCCGGTGAGGTCGGGTCCGTCGGGCACGATGCCGGTCGGATTGATGTCGCGGTGCACGCAGTAGTAGTGCCGCTTGATGTGGTCGAAGTCGATCGTGTCGCCGAAGCCAGGCGTCTGGAACAGGTCACGGGCGCGCGGCTCACGATCAACCGATAGCGGCCTGGCTCCACGGGGTAACCATCGCGGCCGTCCTGGGTGATCCGGGTGGTGATGTAGCGGTGATCGCGGTTGTAGTCCTCGCCTGGATTGACGTATTTGCCAGCCATACCGCTCGTCATCCCCGCCCGCAGGTCACATCACGCGCGATGATTTCCGGACGCGCGCGTCGTCCCAAGGCCGACAACGTTCTTGGAGGTTTCGCCATGTCAATCGTGCGAGTGCACAACTTCAGCGTTTCCCTAGACGGCTTCGGCACGGGTGAGGGGCAAAGTCTCGACGCGCCGTTCGGGCACGCCGGGCACCGGCACATGGAGTGGTTCTTCGAAACGCGCACCTTTCGCGCGATGCAAGGCAAGACCGACGGCAGCATGGGTGTCGACGACGCGTACGCCAGCATGTGGGGTCCGGGAATCGGCGCCGAGATCATGGGCCGCAACAAGTTCGCCGCCTCGCGCGGCCCGTGGGAGTCGGTCGGCATGGACGACGAGTGGCGCGGCTGGTGGGGCGACAACCCGCCGTTCCACACCCCCGTCTTCGTACTGACGCATCACCCGCGTCCGTCAATCAAGATGGACGGCGGCACCACCTTCCACTTCATCGACGCGTCTCCGGCTGAGGCCTTGGCGGCGGCACGTGAGGCCGCCGCAGGCGGCGACGTCCGAATCGGTGGCGGTGTGGCGACGGTTCGCGAGTTCCTTGCCGCGGACCTCATCGACCACATGCACGTCGTCGTCACCCCGATCGTCCTGGGCCGTGGCGAACGGCTGTGGGACGGCTTGGAAGACCTCGACTCGCGCTTCACCATCGAGGCGGTGTCGTCGCCGAGGGGAGTCACGCACCTGACGTTCGCCCGCCGCTAGTTCGGCCACGTTTCGGCTTTTCCGTTAGTCCTCAACGGTTTCGACGATCCCGCTCGGGACGTCGACCAGCTCCCCGCTCGTCGTCGCTCCGCGCGAGTTCGCCGCTCGGACCGCGACGATCGCCGCCACGGCGAGGAAGATGCTGCACGCCACGAGCGCACGGTGGTAGCCGGACGTCAGCGCGTGCGGCACGCTTGCGTGCGCGGCCAACAAGTTGTTCGTGCGGGCCGTGGCGAGCGCCGAGAAGATCGCGAGGCCCAACGCGGCGCCGAGTTGCTGGGCGGTGTTGAGCAGTCCGGCGGCAAGTCCCGCCTCGGTGTCGGCGACACCAGCGTTCGCCGCCGTCGTGACCCCGACAAACACCGCGCCCAGCCCGACCGACATGGCGGCGAGACCCGGCAACAGGTCGCGGACGTAAGAGCCGTTTGCCGGCAACCGGGACAGGTAGTAGATCGCGACCGCGGCCAAAACCGAGCCCGCGACGATGACCGGCTTGGTGCCAACCCGTCCGAACAGCTTGGCGGCCACGGTCGCCGCGAACCCGATGCCGACCGTCACCGGCAGATACGCCGCGCCGGCGCGGATCGGTGAGTAGCCGAGCACGTTCTGCATGTACAGCGTCAAGAAGAAGAACATCGCGTAGAACCCGGCGAAGCCGATGAGCTGCGTGGTGTCAGCGGCGAGCAACCCCTTGGTGCGAAACACCGAGAACGGCGTCAGCGGGTTTTGCCGACGCAGTTCGTTCAGCACGAAGGCGGCGAGCAACACAGCGGCGGTCGCGACCTCGCCGATCGTGTGCGCGTTTGTCCATCCGGCGTTAGGGGCTTTGATGAGGGCGTAGACAAGCAGCAGCACGCCGGCCGTCACGAGCACCGCGCCGGGAAAGTCAAAGCCAGCCAACGAGGCGCGCTTGCGTTCGCCGGCGATCAGCACGAATGCGCTAGCCAAGATGAGCGCGCAGAACGGCAGGTTGACGAACAGCACCCACCGCCAGCCAGGGCCTTCGGAAAGCACGCCGCCGAAGAACACGCCGACGGCCGCGCCCAAGCCGCTGACGGCGCCCCAAAGCCCTAATGCCTTGTGCCGATCGGTCGGGTTGCTGAAGGTCGTCGTCAGAATCGACAGGCCGGCCGGCGCCATGAGCGCGGCGCCAAAGCCTTGAACCAGCCGGGCCGCGATCAGCGCGCCAGACACGGTCGACAGACCGCCGGCGAGCGAGGCGCCAGCGAAGAGCACGACGCCGGTGACGAGCACCCTACGTCGTCCAAGGAGGTCGGCGGCGCGACCGCCGAGCAGCAGGAATCCGCCATAGGTGAGCACGTAACCGCTGAGAACCCACTGCAGGTTTTGCTGGGAGAACCCCAGGTCGCGCTGGATCGACGGCAGCGCCACGTTCATGATCGACGAATCGAGGACGTCGAGA
>JAICYF010000014.1 GCA_025934355.1 Acidothermaceae bacterium
CCAGATGCAAGACAAGGCGTTCCTCAGCTTCGTCATGTCGGACCAGTGGCAGAAGAGCTTCTTCGACGCCTACAAGCTGTTGCCGATCACGAAGGGCGCGTCGGAGCAGGTCGCCCAAGCCAACCCCGACTTGAAGCCGTTCCTCGACTCGCTGCCCACCGACACCTTCTACCCCGTGAACCAGAAAGCGTGGGCGCAAGTCAACGCTCAGATAAAGCAGATCATCGGGCAGGCGGTCAGTAGCGATCCGTCGAAGATCCTCGACCAGCTGCAAAACACTGCGAAGAGCAACAGCTAACCGCTGGTAGGACGAGGGGTTGTCGGCCCCGGGCGAACAAGGCCCGGGGCCGACCCGCGAAAGGACCCGAACGCGGGGGAAAGATGCGCTCGGGCAGTTGACAGGAGAGGGACGATGAGCCACAGCACCGCGGTACAGTCCCTGGGCCACGCGGCACCGCCGTCACGGCGGCGGCGCCCCATAGTTTTGCGCGTTGCTCGCACGCTCACCCCGCTGCTGTGGATCGGACCTTCGATCGCGTTAATCGGCTTCGCCGTCGGCTGGCCGGTCTACAGCATGTTCCGCACCTCATTTCTCAAGGTGAGCTCATTTGGGCTCGTCGAGGGCGGCAACGGCGGCGCCAACTTCACGAAGCTGTTCAACGAGCCGCAGTTCGCCTCGATCATCGAGAGATCGGTGATCTGGGTGGTGTCCGTCGTGGTCATCACGACGGTGATTTCGCTCGGCCTAGCGCAGATGTTCCACAAGCGATTTCCCGGTCGCCGGATAACCCGATGGGCGCTGATCGCGCCGTGGGCGGCGTCCGTGCTGATGACCGCGATCGTGTTCAAATGGATGCTCAGCCCGACCTCAGGACTCATCAACGTCGTTGGCCACCACCTCGGCCTGGTCGGGTCGTTGGACCGCGCCGACCCACTTGGCGTCGCAAGCACGTCGTTTCCGTGGCTGATCATCGTCGCGATTTTTGTGTCGCTGCCCTTCACCACGTACGCGATTCTGGCCGGGCACAACTCGATTCCAGGTGGACTGTATGAGGCGGCTGCGGTCGACGGGGCGTCGAAATGGCGCGCCTACTGGTCGATCACGCTTCCGCTGCTCCGACCGGCCATCGTGGTCGCCACGCTCATCAACATCATGAATGTCTTCAACAACTTCCCGATTATTTGGGCGATGACCCACGGCCAACCCGGCTACTCGACGGCGACGACGACGGTGTTCATGTACATCCTCAAGGGCTCCGACATCGGCGAGTCCGCCGCGATGTCGGTCATCAACTTCGGCATCGTCGCCATCTTCACCGCCGTCTTCTTGAAGGTGAGCGGCTGGAAGACGGAGGTTGAGTGAGATGACGACCGCCACGCTGAAGGCACAACAGACGCGCGGAGTGGCGCAACGCCGCAAGCGCTATCCAGAACGACCGACGTGGAAAACCGTTGTGCTGACGGCAAGCGCGTACATCGTCGCGCTGATTTTCATCTTCCCGTACATCGACATGGTCATCACGTCGCTCCGACCGCAGGCGGAACTCGGCACGTCGGCGGTGCTGCCGAAACACTTCACCTTCTCGGCGTATTCGCAACTGCTCAGCAGTGGGCTGCTCCACAACTTGCTGATCACGGTTTACATCGCGGCTGGTGCGACCATCCTGGTGTTGGTCGTCGCCATGCCCGCCGCGTATTACGCCGCACGCTACAAGTTCCGCGGTCGAATTCTTTTTCTGCTCATCGTGCTGATCACCCAAATGATGCAGCCGGCGTCGATGCTCGTCGGCATCTACCGGCAGTACTTCACCATCGGTGGACTCGACACCGTATGGTCGCTGATCCTCGTCAACGCCGGATTCAACATGGCGTTCGCGGTGTGGATCCTCACCGCCTACTTCGGCTCGATTCCAAGGGAGCTCGAAGAGGCCGCGATGGTCGAGGGCACCAGCCGCTTGGGCGCGCTCCGCCGGGTGACGCTGCCGCTCGCCGCCCCAGGTGTGGTCACCGCGCTCATCTTCACGTTTATTGCCGCCTGGAACGAATTCCTTGTCGCCCTGACCTTGACAACGACCCCCGACAAGCAGCCGTTGACGGTCGCGATTAACAGCTTCCTCGGCGCGTACAGCATCCCGTGGCAGAACCTATTCGCCGCGTCGGTCATCGCGACCATCCCCGTCATCGTCTTGTTCGCTTTGATCGAGCGCAAAGTCGTGAGCGGCTTGACGGCCGGCTCGATCAAATAGCCTCGTCAGTCGTGTCGGAAGGCGCGGAGTCTGCTTCGCCGAGGTGCGCCACACCGGTGATGCGATGCAACGCAAACGTGCGCACCTCGTCGTGACGGTGGTCGAAGGCGGTGAGATATCCGCCGGCCAGTCGTAGCGGTTCGACGACTCTGCTGCTCGCCTGCCCTTGCGCGTTGAGGTAGCCGATCCACACCGCGCGATTCGCGGCCACCGCCTCATGCAACGTCGCGATCGTGTCGGACGCCACGGATTGCGGCAACACATCGGACGACACATTGGACGACGCGGGGCGGTCGCCGGCAACGCGTTTCGTCATCGTCGCGGCTTTGTCGCCACCGCGGATTGCGCGCACCGCCATTGCCAGCATCGCGGTTGAGGGCGGCGCGAACTCGGCGCGCGGCCGGGCCAGCCGTGGCCGAGCATTCGTGCGCCGAGCGTCGGGCCGGCGCAGCAGCAGCCCGCCGTCTGCAGTCTCAGCGCCGGGTGCGTAACCGATTTCGCGCAAGCGCTGCGCCACTCGCTCTGGCGCAAGTGCGCTGATCGCGACCGTGGGCGCAAGGCGGTGCAGCCGCAGGCTTTCGGCGCGGCGGTCGGCGAGCACCTCGCCGAGCAACGCATCGTCGTCGCACCGCAGATAAGATCCGGCGGCGCCCACGCGTAACCGACCGTGTCGTCGGGCGACGTCGTCAACCAGGTACTGCAGCGGTTGGGGTACGGGCGTGCGCGACCGATGCGCCAACAACGCGTGGATGTCGGTTGCCGAGTAACCGGCGTCGAGTGCCCGGCGAATCGATGTGGCGCTGAACCGGTAAACGGTGGCGCCGCCGGTCGACTCGACGTCGGCGAGCAACGCCAGCTCACGTCCGAACTCGCTTTCCAACGGGCCCGGCGCGATGGCGGTGAGGTCGGCTTGCAACAACACATGGTCAAGTGGTTCGGGCAGCAGCGGATCAAGCAGCTCTACCGCGCGCGCGGCGGGATCGGCCCGGTCGCCGCCGTCAGCCGACTCGCTCGCGATCGACTCAAGCAGCGCGCGGCCGAACGACGACAGCGCGCCACGCCCGGTGATGCCGAGCAGTTCCGCCTCTTCGCGACTCCAACCGACGAGATCGTCGCGCAGTCGGCCGCCGCGGCGCGGCATCGACCACGCGACAGCGTTGACGAGCGCGTCGGGCGCCGGCGCCACTCCCACCTTGACGGCGGCCAGAACGCTGAGCGCGGCGCGACGGACGATTGGCGCAAGCGCCCGGTCGACGTCGGGGCCAAGCGCGTTCGGGGCCGACGACGATCGCCCGCCTACTGGTTCGGCCAGCCCCGCCAAGTGTTCCGGCTCACGTCGTCCGATCAGCGCGGGCACTCGGGTCGTGGTCAGCCAAGCCGTTGCGAGCACCGACCAGCGAAACGCGATCGGCCGCGACAGCCATGCGTCGTACGCGGTGGTCGGCAGCCAGACGTCGCCGAAGTCGCCTTCGGGCGCGAGCAACCCGGCGACGTGCGCGAGCTCTATCACCACCGCCGCGCTGCGCTCGTCGAGCTCAAGCTCGCGGGCGGCCCGGCGCAGCTCCCGCACGCCGAGACCCCCGGCCCGCAGCACACCGGGCGGCTCGACACCCCACCGCTCGAGCAACGACTCGACCAACCGGACGGCGGTGTGCGCCTGGGCCGCGGCGGTCGCGTTGACGGTCTCAACCGGGTGAGTCGGCCCGGGCAACGGAGGCGGGTCGAGCACCAGCTCGGCGAATGGCCGGCCGCCGCGCAGTCGCAGCCCGATCTCGCGTTGCAGCACCACCGTGTAGTCGTCGAGGGGGGTCAGGATCGCGTGCGCCAACAACCAGGCGAGCGGACTTTTCGCGGACCCCGCGTCGACCGGGCGGCGGGCGCCCGCGGTGCGCCCAACCGGTGGCCCCGCGGCGAGCAAATCGACCACTTCGCGCGGCGTCGGGGGAATCGCGGCGAGCAGCCGGTCGAGCGCCGCGTCGTCCTCGAAATGGCGGGCGATCATCGCCAGCAGCTCACTCGCCGGCAGGCCAGCCGTGGCCGGGGGAGGGTGGCCCAGCAGGGCGGCGAGATCGCTCAGCACACCGGGCAGCCGGCCGGCCGGGATCTCCGTGAGCGCAAGCCGCGCCGCAGGTCCGAGTGCCGCCGGGAACGGCAACAAGTCGTGGACGACGGGGAGCACGGTGAGCGCGTCGTCCGAGCCGTAAACGAGGGCGGCGTCGCGCAACGTGGCAAGCGGACGCTCGACCGCCGCTCGATCGACGCCGAGCAGGTTGACGAGTGGCTCGACCGCGGGAGAGGCCAGCAGTGTCAGCGCCTCGAGGGTTTGCAGGCAGCCTTGGTCGAGGCGGTCGAGGGCCACCTCGCCGGAGGCCCGACTGCTCGCGCGCGCGGCCAGCGATCCCACGTCCGACGGCACCGGATGCAAGAGGTCGGGCCGGGCAGCGAGCAACGCCGACAACCGCGCGTCCGGCTGCGCGCGCAGCCAGTCGGCGAGTGAAGTCGCGGCGATGCTCATCCGGCCAACGTTAGTCGGGTGCGTTGACCGGATGAGCACACGCGAGTGCTAGCTCTGGATAACCGCGACAATCGCCGCGGCGTGGATTCTTGATCTACTTGATCTACTTGATCGTCAGTCTCGCGCCGAAGACCGGCGACGACGAGTCAACGCCGATGTAGAAGCCGAGCCCGTCGAGGTGCTTCGCGGCAGCTGGCGCATCGAGCGTGGTCGAAGCCAGCGCGCCGATATTGACGTAGCCCGCCACCACCGACTTCGCTGGCGCTCCAGACAACGCGTTCTTGAACGGAGCGTCGTCGGCGAGTTTCCCGGCGCTCGGCTTGCCGTCGTTGGTCATGACGACGTTGGCGCCTTGCGCGGCCGCCGTGACCGAGACGTTGCCCTGCGCCGACAGCAGCGACGCGAGCACCTTCGCGGTGTGCAACGCGGCGGACGCGTCGTCCGGGTGGCTCAGCAAGGTGAACAGCGCTTGGTTGAGGTTCGGATCCTTCGCCGAGACCGAGTCGAGCCCGATCGCGACGCCGCTGCCAAGCAGGTTCTCCAGATCGTCGGGCAGCTTGATGCCGAGCTGCGCCCCTGCCTGGTCGAGCTCAGACTGCAAGCCCCCGCCAAGCAAGCCCGAGTTCAACGTCGACAACTCGGTCTTGATGAGTTGCTCCGGGTTCGCCAAGGCGACGCCCATGACGCTGCCGCCCGGTAGGTCACCAAGCGTGCCGAGCGCGTCTCCGTTCACAAAGGCCTTGCTCTGGTCGGTGGTCTTGCTGCCGAGCACCCGGCCTTCGAGTTCGACGAAGCTCGGCTGCACCCGCACGCCCATGACGACGCGGCCCAGATCACTGGTGTTGGGCAGGCCGGCCAGGCTGCCCGAAGACAGCAAACCTTGCGCCTCGGCCGGCAGCGAGCTCGAAAGCGCCTTCATCGTGGCCCCGAGGTCCCACCACGCGGTCACCACCCGATCGCCCTTGATCGTCGCAAGGTCGCTGCTGAAGTTGTGATTGCTGGTGATGTTCGACTTGCGGGCGGCGGCGACAGCGGCGTCGACCGAGGCTTGGTCCTGGCCGACGATGACGTAGTTGCCCTGGATCGAGTAACCCGTCGACGCATCGGCACCGGACGACGCCTTGACCTTCTCGATTCCGGCCCGCGCCTTGCCGGCGTCCTTCACCTCGATGATGCCGATTGCGGTCGGCCTTCCGGCGGCGTCCGGATAGGCGGCGAGGGCGAGCCGGTCACCGAGCCACGGCTTGATGTCGGTGTCGTAGTTGAGGTTGGCCGTGGGGTCGGACGCGAACATCCGACTGAGCAACGCGTCCTTCAACTGATCGGCGCTGGCGACCTTCGGAGCGTCGGGGAACTTCTGCTCGAACTCCCACGCGGCGACCTTCGCCGACGCGGATGGATTGAGGTCGATCTTGGCGTATGCGATGGAGTTCGCCGGGGCCCACTTGTCGGGCTGGCTGCCGCTGCTGGCAAGCAGTTTGTAGGCGGCGAAACCGCCGCCAGCCAGGATGATCGCGAGCACCGCGACGACGCTGGTGATGACCGGCGCCAGTCGGCGGGTTCGCTGCGCTGGCCCGGCCATGATGATGTCGCCGGTGCCGAATCCGGCGTATGTGGGCTGGGTCGGGTAGTCGGGTTGGCTTGGGTAGCCCGGCTGCAACGGAGGCTGACCGTACGCCGGCGAGCCGGTCACCGGAGGCGTGCCGTACTGCTGCGCGGCGTTGCCGCCGGCAGCTCCCCCGTCGTACTGCCCAGGCTGCCCGCTGGGGCCGCCCTGGTGGCTATCGCCACTTTGATCCGAATTGTCGGATCCTTGATGTTCGGTCATAACGATATTGTCGGGCAACGATTGGTCGGCTGAAGCGTGATCCGCCTCGTTCGTGGACAACACGTCACCAGATCACCCGAGCGCTGCAGCGTATAGCCTGGAAATCCGCTACCACGGCGGCTGGCGACGAGGCATGATCGGCGGCTGCGCTGACGTGGTCCGCGCTCCATCACTCAACAAGATCAATCGAAGGGTTCTCCCGTGCCTACCGGCAAGGTCAAGTGGTACGACACCGACAAGGGCTTCGGTTTCGTCTCCCGCGACGACGGCGGCGACGTCTTCGTCCACTCGTCGGCGCTGCCGCCTGGCGTCGAGGCGCTCAAGCCGGGCAGCCGGGTCGAGTTCGGGGTTGCCGAGGGTCGGCGCGGCGAGCAGGCCCTGTCGGTGCGGATTTTGGAGAGCCCGCCCTCGCTGGTCCAAGCGCAAGCGCAGGCGCAGCGTAAAAAGCCGGACGAGATGGTGATCATCATCGAGGACGTGATCAAGCTCCTCGACGACGTGTCGAACGGCCTTCGGCGCGACCACTGGCCCGACCGCGGCAACGCCCGCAAGATTGCCGCGGTGCTGCGCGGCGTGGCCGACGACCTGGAGAGGTAGTCGTCTAGCGCAACGCGGCCGGATCAACGCGCGGCACGAGGCCCACGTCGGCCGCCCGGCTGAGCAGCCCCTCAACCGCGGCGTATCCGTCGGCGCCGAGGTCGACGCTGAACTCGTTCACATACAGCGCGATGTGCCGCGCCTGGACGTCCGGGTCCATCTCCTGCGCATGCTTTGCGACGAAGTCCTTGGACGACGGCGGGTCGGTCATCGCGTGTCGCACCGACGCCCGGACGACGTCACCGAGGCGCCGAGTGTCGAGCGAGCGTTTGGCGAGGATCGCGCCCAACGGGATCGACAGGCCGGTGCTGGCCTCCCACCAGTCGCCGAGGTCGCAGATGCTGGTCAGCCCGTACTGCTGGTAGGTGAAGCGCGCTTCGTGGATGACGAGGCCCGCGTCGACCACGCCGTCGCGCACGGCGGGCATGATCTCGGCGAACGGCATGACTTCGATGCGGTCGACGCCCGCGCTTTGCGCCCACAGCCGGAACAGCAGGTACGCCGTGGTCCGCTCGCCCGGGACGGCGACGGTGCTGCCGACGAGATCGGGCCGGCCAGCCGTCAACACGAGCGGCCCGCAACCTCTGCCGAGTGCGCCGCCGCTCGGCAACAGGGCGTACTCATCGAGCAGCCACGGCAGCGCGCCGTACGAGACCTTGACGACGTCAAACTCGCCGCGCTCGGCGGCGCCGTTGGTCACGTCAACGTCGGCGAACGTGACCGCGACGTCTGGCGCGCCCTCGATCAGCCCGTGCACCCACGCGTTGAACACGAAAGTGTCGTTGGGGCAAGGCGAAAAGGCGAGCGAGAGTGTCTCGGACGACGCAGCACCGGTTGCTGTCACTACCACGGCTCCTTCATCAAGGCGGCGAACGCTTGTCTCAACGCGTCAAAGGCGCCCTGCATATTCCACGTCGACGGATCCCGTGTGCCGATCCGGTTGGAGATTGCGCGAATCTCCGCGAACGGCACGCCCGCGTTGTCGGCCGCGGCGGCCACGCCAAACCCCTCCATCGCCTCGGCGATCGCGTGCGGGTGCCGTGATGCCAGTTGCTCGGCGTCGGCGTCGATTCCGGTCATGCAGGCGAGGGTCAGCACTTCGCCATGGACGACGCGAAGCGAGGACGCGGCCAGTCGTTCCCGCACGCGCAAGTCGGTGACCGCATACGAGGAATCCTGGCGCAACCCCATCTCGCCCAAGGTGAGAAAGCCGGCGTCGGTGCGCGCTCCGAGGTCGGCGAACGTTATTCGGTCGGCCACCGCGATCTCGCCAACAGCGATCCGGCTGGCGAAACCGCCAGCGATTCCGGCGCTGATGACGAGCGTGACGTCGGGACGACGAGCTAACGCGGTGGCGGCGCCGACCGCAGCCGACACTGGGCCAACCCCGGCGACAATCACTTCGAGTTGTTTTGCGGTAGCCGAATCGATGTCGCGCATGAGCGCTTCGCGCTCTGCCTCCACCGCGGTGACGACAAGCACGCTCATCGCTCTGCGCTGCCCGCCAATCGCCGTTCCCGCAGCTGTGCGATCCCGCGAGATGGGCTGGTGCGCACCGAATGCACGGTGAGCGCCAGCACCGCAACTAAGCCGATCGAACCAAGGGCTAATCCGAGATTTCCGTTAGACGGAAGGATAATCGCGATGAATCCGCCGAACACCCACGACAGTTGAAGCACCGTCTCAGACCTTGCGAAGGCCGACGTCCGCACGTCGTCCGCAACGTCGTGCTGGATCACCGAGTCGAGTGCAAGCTTGCCAATGGACGACGCGAGGCTGGCGATGAGCAAGGCCAACGCGGCCGTGAAGAGCCCGAACCAGATGGCGGTCGCAATGCCGATGGCGGCGCTGGCGCACAACGAGGCGATGGCGATCAACTCGGGTGCGCGAGACTTGATCCAGGCGCCAAGCGCGGTGCCTAGCGCGCTGCCGATGGTGGCCGCCGCCACGATGACGCCCAAGTCGATGTTCGTGCTGAACACGCCCAGCGGATGCGTGCGAATGATGAAGGCGAGAAACAGCGCCAGGAACCCGCTGAACGCGCGCAGGCCCGAGATCGCGCGCAGCATGGTCGGCATGCGCGCGCCAATTCCGTGCAATGGCGGCAGGATTCGCCGGAAGAGGTTTGTTTTAGCCGGCCGGACGTGCCGCAGCACTTGCGTTTCGCCGACATCGATTGGCGGTGCCGCGTCTTCGGGGGCGACGTCGCGTCTGCGCAGTCGGGATTCTCCTTCGTTGGAGTCGACCCGGCTTGGCAACCGGAACGCGAAGACGATGCCGGCGAGGTAGCAGAGGGTGGCCAGCCGGAGCGTCCATGCCGGCGAGCCGGTCGCCCACGAAAGGCCCTGCCCAAGCGGCGCGGCGACTGCCGCGGCGATGATGCCCCACATCGACATCCGCGCGTTCCCTCGCACCAAGGTGACGGACGGCGGCAACACGCGCGGCACCACCGCGCTCTTGGACACGCCGTACGCCTTCGAGCAGATGAGTGCTCCGAACGCCGCCGGGTAAAGCTCAAATCCGCCCTTTGACGCCACCGCGCCAGCCATCACCCAGGCCAAGAACGCTCGGACCAGGTGGGTCGCGGCCAACGCGTACCGACGACCGTGCCGAAACTTGTCGAGGACCGGACCAACGACTGGCGCGACGACCGCGAACGGCGCCATCGTCACGAGCAGGTAGATCGCCACCCGACTGCGAGCCTGATTGACGTCGACCGAGAAGAACAACGTGTTTGCCAGGGCGACGGTGAGCAGCGCGTCGGCCGCGGAGTTGATCGAGTGGAAGTCGATCAGGTTGGCCAGGCCGCTTTGGCCGGCGCCCTCGGCCCGGGTCGAGCGCAGAAACCACCGAGCCGCCGACCGGCTGCCGCGAGCCGTCGTGCGCGCGGTGAACCGAAACGTCGCGCCGATCCCGTGAGCAAACGCGCGAGCCGTGTCGTGACTGGCGGCCTCGTCATGGCGGCCGCCGGGCGGCCGGGCACCCGACGTCCGGGACGAGCGAGTGTCAGACCACCACGGATCGTCGTGCTGCTCGGAGGGCCCATCAGGGCCCGGCAGCTCCGGGGGACGATGCGGGTGCGACACAACATCAGTCAACTACGTCGACGGCAACTCGCGCGACGCATGCGAGGGAAACATCCGCGCCATCACGCACACCGCAAAACACCGCTGGGCCCATGCATGCCAGAATCAGCAATCGTGGACGATTCCTCCGGCGCGTTAGTGGCCGAATCGGTGGTCGACGCCTTGGTGGTCGAAGCCGCACCCGCGGTCGACTCTGTATGCGCCGCCGCGATCGACCTGGCGCGGGCTGGCGCCGTCGAGGTCGCCGGCGCCGAGCTGGTTGGCGACTATCTCGGAGTTGAGCCCGAGGGCGAGCGAATCGTCACGCACTACTTCGCGTCGAACGATCGGGCCTACGTCGGGTGGCGCTGGGCTGTCACCGTCGTCCGACCGCCGCGATCCAAGGCTGTCACGGTCGACGAGGTCGTGCTCTTGCCTGGCGCGGAGGCCCTGCTGGCCCCCGCCTGGGTGCCGTGGAGCGACCGCCTGCAGGCTGGCGACCTCGGCGTCGGCGACGTGTTGCCGACCGCCGCCGAGGATGAGCGACTCATGCCGGGTTTCTCCGACGTGTTCCCGCACGACGAGTCCGACGACGATCAACCCGATGAGTTGGTGCAAGACCTCTGGCTCGGCCGACCTCGGGTGCTGTCGCTGCTGGGCCGTGAGGAGGCCGCGCAGCGCTGGTATGACGGCGACCACGGGCCGCAGGCGGCGATTGCGCGCGCCGCGGACCTCGCTTGCGCGAGCTGCGGATTCTTGATGCTTATGCGCGGCGCGTTGTCGCGGGTCTTCGGAGTCTGCGCAAACGAGTTCGCACCGGACGACGGCCGGGTGGTCGCCTTCGACCACGGCTGCGGCGCGCACTCCGAGGCGTTGGTCATCCACACGGCCCCGCAAAGCGGCGAACCTGCGGCGGATGCCGAGCCGGCGGCGGATGCCGAGCCCGTCGCGGAAGCCGAGGCCGCGCCCGATGTCGAGGCCGCGCCCGATGTCGAGGCCGCGCCGGATCCCGCAACCGAGCTTCCGCCGGATCTCAACTGAGCGACCCGTTCGACACGGCGGCCCTGCGGGCCAGGGTGCTCGCATCCTGGGCGGCCAGTCCCGCGCGATTTCGGGAAGACGCAAACGCCGAGGAGGATCTGGTCCTCGGCGGCTACCGCGACCGGGTTGTCGTCGAGCTGGCGCAAAACGCAGCTGACTCCGCCGCGCGGGTCGGCGGTCGGGCTCGGCTCCGGCTCTTCCTTGTCGGCGCCGAACTGAGGGTGGCGAACACCGGAGCGCCGCTCGACACCGCTGGGGTGGAGTCGCTGTCGACCCTTCGCGCGTCGGCAAAACGCGATGTCACAACGCCTTCCGTCGGCCACTTTGGGGTGGGCTTCGCGGCCGTGCTCGCAGTCAGTGACGAGCCGTCAATCGTGTCGACGACGGGCGGTGTGCGCTGGTCGCGCAGTGACACTGTCGCCGCCGTCCGAGAAATTGCTTCTCTGCACGATGAATTGGCACGTCGAGGCGACGCGGTACCCGTGCTGCGGCTGCCGTTCACCGACGCTGGCGGTCCGCCTCCCGCCGGCTACGACACCGAGGTGCGGCTGCCGCTGCGCGACTCCGCGGCCGAATCGTTGGTGCGCGACCTGCTTGTCGGCGTCGACGCGGCCCTTCTCCTGATGTTGCCGGGGCTTGAGAGCGTCGAGGTGGTCGTCGATGGTTCGTCGCGCACGATCACCGCGCAGCTCGCGGACGACGAGATGCTGATCGACGGCGTGCGTTGGCGGGCCAGCCGAGCTTCGGGCACGCTCGATCCGGAGCTGATGCGCGGCCGTGGCGTCGAGGCGCGGACGCGCACGTTTTTCGAGGTGACCTGGGCGATTCCGGTCGACGACGCGGATCGTCCCGCGCCGTTGCCAGCAGGCGTTCCACAGGTCGCCCACGCCCCGACCCCCACTGACGAGCCGGTGACCCTGCCCGCGATGTTGGTCGCCTCCTTTCCGCTTGATCCCACGCGGCGGCACATTGCGCCGGGACCCTTGTCCGACTTTTTGGTCGACGTTGCGGCGCGGCTGTACGTCGAGTTGGTCGTCGAATTGCCTTCTGCTGTGGAGGTTGCCCGCCTCGTGCCTGCCGGCGTCGCCAGCGGAACGCTCGACGGGCAACTGCGCGCGGCCATCATGACCAGGTTGCGCGAGGCGGCGTTTCTCCCGACTCAGGATTCCGAGGTTCGGCTTCGTCCATCGCATTCGGCCGTCCTCGAGATCGGGGGTGTCCCCGCGGGTGCCGACGTCGTTGACGCGCTTGCTGACGCGCTGCCTGCTCTGCTGCCGGTTGACTGGGTGCGCCACGCCCCTCAAGCGATCGCCGCGCTCGGCGTCCCGCGCGTCGCGCTGAGCGAAGTGCTCGAAGAGCTTGCGTCGCTACATCGCCCGGCGAACTGGTGGCACGCGTTGTACGCGGCGTTGGCCGATGGCGGCGTGAGCACCGACCTGCTGGCCGGGTTGCCGGTGCCGCTCGCGGCCGGCGGCCTCGCCCGGTCGCCCCGCGGAGTGTTGATGCCTGGAGCGGTCGCCGACCTTTCCGTTTTCGGTTTGCGCAGCGTCGACCCCGAAGCCGCCCATCCGTTGCTGCTGCGCCTTGGCGCGGTGGAGCCCGAGCCAACGGCGATCCTGACCAGTGACGCGGTTCGCACCGCAGTCGAGAATTCGTACGACGCAGAGGATCCGTTGGCGATTGCCGAACCTGTGTTGCGACTGGTCTCGGCTGCGGCCGGCAACGAGCTGCCCTGGCTTGCCGAGCTTGCGTTGCCCACCACCGACGGCGACTTCTTGCCAGCCGGCGAATTGCTGTTGCCTCGCGCGAAGCTGTCAGCTGTCGTCGCTGATGACGCGCCGTTCGGCATGGTTGACCACGCCTTTGTCGAGCGCTGGGGCGCCGATTTGCTGACGTCGGTGGGGGTGCTCGACACGTTCGCCGTCGTCCGCGAGCACGACGTGTCTGACGCCGATCACGATCTCGACCTGGAGGCCGATTATTTCGCTTACCTGGCGGCAGAGTTCGAAGAATCCGAACCGGTGACCGTTGACGAGTTCGTTGCTGTGCGCGACCTGGAGTTCGTCCGCGACGACGCCTGGCCCCAGGCGCTCGCACTTCTTACGGCGGCCGAACTTCGGGCCGCGGTCGTCACGCCAGCGCTGGCCGCCACCAGCACGCAGCGCAAGCGCGTCTTGTCTTATACGGCCTGGTGGTTGCGCACTCACGGCGTCGTGCGCGGGCGCCTCGCGTCGTCCGACTCGCTGTTGCATGGCCTGTACGACGTGGTCGAGCTCGACTTTGACGACGAATTCCTTGCAGCGGCGGGTGCTTTCCGTGCTGTGACGGACGTCGATGACGATGCCCTGGTCGAGCGGCTCGCGGATCCGAGCCGCGACCTTGGGCGGGCGCAAGTGCGCGCGTTGTACGGGCTCGCGCGTCCACGTCAACGCCCGGCCAAGGTGCGGGCTTTGCGCGGCGGCGCACTCGTCGTGGTCGACGCCGCCGACGCGGTTGTCGTCGATCAGCCGGATCTGCTTTTCCTGCTGGGAAATTCTGCCGTGCTTCCTGCGTCGCTCGAAAACGCGCTGGACGTCGCCGACGCACTTGATCTGGCGCTGGCAACTGAGCTAGCGGAGTTTCCGGTGCTGAGCGAGGGTGTTGCGCGCGACGACCACGTCGTCCATCAGCGATTGCTTGTGGCCGACGTCGACGGGAACCCAACCAACGTGCGATGGAGACTTGCCGACGGCGTGCTGCACGTCGACGCGTCAGCGGTGGCGTTCGGCTTGGGTCGGGGCCGAGCCTGGCGCACCGGCGATTGGCGGTCGCGGCATCTGTTGACCGAGTTGCTGACGCACCCCGACGAGATCGCGATCCTCGCGGCCGAAGCAGACCTCGACTAGCCGTCGACAGAGGGTTTGGCCGCTCGATTAGCCCGCCACGCCGCCGCCCGGTGGTTGATCGCGACCAGGGTGAGCCCCCAAAAGCCAAGGGCGAAACCAACGATCGCGACCCACAGCCACCACCCCTGCCCCCGCTTTGCCATGTCGTGGTGCATCACCAGCAAGACGATGACCGCGATCGCCCAAGCCGCGATGCCCACGATGACCGGGGCGTAGTCGTTGGTGCGGTAGGGCGCTGGGTCGGGTCGGCGCTCGGCGGGACGCCGACCGGTGGCTTGACGATCGGTGGCTTGACGATCGGTGGCTTGACGATCGGGGCCGGCCATGGGGGAAGCCTAGTCGTTGGTGGGTAGGTCGCTTAGCGTGCGCCGCTTAGATAAATCCAACCCGTTAGCATGGCTAATGAGCTATGCTAACTATCCGTGCCTACGAAGACCGCCACCCTCGAGCTCGCGAGCGAGTTGCGCATCGCGTTGATGCGGCTCACCCGGCGGTTGCGCGCCGAGCGTCCCGACGAGAGCGTCACGCTCACCCAGCTCGCCGTGCTCGGCTCGCTTGATCGTTGCGGTCCGATGAATCTCGCCCAGCTCGCCGCGAAGGAGCGGGTGCAGCCGCCGTCGATGACTCGGACGACGGCGGCGCTTGAAGAGCGTGGGCTGGTCACCCGCCGGGCCGATCCCGCCGACAAGCGGCACGTCGTCTTCGATCTGAGCGACGCGGGCCGTGGGCTCTTGCGCGAAGACCGCCGCCGGCGCGAGGCCTGGCTGGCCGGCCGGCTCGAGGATCTCACCGAAAAGGAGCGTGACCTGCTGCACGCGGTGGCGCCGTTGCTTGACCGATTGGCCGGCTCATGAGGGCGATGTTCGCCGCGCTGAGCCTGCGCAACTACCGTCTCTACGCCTCGGGGCAGGTGGTTTCCAACACCGGCACGTGGATGGGTCGGGTCACCCAAGACTGGCTCGTCTACCACATCCTGACCCATGACAACAGCTTCGCGCTTGGCATCGTCACCGCCTTGCAGTTCATGCCGACTCTGGCCTTCGGGCTGTACGGCGGCATACTCGGTGACCGTTATCCAAAGCGCAAGGTGCTCACCGTCACGCAAAGCGCGATGGCAGCGATATCGGCGCTTAGCGGTTTGCTGATCGTCTTCGGCGTCATGCGATTGTGGACCATCTGCGTGATCGCTTTTGTCTTCGGCGTGGCGTCGGCTCTCGACGCTCCGGTGCGGCAGGCCTTCGTCGTTGAGATGGTGGGGCGCGACAAGCTGCAAAACGCGGTCAGCTTGAACTCCGCGACGTTCAACGCGTCACGGATGATCGGCCCCGCGATCGCCGGTCTGCTGATCGAGGCCTTCGGCACGGCGCCGGCGTTCTTCGTGAACGCGTTCTCGTACCTTGCGGTCATCGTCAGCATTCTCGCGATGTCGGCGTCGGAGTTGTGGCCTGCGCCGCTTGTGAGCCGTGCGCGCGGCCAGCTCCGTGAGGGTCTCACGTACGTGAAGAGTCGGCCGGAGCTGATGCTGCCGGTCTTGTTGATGGGGTTCATCGGCACGTTCGGATTCAACTTCCAGATCACGAACGCGCTTGTGGCGCAGGGGGTCTTCCACCGCGGTGCGGGCAGCTACGGGTTGTTGTCGACGGCGCAGGCGCTCGGCTCGGTGGCCGGGGCGCTTACCTCCGCCCGTCGTCGGCGCAGGCCGCGGGTGAGGATGCTCATCCTGGCCGGCGCGACATTCGGGCTGCTCGAGGCTGTGTCCGGCTTCCTTCCGTCGTACACGGCGTTCATGGTGTGGCTCGTCCCCATTGGCGCTGCCGGCATTTTGCTTGCCACGGCGTGCAATTCGATGCTGCAGTTGAGTTCGGCCCCGCACATGCAGGCGCGCGTGATGGCGCTGTACACGACTGTTTTCATCGGCTGCGCGCCCATTGGTTCGCTGCTCGTCGGTTGGCTCGGCAACCAGGTCGGCCCGCAATGGTCGTTGTTTTGCGGAGGCGTGATTTCGCTAGCCGCGGTCGCCGGGTCTGCGCTGTATTACGTGCGGTCGCAGCGGTGGTCGATCCGGATCTCTGAGCCGTTGGGCTGGCCTCGGTTGATCTCTCGCGAAGAGATCGTCGACCAGGCGCTGACCGCCGACGTCCGCGGGCGATGAGCGAGGCCGCTCGCGCGACCTCGTGGCGACTGTTTGTCGCCTTGCTTCCCTCGGACGACGTGGTCGCCGATCTCGATGATGTCGTCGCTTCGTTGCGAGACGAGTGGACGACGCTGCGCTGGACGCCGCCGCCGATGTGGCACCTGACGCTGGCGTTCTTCGGGGATGTTGGTGACGAACGGGTGCCTGAGTTGTCGACGCTGCTGGAGCGAGCCGCCACCCGACATGAGGCGCTGAGGTTGCGGTTCGCCGGTGGTGGCGGGTTTTCCCGACCGGCTCGGGCGAACGTCGTGTACGCCGGCGTCGACGGACCGCTTCCGCAGTTGCAGGTGCTGGCCGAAAGCTGCTCGGCAGCCGGTCGGCGGATCGGCCTTCCAATGGAAGACCGGCCGTATCGGCCGCACCTGACGCTGGCACGCGTCCAAGGCCGGTCCTCGGTCGACGTCCGAGCGATTGTCGATCGCCTCGACAGTTACGTCGGGCCGACCTGGACGTCGTCCGAGATTGTCTTGATGCGCAGCCATCTTGGGCCGCAGCCGCGGCACGAGCCGATCGGTCGTTGGCCGCTGCGACGCGGTTACCAGGCGTAGGCCTCTGGGGCGGTGCCGCCGGGGCCCGGCCAGATCTCGTCGAGACGGGCCAGCGCCTTGTCGTCGAGTTGGATGTCGAGCGCGCGCAAAGCGCCGTCCAGCTGCTCGAGCGTGCGCGGACCGACGATGGGCGCGGTGACTGCGGGCTGGTGCAGCAACCAAGCGAGCGCGACGTTCGCCGGTTCTTCACCGAGTTCGTCGCAGAACGCCTCGTAGGCCTCGACAGCGGCGCGGTTCGCATTGAGAGTGTCTTCAGCGCGACCGCTGCTGCTGCGGTTGCGGTCCTGCTTGCGCAAGATGCCGCCCAGCAGGCCGCCCTGCAGCGGGCTCCACGGGATGACGCCGAGGCCGTAATCCATCGCCGCTGGCAGCACCTCGAGCTCGACCGTGCGGGCGGCCAGGTTGTACAGCGACTGCTCGGCGACGAGCCCGTAGTAATTGCGCCGCTTTGCCGCCTCCTGCGCTTTGGCGATGTGCCAACCGGCGAAGTTAGACGATCCCGCGTAGAGGATTTTTCCTTGTGCGCGAAGCGTTTCGAAGCCCTCCCAGATCTCGTCCCAGGGAGTGTCGCGGTCGACGTGGTGCATCTGGTAGATATCGATGTAGTCGGTCTGCAGGCGCTGCAACGAGGCTTCGCAGGCGCGGCGGATGTTCAACGCGGAAAGCTTGCCGCTGTTGGGCCACTCACCCATGTCGCCGTAGAGCTTGGTGGCGAGCACGGTACGCTCGCGTCGTCCGTCGCCGCGAGAGAACCAGTTACCGATGATCGACTCCGTGCGCCCTCTGTTTTCGCCCCAGCCATAGACGTTCGCGGTGTCGAAGAAGTTGACGCCGTGCTCGTGGGCGCGATCCATGATGTTGTGGCTGTCTTCGACCTCGGTGACCGGGCCGAAGTTCATCGTGCCAAGGCAAAGCCTGCTGACCGAAAGGCCGGTGCGGCCCAGATGCGTGTACTCCATGCAGTCCAGCGTGCCACAGCGCGGCGGTTGCGGACGAGGGCGGCTGCCGCGCTGGTACTGGCCGCGGGCCTTTGCGTAGCCGGCCCGGCCCTCGCCGCGACCGCACCCGCGTCGTCCGCGCTGTTCACCTACCGCGACCCAGCGATCAACGAGTCGAGCGGCATCGCCCCGAGCTCGTTCGATGACACGGTCTACACGCAAAACGACAGCGGTGACGCCGCGCGCTTCTTCCGTGTTGACGCCCGAGGAAATACCATCGCCGTCTACACGTTGCGCGGCGCGAGCAACGTCGACTGGGAAGACATGGCCACCGGCGACGACGCGGCGGGCGAGCCGGTGCTTTACTTCGCCGACATCGGCGACAACGACCACAACCGAAAAGAGATCGCGGTCTATGCCGTGCCCGAGCCGCACGGACCAAGCGCTGACGTCACCTGGACTCGCTACCGCTTTACCTACCCCGACGGACCCCACGACGCGGAGGCCCTACTTGTCGACCCGCGCACCCGTCGGATCTACATCGCCACGAAGGAATTGCTGAAGAATGGCAAGGTATACGAGGCGCCGGCGTCGCCCAGCCCGACCGACGTCAACCCGCTGACGTCGATCGGCACTGACCCGCCGTTGACGACGTCCGGTGACTTCGCGCCCGACGGATCGCGCGTCGTCCTGCTCACCTATGTCGGCGCGATTTGGGCGGACGACGTCGGCGCGCCGTGGCACCGCCTCGACGTCCCGCTACCGCCCCAAGCCGAGGCGATCGCCTACACACACGACGGATCGTCCGTGTTGGTCGGCGGTGAGGGCCGGCACAGCGCGGTTTATCGCGCGCCAGCGCCTGAACCGCGGTCTCCAACGTCGACGAGCCCGAAGCCGGCGGGGCAGCCGTCGGATGCGGCGACGCCTGGGGCAGCGGCCCCGTCAGCGCAGCCCTCCGCTTCTTCGCAGTCGCACGCGCGTGAATGGGGTTCGCGGATGCTGGTCATTGCCATCATTGGCGTCTTCGCGCTGCTGCTCGTCGCGATATTTGTAGTGTGTCGGAGGCGAAATCGGTAGGGTTGCCGTGTGCCGGAATGCGTCGTCGTTGGGGTGAATGCCGACGCACAACACCGGTTCAGCAAGCAGCCGCAGCCCAGCATCCGGTTGATTGCTGGTCTCGGCGTCGAGGGTGACGCGCATCTTGGCGTGACCGTCCAGCACCGGTCACGGGTCGCGCGCGATCCTTCGCAGCTCAACCTCCGCCAGGTTCACTTGATCCAGGCCGAACTCCATGACGAGTTGCGCGCGACCGGTCACGTCGTCGAAGCGGGCCAACTTGGCGAGAACATCACCACCCGAGGGCTTGACCTGTTGGGGCTGCCAACCGGCGCCAGGCTGTACGTCGGCACTGATGCGGTTATCGAAGTCACCGGGCTGCGCAACCCATGCTCGCAAATCGATGATTTTCAAGCGGGCTTGTTAAAACAGGTGCTCGGTCGCGACGAAGGCGGCAACGTCGTCCGAAAGGCCGGTGTGATGGGCATCGTGGTGAGGGGAGGCGACGTTCGGCCAGGCGATCGTGTCGTGGTTGCCCTTCCGCCGGCGCCGCATCTGCCCCTTGAGCGAGTGTGAGTCGCTAGTCGACGATGCCGGGGACGTCGCCGATTGCAGGGACCGGCACAAGGGTTGGCGGCGCGACATGCCGAGGTCGTCGGGAAATCGCGATCCCCGCGACACCGAGTGCCGCGAAGACCGGAACCACAAGCATGGCGGTGTGGGAGCCGATGTGATCAGCGAGCGCGCCGAGGCCGAAAGGCGCGAGCGCGACGGAAAACCCAGTGCCTATCGAGCCGTATCCGGTGGCCAAATCGGCGCGTTCGTGCGAGAACCCGATCAGTCGGGTGATGGCCAAGGGGAACTGGAGCGAGATCCCGAGCCCGGTGATGAACAGTCCGACGAAGCCAACCACCGGAAGCGCGGTTGCCCAGAATGTGGCGAAACCCACGACCGTTACGCCGAAAACACCGACGAGCAAGGTGTCGACGGAGTATCGAGTGGTGAGCCGCGTCGATGAAAGCCGGCCAAGTGTCATGCCCGCCACAATCGCGGTGACGCCGGTCGCCGCGGTGCCCTTCGACAATCCGTCGTGGTTCTGCAAAACGTCGGACGTCCAGATGGTCATGGAGAACTCGATGGCGGTGGTCATCACCAACACACCCCACGACCACCAGAACAACCCGCCCAATCTGACGCCGGCCAGCTCAGGCTCGTCACGGTCGAGCGCTTCCCCGCTGTCGTGTTGCGGTCGCAGAAACGCTGCGCCTACGCCGATCGCCAGCACCACGGCGACCAGCATCCCTGCCCGCCAACCGAGTCCGATCGCGATCGCTGCGCTAATCACGAGCGGGGCAAAAATCCCCACTCCTGAACCCAGGCCGTTCGCTTGTGTGACGGCCGCGCCGCCCTTGGGCCCATGGTGGGCGGTCAACACGGCGGCCGTCAGGTTGACGACGATGGTGCCGCCGAAACCGGAGACGATCGCTCCGGCGATGGTGACCGCGAGGATCTGGCAAGAGACGAAAATCCCGATGCCCACGCACAACACGAGCAGCGAAAGCCAGATGCTCCGCATGCGACCGATGCGGGCAGACAGTCGCGGCGCGACCAGCCCGGCGGCCATCGCGCCCACCGCCAAGCCGGTGCCATGCAAGCCGGACATCGCGCGACTCACGCCCTCGTCGTCGCGTAACAGGTTGACTGACGGCGTGAACGAGTACAGGAAGTAGCCGTAGATCGCGAGCTGGAGATAGACCGTCCAGGTCAGCCGGTCGCGAATCAATGAGGCGGACGCCGACGTGTCGCCGGCGCCCGCCTCCACAACATTGTTACTCAGCTGAGTTTCGCCACCACATAGTCAATGCAGGCCGTCAGCGCCTCGACGTCGTCGGGGTCGATCGCCGGGAACATCGCGATCCGCAGCTGGTTGCGACCGAGCTTGCGGTACGGCTCGGTGTCGACGATTCCGTTGGCCCGCAAGGTCTTTGCCACCGCCGCCGCGTCGATCGCATCGTCGAAGTCAATGGTGCCGATGACGTTCGACCGCTTGTCGGCGTCGGCGACATACGGCGTCGCGAAGTCGGCTTTCTCCGCCCACGTGTAAAGCCGCTGCGCGGAGTCGGCGGTGCGCGATGTCGTGAACGCCAGCCCACCATTGCTGTTCATCCACTCGAGCTGGTCGGCGAGCAGCCATAACGTCGTCAGCGCAGGCGTGTTGTAGGTCTGGTTGAGCCGGCTGTTGTCGATCGCGGTCGTCAGGTCGTACGACGTCGGAATCCAGCGGCCCGATTCCTTGATTTGCCCGACCCGCCCGACGGCCGCGGGGCTGAACACCGCCAGCCACAATCCGCCGTCCGACGCGAAGCATTTCTGCGGCGAGAAGTAGTAGACGTCGGTCTCCCTGACGTCGACCGGCAGGCCGCCGGCGCCCGAAGTGGCGTCAACCAGCACCAACGCACCGTCGTCCGCGCCTTGTACTCGCTTGATCGGCATCATGACGCCGGTGGACGTCTCGTTGTGGGTGAGCGCGTAGACGTCGACACCCTGTTCGGGCTGGGGCAACGGGTGCGTGCCCGGGTCGGACTTGATGACGCTCGGGTCGGCGAGGAACGGCGCCGCCTTGGCCGCGGCGGCGAACTTGCTGGAGAACTCGCCGAAGCTCAGGTGCTGGGAGCGCTCGGTGATGAGGTTGAAGGTGGCGATATCCCAAAATGCGGTGGCGCCGCCATTGCCCAAGACAACCTCGTAGCCCTCCGGCAGCTGAAACAGCTGGCTGAGGCCGTCGCGCACCTTGCCGACGACGTTCTTCACGGTCGCCTGGCGGTGCGAGGTGCCTAGGAAAGTGGCGCCGGTTGCGGCAAGGGCGGCAACTGAGTCGGGGCGGACCTTCGAAGGCCCGGCGCCGAAGCGGCCGTCAGCGGGTTTGAGGTCGGCCGGGATCTCGATCTTCTCGGTCGCGTCGGTCACGGTGAAGCTCCCGTTTCGTGGCGGGTGAACTTTGAAACGGCGACGCTGCCGCAGGATTGCAGGACTGATTGTCGCAGATCTCGCTGCGCCGCGCCCCGCGACCCCCCTTCGCGATGATCATGCACGAATGTGCGATGGCCGAGGTCTCGAACGACACATTCCTGCATGATCACCGCGGGTCAGGGGCTGTGGACGACGAACAGCACCGTGCCCGCCGATGTTGGCACGCTCTTTCGGGTGACCCCTAGACGTCCGGTCCCCGCGGAACTACGTGCCATGTCGGCGTTCCGGCTATCGGACGCGAAAGCGGCTGGCGTCACATCCACCCAGTTGCAAGCGCGCCAGTATGGCCATCCGTTTCATGGCGTGCATACGTCGCGCCCACTGACCGATCTCGCCGACCTATGCCGGGCCGCCTTGCTGGTCCTGCCCGCTCAGGCGGTGTTCAGCGACGAGACGGTGGCGGCGCTGCATGGTTTGCCTGCGCCTCACTGCGCGGCGTTGAATGTGTGCGTTCCCGAAAAGGGCGTCGCCGTTCGCCGGCGCGGCATCGTCGGCCACGTGCGGCATCTCACAGAACTCGACATCGGGCACTGGTTCGACCTGCCGGTCACGACGCCGGAGCGCACGTTCCTCGATCTTGCCGCCAGGTTGCCCGCTGGCGAACTGCTGGGCTTCGTTGACGCCGCACTGCGCGCGAGGCTCGCCACCATGCCGGGCCTGCTGGACGTATTGGTCAGGCACCCAGGTTGTCGCGGAGTGGCGAAGGCCCGACGCGTCCTCGAGTATGCAAATTCGGCGGCCGAGTCGCCGCGCGAATCAATGATGCGCTGGCTTCTCATCGAAGCCGGGCTGCCCACGCCAGAAGTCAACGCCAACATCTACGACTCGGACGGCGTGTTTCTTGCGCGCGCAGACATGCTCTTCCGGAAGGCGCGGGTCATCGTCGAGTACGACGGCGACCAGCATCGCACCGACCGAGCGCAGTTCGTTCACGACATTCAGCGGACGACGCGCCTAGCGGCGGCCGGCTACCTCGTGCTGCGCTTCACCGGCACTGATCTGATGACGCGTCCAGGGTGGATCGTCGAGACCGTGGTGGCGGCGCTCCGGGCGCGCGGCTAGTCGACTCTGCACAAATGGGTCACTGGAGGGATCCGGGATCACACATTTCTGCATGATCACCGGAAAAGGCGGGGGCGGGCGGGGCGGGGGGCGGCGGGGTGGCGCGGGTCAGTACTTGTACGCGGCGTCCCAGCCGTCGACGGACGACGCGGTCCGGGTGGTTGGCCCGACGTAGCGCGCCGACGGTCGCACCAGCCGGCCGGTGCGCTTTTGCTCCAGCACGTGCGCGCTCCAGCCGGCGACGCGGGCGCACGTGAACATCGCCGCGAACATGTGCGATGGCACCTCGGCGAGGTCGAGCATCAGGGCGGCCCAGAACTCGACGTTCGTCTCAATGGGGCGATCCGGACGGCGTTCGCGCAAGATCTTCAGCGCTGCTTGCTCGAGCGCCGCCGCCGCCTCGTGGCGGGGCGAACCGAGTTCGCCGGACACCCTGCGCAGCACCCGGGCGCGCGGGTCCTCAGCGCGGTAGACGCGGTGACCGAAGCCCATGAGCCGCTCGTGCCGGTCGAGCACGCCCTTGACGTAACCCTCGGCGTCACCGGTCTTCTCCACCTCTTCGACCATGTGCAGCACCCTGGTCGGCGCGCCACCGTGCAGCGGACCCGACATGGCCCCAATCGCCGCCGACAGCGACGCGGCGACGTCGGCGCCGGTGGAGGCGACCACCCGGGCGGTGAAGGTCGACGCGTTCATGCCGTGCTCGGCGGCCGAGACCCAGTAGGCGCCGAGCGCCTTCGCATGCAGGGGGTTGACTTCACCGCGCCAGCGCAGCAAGAACTGCTCGACCGCGGTGGCGCCCTTGTCGACCTCCGCTTGCGGCACCGCGGGCAGGTCGCCGCGGGCCGATTGGGCGACGTACGACAGCGCGGTCACCGACGTTTGCGCCAGTTCGTCGCGCGCGGTCTGGTCGTCGATGTCGAGCAGGGGCTTAAAGCCCAGCTGCGGCGCCAAGATCGCCAGCCCGCTCTGGACGTCGACCCGGACGTCGCCGGAGTGCACCGGGAGATCGAGATTGTTGAACGGCGGCAGTCCTGGTGTGAACGAGTTGTCGACCAGCAACCCCCAGACGTCGCCGAAGGAGGTCTTGCCGACCAGTTCTTCGATGTCAACGCCGCGGTAACGAAGCGAGCCGCCGTCCTTGTCGGGCTCGGCGATCTCGGTCTCGAACGCGATGACACCCTCGAGCCCCGGGACGAAGTCGGACATCGGCGCTGCTCCTCGAATAGGTCTGGCTGGTTCGTTCCGGCTGGTGCTGCGCCGGTTCGTTCTGTTCTATTGTCCCCGTCACCGCTGGCCGCGATCGTGGCGGGCGCTAGCAGCGATCAGCAAGCCAGCATGGTGAGCGAGGAGGGTCACGACGTGAGTCCGATGGATCCGGACCGGATCGCTGCCCTACGCGCCCAATATGCGGACATCGGTCTCGATGAGGCCGACCTCCAGGCTGAACCGACGGCCCAGTTCGAGCGATGGCTGGGCGAAGTCATCGAACTCGGCATTCCTGAGCCTAACGCCATGGTGTTGTCGACGGCGGACGCGACCGGTCGCCCGAGCAGTCGCCACGTGCTGCTGAAGGGCGTCAGCCTCGAAGGCTTTGTCTTCTTCACCAACTACGGGTCGCGGAAGGGTTTGGAAATGGCCGCCAACCCCTACGCGAGCCTTTGCTTCCCATGGTTTTGTATCGGACGCCAGGTCATCGTGACCGGTTCTGTGAGCAAGGTCACCGAGGTCGAGACGGCGGCGTACTTCCGCACTCGGCCACGGGATTCCCAACTCGGTGCATGGGCGAGCGCGCGGCAATCTGCCCCAGTCGAGTCGCGTGAATCGTTGGACGACGCATTCGCCGCGGTGCGCACCCGTTTCGCCGACACTGCCGAGATCGCGCCGCCGCCGTTTTGGGGCGGCTACCGAGTGCGGCCAGACACCGTGGAGTTTTGGCAGGGTCGGGTGGCTCGGATGCACGATCGGCTGCGCTATCGCCGGATCGCGGATGCCGAACCGCCGTGGGTGGTCGAGCGGCTATCTCCGTGAAGCGTGGCGCGACTACCGAGGCACGATGCTCGCTGGGTCGACCTGCAGCCAGGTGGCCGTCGCGTTTGCCAGCAGCTCGCCGTTTTCTGAATACAGCGCGGACGACGTGAAGGCTTTGCGGCCTTCGGTTCCACGTACCTGACCGACCACCACGCAACGGTCGCCTGGTCGCGGCATCGAGGCGATCCGCGCCGTCATGCGTCCGAGCACCATCGGCCGACCCGCGATCCCGGCTGCCCAGCCGCCCGGGCAGTCAAGTGCCGCCCACCCGAACTCTGGCGGAATCGAGCCGTCGGAGTCGGCGAGCGAGTGGGTCGGCCGCCAGGCAGCGGCGACCAGGCCCTCATCGCCGTCGACCAGAGCGCCTGGCTCAAGGCGCATTCCGTCGCCGGGCTCACGGTCCAGCCCGCAAACGAAGCAGGTCGGGAACGGATGGTCGCGTCGTCCGGCGTAATTCTCGGCAGCGGCCGCGGCCGCATCGAACCCGACCGGATCAGGCCGCTCGCCGTCGAACGTCGCCGGAATTGCCTGCGCGACAAGGGTTTCTCCCGCTTGCAGCCGCACTCCAGGCAAGTCATCCGAGATCGACAGCGGCACGCCGAGCGGGGGCGGGCTGCGCAACGTCACTTCGACAGCGTCGGCGTCCACGAAGGACGCGAGGCGTCCGGCCACATACCCCCCGTTGCCGGAGCGCGGCGGACCGCAAAACCGTGGCAGGACGACGAATGCCCCCGTCACGCGAGCACCTGCGCGGCCACCTTGAGGTCGTCGACCAGACCGGCGTACGCGGTCTCCCGGTCGTCGGCGCGCAGCACCGCGGAGGGGTGGATCGTGGCCAGGAGGAAGCGGCTCGCCTTCGCGAGCGGCTCACCTTCCCGCGGCGGCCACTCGATGAGCACGCCGCGCGAGCGGGTGACCCGAAAATCACGGCCCATCAACGACTGGCCCGCGGTCGCGCCCAACGCCACGATGACGTCAGGGTCGAGGATCTCCAGTTCGGCGGTCAGCCATGGTCGGCAGGCATTGACCTCGCGCTGGTCGGGCTTTTGGTGAATGCGCCGCTTTCCCTCGCCCGCTTGAGAAAATTTGAAGTGCTTGACCGCGTTGGTCACGTACGCGAGTTTGCGGTCGATGCCGGCGTCGTCGAGCGCCCGGTCGAGCAACGCGCCGGCCGGTCCGACGAACGGCTCGCCTCGGCGGTCCTCCTGATCGCCAGGTTGTTCGCCGACCAGCACCACCCGAGCGGTCGCCGATCCGCTGCTGAAGACGGTCTGCGTCGCGTTCTCATACAGGTGGCACCCGCGGCAGTCGCGGGCGGCCGCCCGCAATCCATCGATCGTCGCGCTCGCTGGCACGAACGGTTGCGCGCCGGGGAAATCGTCGTCCGCCATGAACCGAACCTACGACGCCCACCCGGATTCGGGGTACTGGCGGTCATCGCAGGGAATCATCCCCTCGTTGATGTGACAGGGAGGCGAAACGCGATGGAAGAGTCATACGCGCAAAGAGCCATGAAGCAGGGGCCGTTGCCGAAGATGGACGACGACTCTGAACTGGTGGGCGAGGACGAGAAGAACCAGCCAACGGCGACCGAGCGAGAGACCGCCGACTACTTCACCATCCCGGCCCCAGGCGCGGGGTCGTTCCCCGTGCCGCACGAGGTCGACGAACAGGAGAACACGCCGGCCGAACAAGAGGCTGAGCGCTAGTCGAACTCTGCAGATTGATTCCAGTGGCGGATCACGGGCTCGGCGTGCTCGAAGCTCAAGCTCGACACGGTGGCAGTGTCGAGGGCGAGGTGCGCGCCGCAGCTCGGATCCAGCCCCACCCAACGTGCGCCGAGCACCCGAAGGAAATGGCCGTGTGCGACGACCGCCACGTCGCCCTCAGCTAGCACCTTGCCAATACGTGCGATGGCTCGGTCGGCCCGTGCTCCGACCTCGTTCAGCGATTCGCCGTTCGGCACGCCGTCGCGCCACAAAAACCAGCCTGGGCGTCCGCCGCGGATTTCGGCGGTCGTGAGCCCCTCGTAGTCTCCGTAGTCCCACTCCCGCAGGTCGGGATCCACCTCGACATCGGACAGCCCGGCGAGCGCGGCCGTGCGAACAGCGCGCTGCAGCGGGCTCGACAGCACGAGAGCGAAATCGCGCCCCTCGAGCAGTGGAATGACGGCCTTGGCCTGCTCTTCGCCGCGGACGGTCAGCGGTACGTCGGTGTGGCCGGTGTGGCGACCCGCGGCGCTCCACTCGGTCTCGCCGTGGCGCACCAGCACAACGTCACTCACCACCTGCTCCTATCCCCGCCACCACGCCAGCACACAGTCCAAGCGCCGCGAAATGCCAGACGAAGTCGACGAGTCCGGCGACGCCGACCGTGGCCAATAGCGGCAGCACGTAGCGGCTGCGCGTCGAGAACAGCGCTCGGACGACGGCACCGAACGCGAGCAGCACGCACAGTGTGCCGAGCGCGCCGATTGAGATCAGCAACTCCAACGGCTCGTTGTGCGCGAACGCGTCGAGGCCCGGCGCCCCGGTCAGTGTGCGCGTCGGGATCCACGGATCGGGCCCGGCGCCGAAGAGCGGATGCGCGTACAAGACGTCGCCGGCGCCGCTGAGAATGTGTCCGCGCTCGGTCCAGCTTGCGTCGAGGCCCGACACATCGTGATGTTGGGTCGCGAGCAGCCACCCGGCGATGACCACCGCGGGAACCGCAAGAACCGGTAATGCCTTGCGGAGCACGACTGCGGGCAACGAACTCGCCACCACGGCCACCGCGACGGAGGCCGCGATCAACTCCGGCCGAACGCCGTCGCGCTGGCCGTATAACAGCAGCGGCGCCGCTACCACCGCCGCGATGAGCGCCGGGCCGAGCCACTGCCGCACCCCGCGAAAACACAGCATGACAAGTAACGCGACAAGCGCGCCGCGGCTGTCGGTCGCGACGGGTCCCAGCAGAATCAGCGCCCGGACGGCGGTGATCCCGCGCGTGGCGCGGGCGCCGCGGGCGGCGTCGTCCGGCCAAATCTCGGCGCTGGCGAAGAGGGTGATGAGCAGATAAAGCCCGATCGCGCTTGGGTAGGTGAGCGAGCCTTGAAAGCGAAGCGACCGCTCGTCGGGCCAGGTCCACGTGGTTGAGCGTGCCGCGACCAAGGCGAGACCGGTCACGGCAAACCCGAAACCGAGCATTGTGACGGCGGCCGCGACAACTTTTCGCGCCGAAATCGGCAGGGCACGCGCAATGCCATAGCCGGCGGCCGCGCACACCCATGTCGCCGGCATCCGCCAAGACTCGACGTCGTGCCGCCAGATGACCGCCTCGACGACCCACCACGCGACCGCCGCCACACCGAGCAGAACCGGCAGCGGATGAGCCCGCAACCAGCGCAGCACCGGCGGCGACACCAACGCCATCGCGACACACAGGCAGGGCAGCACGACGACGTCCGGCTTGAAGAACGCGCCCTTTCGCAACGCGCCGATGACGACGAGGACCACGATGGGGGCGGCTGCCCCGATCGCGTCGAGGTCAATCGGCGCGGCGCCTCGCGTCAGCCGCGTGCGCGCCGACTCCGTGGTCTGCGTCGTCACCGAACGTCGCTAGTTGTCGAGGCTGACGACCATGCTCGGCGGCCTGATCACGTGATCGGACCGGAGGGGTCGAACGGCCGTACCGATCGAAAAGAACTCCGTCGTGTGCGCGCCCCACGAGTGATTTCGCTGATGCAACTGCACGCCGACGATTCCTTCAGCATGCAGTTCCTCGGCTTCTTTCTGCATGCGTTCCATCGCCAACTCGCGGGCGTCATATAGCGCCTGAGTGAACTGGGTGAGCTCGGTGTTGCGGCCGATGTTCGATAACACATTGCCGAGTCCGCGGTGCGCGATGTGATAAACGCACGTGCCCATCACCATGCCGAGCGGTACGTAGCCGGTCTGCACGAGCGTCCAGAAGTCTTGGCCGGAGAGGTCAGACGTGAAGGGCATTCCTTTGTCGTTGCGCCAATTCGTTTGGCCCGAGGGATGATCCGCGTCGGCCTTGACCGCGGTGCCGACGGCGATGAACTCGGCGATGTCGGTGCCCCATTCTTTGAACTCGACGTCGAGCCGCACTCCGACGATGCCGTCGGCGCCAAGGACATTGGCCTCCTGCTCCATGCGGGTCATCGCCAACTCGCGCGCGTGGTACATGGCTTGCGAGAGCACGTCGAGTTCTTGGTTGCGGCTCCACCGGCCGATCTGAATTCCGACATGGTAGATCGACGATCCGAGCACCAAGCCCAGCGGCGTGAACCCGGCCTGTTTGACGAGCAGAAACTCGTTGACCGTGAGGTCGGAGGTGA
>JAICYF010000253.1 GCA_025934355.1 Acidothermaceae bacterium
CCTGCCGCGCCGTCGGGCACCGCGCCATCGGCTCCTGCCGCGCCGTCGGCCCCTGCCGCGCCGTCGGGCACCGCGCGGTCGGCCCAGGCTGCGCCGCCTGCGCCTGAGCCGCTTCGCGTCGAGACTGTCGACTCTCATTGCCACCTTGACGCGATGGGCGTGCCCGTCGCCGAGGCCGTCGCGGCGGCACAGGCCGTCGGTGTGCGCCGGATGGTCACCGTCGGCGACACGATGGAGTCGTCGCGTTGGTGTGCTCAGACCGCCGCGCAGTTTCCTGGTGTATACGCGGCCGTCGCGGTGCATCCCAACGAGACCGCCGATTTCACCGACGCGGACGCCGAAGAGCTCGCGGCGCTCGCCGCGTTGCCGAAGGTGCGCGCGGTGGGCGAGACAGGTCTTGACTATTACTGGGGACGAGTGGCGCCGGACGTGCAACAAGCCGCGTTTCGCCGCCACATTGAGATTGCCAAGCGAGTCGGCAAGGCGCTGGTGATTCACGACCGCGACGCGCACGAGGACGTTCTTCGGGTGCTTGAGTCTGAAGGAGCGCCGGAGCGCACGGTGTTTCACTGCTTTTCCGGAGATGTCTCGATGTCGAGACACTGTGTCGAGCGAGGTTACTTCCTTTCGTTTTCCGGCAGCATCACCTTCAAAAACGCAGCCGCCACAAGGGAAGCGGCGTCGGTCGTCCCACTTGAACTACTGCTCGTCGAGACCGACGCTCCGTTCCTGACTCCCGCGCCGTATCGCGGACGTCCGAACGCTCCCTACTTGGTGCCGCTCACCGTGCGGGCGCTTGCTGCTGTGAAGGGCGTCGACGAGGACGAGATGGCCGCCGCCACCGCCTCCAACGCGGACTTGGCGTTCGGCCAGTGGGATTGACCCACCAGTCACACGAGTCACAACGGAGTGCCGGTCGGCTGCGCCGCCTAGGTGAACCGCAGCCTAAGAATCGGGCAAACCGCGTCAAAGGCCTGAGGATATGCCGTCTCGGACTTGCTTAATCGCGGATCCGTTCGTTACGTTCGCCAAAGTGTTCAGCCGGGGTGGGGAAGCCCCAGCTTGATTTGCCCAGTCATTGAGGCGCGCTTCAAAACGCTTATCGCCTCACGCTGAGCGGGCTTCCCATGTCACCGGCCCGTTTGAACAACGGAGTCTCGTGCGCAAGTCCCTCACCGGCAAGATCGTCACCGGTGTCATCTATGGCGTTGTGACGGCCGCTGTTGTGGCCGGCACCACCGCTTACGTCACCCTTGACAAGACCGTTCGCGTGTCCATCGACGGCAAAGTCGTCGCGGTGCACAGCTACGCCCGGTCGGTGGGCCAACTGCTCAAGCGCGACGGAATCACGGTTGGCGGGCACGACTCGCTCAGCCCGGCCGCGTCGTCCGCGCTGCACGACGGCGAGACAATCACAATCAAGCGGGGGCGGCTGCTCAACCTCATCGTCGACGGCAACCCACGCCAAGTGTGGGTGACTGCAACGAGTGTCGACGAAGCGCTGGCACAGGCCGGCACGCGAGCGCCAGGCGCCGTGCTTTCCGTCGATCGAAGCGCTCGAGTTCCGCTCGGCGGCTTGACCGTCGACATCGACCTGCCGCACGTCATCACAGTTCACGTCGACGGCACATCGCGCGTGCTAGTGACCACGAAGGGCACGCTGCGCGAGGCACTCGACGAGGCGGGCATCGTCATTAATCCCGGCGACACCGTCTCCAGCCCCCTCGACCAACGCCCTGCCGACGGCGAGGGCGTCGTCATCGTCCGCGTCACTAGCGGGCAGGTGCAGGAGAGCGCGCCGATTCCGTTCACCGCGCAGACCAAACCCGACGCGTCGCTTTACGTGGGCACGAAGAAGGTCGCCCAAGCCGGCAAGAACGGCACGCGGGTGCGCACCTACCAAGTCGTTTACGCCGATGGCAAGCAGACGTCGAAGACGTTGGTTTCGGACGTCGTCACCGTCCAGCCGGTGCCGCAGATCACCGCGGTCGGCACCAAACCCAAGCCGAAGCCGGTTCCGAAGGTCTATCCGACCAAGGCCGACGGCCTCAATTGGGCGGCCTTGGCCAGGTGCGAGTCGGGCGGCCGCACCAACGCCGTCCACGGCGCGTTCTACGGCATGTACCAATTCAGGCTGAGCACGTGGCACGCCGTTGGTGGCGTCGGCTTGCCGAGTGACGCGTCCGCGAGCGAGCAGACGTATCGCGCGCAGTTGCTCTACCAGCGCAGCAATTGGCAGACACAATGGCCGACATGCGGCCACCTGCTGTTCACCTGAGCGATCAACCGCGCGAGTTGCTCGGGGCCGCCGACGTTCGTCGACTGGCCGCCTCGATCGGGTTGCGACCAACTAAAACGCTCGGGCAGAACTTCGTCATCGACGGTGGCACGGTGCGTCGCATCGTGCGCGTCGCCGAGGTCGGCCCGGACGACGTCGTGCTCGAGGTCGGCCCGGGACTTGGTTCGCTGACGCTTGCGTTGCTCCCGGTCGTGGCGCAGGTGGTGGCGGTCGAGATTGACGCCCGCCTCGCCGAGCTGTTGCCGACGACCGTGCGCGCGCACGCGCCGAATACGGCCGAGAAGCTCACCGTCGTCCACCAAGACGCGCTGCGGCTGCGCGGGCTCGACGGCGCGCCGCCGACCGCCATCGTCGCGAACCTGCCGTACAACGTCGCGGTTCCGGTGCTGCTGCACCTGCTGCCGCTACTGCCGTCCGTGCAACGGGTGCTGGTCATGGTGCAACTCGAAGTCGCCCAGCGGCTGGCGGCCAATCCTGGTGAGGAGGCGTACGGCGTCCCGTCGGTGAAGGCGCGCTGGTACGGCGACGTGCGCATGGCTGGCACGATCGGGCGCCAGGTGTTTTGGCCGGCGCCGCGCATCGATTCTGGGCTGGTCGCGTTGCGCCGGCACGACTCGCCGGCAACGTCGGCCACCAGGGAAGCGGTCTTCGATGTCGTTGACGCGGCGTTTGCCCAGCGCCGTAAGACGCTTCGGGCCGCACTGGCCGGGTGGGCTGGCTCGCCTGCGGCCGCCGAGGAGGCGCTGCGCGGGGCCGGCGTCGATCCTGGCGCGCGGGGGGAGACTCTCGGCGTCGAGCAGTTCGCGCGCATCGCCGAGCAGCGGCAGCCCTAAAGCGGCACCCGTCCTGGCGCGATCAGCGGCCGCGCGATCAGCGGACCCAGCGATCAGCGGACCCAGCCATCAGCGCGGAAATAATCAGCGCTATAGCGACGAATTGTTTCCGCGCTGATCAACTTCGTTGCGGCCGATAGCATCGGTGGTTGTGTCAGTCACCGTTCGGGCGCCCGCGAAGGTCAATCTCCATCTTGGCGTCGGCCCG
>JAICYF010000245.1 GCA_025934355.1 Acidothermaceae bacterium
CATGGCGCTGCGCGACCAGATCAAGGCCCTGAGCGATCAGGGCTTGAGCATCCGGCAGATCGCCAAGGCGGTCGGCCGGTCCACCAGCCGCGTGCACGCCCTGCTGCACGAGGCCGACACCACGAAGGAGACCAAGTGACCGACGACGACGACAGGCGCAAGCGCTACCAGGTGGACGACGACGGCAAGACCGGCCGCAGCTGGACGCGCGGCCGGGAGCAGCGGCCGGTGGCCGCCGGTGAGGTGCCGATCATCGCGCAGGCGATGGCGGTGGCCACCGAGGCGCTGATCCGGTTCTGCGAGGCGGAGAAGATCAAGCTGCACGACGTGGTGCTCGGGATCCGCGTCGACACCATCGAGGGCGACGACGAGCCGAACGCGTTGTGCGGGTACATCGACGGTCACGAAGCCCGCGGCATGAAGCCGATCGAGGCGGAGCCGACGCCGGTGCTCGACGCGCTGCTGTTCCACCTGCGCGAGACCGGCGCCGCGGAGGGCGTCGGCATCGGCGTGGCGAACGCCGCCGACCTGCTCGGCGGAGGGAGGAACTGATGGCCGTCGACCCGAGGCTGGTGGACGCCCGCGCGTTCCGCAAGCAGATGAAGCTCACGATGCGAGCGGAGGCGGAGCGGTTGGAGCGCGAGGCGAAGCGGCTGCGGGCCGCCGAGCGGGCGCTGACCGACACGCGCCGGCCCCGCAAGGTGCGGTCGTGACGTTCAGCGCGGTGTACCTGGCGGTCAAGGACCAGTCGGGGGCGCCGATGCGCTACCTCGACCCGCGGTCGCCGCTGGCCGTCGCCGCGGAGATCGGCGCGGTGCTCGCCCGCGGCGGCGGCATGGTCTCCCTGACCCACCTGATGTTCGAGGTGGATCACGACGCCAACCAGGCCGAGCCGAATCGTGGGTTCGTGTCGGCGTCGTCGCCGCGGAAGGTGAGCGGCAGCAGTGACGTGTGGGTGAACGCCGCGCACGTCGAGTCGGTGCAGGCGGCCGGTACCGCCGCCGAGCGCACGGCCGTCGCCGCGTGGCTGGCGTGATCTGAGCCGCCCCCGGATCGCCGCCGACCGGATGGCACGGTCGGCGGCGCGGGCGGCCACACGGCGCCGCAACGCCACCGTCGCGTGTGGCACACGTTCCGTCCGACGCGGCACATAGCGTCCGGTCGGCAGCATCCACCGACCGGAAGGAGGTCATGCCCACCTACAAGATCACGGGCGTGAGCGACAACGTGCGCGACTGGACGTCCAGCAAGGGAGGCCCGATGAAGTCGTATCGGGTCAACCTGGTGGACGACGGCGGCACGGCGACGATGAACGTCGAGCTTGCGCAGAAGGCCACCACGCCGGTGCCCGCCGTTGGCGGCACCGTGGATGGCACGATCGACACTTCGGGCCAGTACGGCCCGAAGTTCAAGAAGGCGCAGCAGTTCGGGGGCGGCGGCGGTGGCCGACCGCGCGACCCGGCTGAGACCGCCGCGATCCATCGTCAGCACTCCCAGCACATGGCGTTGCTGTACGTGCAGGCCAAGGCCGCGGCCGGGGAGCTACCCGAGGGCTTCAAGCCGTCGCAGCTGGCCCCGATCATCAACTGGTTCGACGATGACATTCGTGTCGGCGTCGACCGATGGAAGGCCGCCCAGCAGGGCGGCAACAACCCGAGCACCGGAGGATGAACACCATGCCGAACACCACCACCACCGACGAGGCCGCCGGCCAGGCGAAGGCCGAGGCCGAGACCGCCGAGCAGCTGAAGGGCTCCGACGTCAAGAAGGACCGCGTGCTGCCCACGTACACGGTTCTCGAGGTCGACCGCAACGACGACGGCAGCATCGTCCCGGAGTCGCCGCGGATCGTGGCGACCGTGCAGGCCAACGGCGACAAGAAGGCGATCGCCCTGGTCGTCGCGGAGCGCGGCGGCGGCACCTACGTGGCCGTGTCCCGGTTCGTGCCGTACACGGTCCGGCCGAAGGGCGCCCCGTCGCTCACCTGGTCCTGAGCGTGGCGGGCCGCGGCGGCGCAGGACCGGCCGCCGCGGCTGTTGCCGCGAACCCCTGCCCATATTTCTGACGGATGGAGGATCGAGTGAGCACCACCCCCGACGAGTTGCGCGAGCAGCGAGCCCAGCAGAAGCGCGACGCGCTCGCCAAGGCCCGTGAGGTGCGAGCGCGTGACGCGGAGATCAAGCGCCTGTTCCGGGCGCACGACGTGTCGGCCATCGACGCGATCGCCGGGCGGCTTCCGGCCGGTGACGTGCACGCGGTGATCGCCGAGTCGGTCAACGGCTGGAAGGTCGAGACCGCCATCCGGTCGGTGCCCGGCATTGGCGCCACGATCGCGCACGACGTGATGGGCGCGTTGCCGGTGTCGCCGCGCACCCGGCTCGGCACGCTGAGCTTCGCGCGGCGCGGCAAGCTGGCTGACCTGTGCGAAGCGGCCCGCCAGTCGAAGTGACCGACGAGCCCAAGAGCACCAGCGAGTACCGGCTGGCCGATGAGGGGCTGACCGCGGAGTTGCGGATCCGGCTGCTCGCGGCGCGGGCGCTCGCCGACGCGGTGCAAGAGGCCCGATCGCTGGCCCGTGCGCAACGCGCCAAGCAGCTGCGCGGCGTCCGGTTCAAAGAGTTCGACGGTGAGGGCGCCCATGCGCTCAGCCGCGCCTACGGCTACGCGCAGGGCGTCGCCGCGGTGCTCGCCGAGCTGGGCGTCGACAGCGCCCTGCCACCGTTGTACACGCTGCGCGACGAGGCGCACACGGAGGCGGAGCAGCAGTTCATCGCCATGATCGAGAGAGGGGAGGACCCGTTCCATGAGTGACCATCTGAACCGGCTGCGGTCGATCCTGGCCGATGAGGGGCTGACCGCGGAGTTGCGGATCAGGCAGGCGTTGGCCTACATCGACCAGCACGCGCCGGCCACCCTGTTCGGTGACCGGCCGGACGTCGACCATGTGGCCCCCGCTCGCCGCGGCGATCCGGTGACGAGCACGATCGCCCGGCTGATGGTGGCGCCGCGGTCCGGCACGCAGCGCGACCGGTGCCTGCGAGCGGTGGCGATGTTCGGCTCGACCGGCGCGACCGCCAGCCAGATCGAGAACGTGACCGGGATGGCGTCGTCGTCGGTGTCCAAGCGCCTGGGCGAGCTTGAGCGCGGCCTGTGGATCGAGGCGGATGGCCGTGAGCGCGTCACGTCGCGCGGCGGCAAGGGCCAGGTGTACGTGCTGACCGACAAGGGCCAGCGCTACCTGATCGCGCAGTCGCGGCTGTGAGCGCCGTGTCCGGCCGCACGACGGTGTGGATCGGCCAGTTGCCGCCGTCGCTGAACGCCCTCATGTACGCGCATTGGCGCAAGCGCCGTGACGCGAAGCGGGCGTGGCAGAACGACTTGCAGCTGGTGCTGCTGGCGGAGCGGTTGCCGCGGCCGCTGGCGCACGTGACCGCCACCGCCCGGCTGATCGTGCCGACACGCCAGCGGCGTGATGAGGGCAACTTCCGGTGGCTGATCGAGAAGGCGCTCGGTGACGCCCTGACGGCCGGCGGGTGGCTGGCCGACGACGATCCGTCGTTCTACTCGTTCGGCGCCCTGAGCTTCGAGCATGTGCCGCG
>JAICYF010000107.1 GCA_025934355.1 Acidothermaceae bacterium
GTCGCGGTGAACGACGTCGTCGTGCCGCGCGGCGCCTGGTCGACGACGTCGTTGGCGGACGACGACAGCGTCGAAGTTTTGACCGCCGTGCAGGGAGGCTGACCAATGGACGACCCGTTCTTGCTCGCCGGAGAGACTTTCTCCTCGCGGCTGATCATGGGCACCGGCGGGGTGCCGAGTCTCGAGGTGCTTGACGCCGCGCTCGCGTCGTCCCGCACCGAACTGACGACTGTGGCGATGCGCCGGGTCGACCCCGCCGCGCGCGGATCGATCCTCGACGTGTTGGCCCGGCGAGGCGTCCGCGTGCTGCCGAACACCGCTGGCTGCTACACCGCGCGCGACGCGGTGCTCACGGCGCAGCTCGCGCGCGAGGCGCTGCACACGAACTGGGTCAAGGTCGAAGTGATCGCCGACGAGCACACGCTGCTGCCCGATCCGGTGGAACTGCTGGACGCCGCAGAACGGCTAGTCGATGACGGATTCGTGGTCTTGCCTTACACCAACGACGATCCGGTGCTCGCCCGCCGCCTAGAGCAACTCGGCTGCGCCGCGGTGATGCCGTTGGGCGCTCCGATCGGCTCGGGTCTTGGCATCCGCAACCCGCACAACATCGAGTTGATCGTCGAGCATGCGAAGGTGCCGGTGATTCTCGACGCCGGGATCGGCACGGCGAGCGACGCCGCGCTTGCCATGGAGCTCGGCTGCGACGCGGTGTTGTTGGCGTCTGCCGTCACCCGCGCGCAGCATCCGGCGTTCATGGCGACGGCGATGCGAAAGGCGGTTGAGGCCGGCCGGTTGGCAGCGCGCGCCGGTCGAATACCGGTGCGTCGCTACGCACGGGCTTCTTCTCCACCGACGGGCTGACGCCAAGCAGCGTGGCCAACTCGTAGACGTCGGCTGCTAGCGCGTCGGCGCTGGACAGCTCGTCGCCTGAGCCGTATCCCCACAATGCGCCGATGCAGCTGATGCCCATCTGGCGCGCGGCTTCGATGTCATGCACGCGGTCGCCGACCAGAACGACGTCGGTCGTGGGCTCGGTCCGCAATCGCTCGAGCGCGTCGGCGATCACCGCCGCCTTCGTCTCGTGCTCGCCGTCGGTCTGAGGGCCGCACACCGCCTCGAAAAACCTGGTCAGGTTGAAGTGCTCGACGATGGGCGCGGCCGACCTCAACGGTTTCGCCGTGGTGACCGCGAGCCGTCGTCCATCGTCGACGAGCGCTTGCAAGAGCGACGGGATGCCGTTGTAGACGGAGTTCTCGAACATGCCGCGTCGGGTGAAGTAGTCGCGGTAGGCGAGCAAAGCGGCGGCGAGCTGCCCGTCGTCCAGCCCGGCGAGATCGCGTAACGAGCCGATCAGCGGCGGACCGATGAAGCGCACCAAAACGTCGCGCGGAAGCGGCGGGGCTCCAACCGCGTCGAGCGCGTGCGCCACCGAGTTCATGATTCCCGGCGCTGACTCGGTGAGCGTTCCGTCGAGATCGAACAGGACAACGCGAGGTGGCATGCCGCCATCTTCGCCGACGGCGGTCGTCGCTCAGCTAGGCACCCGAGAATCACCGACCGGTTGAGCGGGCAGCGTCAAGCGAGTCGATGTCGACGATTCGCTGACCGCCGGCGAAGGGGCTACCCGCAAGAGCTTCGCCAACGGTGCGGGCAACCACCAGTTCCAGCGGCCGAACAGCGCCACGAGCGCCGGCACCAGCAGCGTGCGCACGACATAGGCGTCGACCAAGATTCCGGCGCCGAGACCGGTCGCCATGATTTTCGTGTCAGTCTGTGGCCCGGTCGACATCGCGAAAAAGGCAAAGGCCAGGATGAGCGCGGCGCTCGTCACCAGGCGGCCGGTGCGGGCGAGACCGTCGACCGTGGCGTCCGCTGTCGAACCGGAGCGGTCATAAGCCTCCCGGATCCGGGTGAGGATGAAGACCTCGTAGTCCATGGAAAGCCCAAACAAGAAGGCGAAGACAAACACCGGCACCCAGAACGTGATGACGCCGGTCGACGCGACTCCCCAAACCGCTTGGGAGCCGTGACCGTTCTGCCAGACGAGCACCAGCACGCCATACGCGGCCGCCACTGACAGCAGGTTGACCACAACCGCCTTGACCGCAAGCAAAACCGAACGCAACGCCCTCGCCAGCAGGAGGAACGTCACGATCGCGATGAGCGCGAGCATGAGCGGGAAACGGCCGTAGATGGCGCGCACGGCGTCGATGCTTTGCGCGCCGACACCACCGATGCCGAGCACCGTCGCGTCACCAGCTAACTCATCACGCACCGCGCGCACCGTGGCTCGGCCGCTGCCCTGGCCGGCCTCCGCGACAGGAAGCACGTCGACCACAGCGGTACCGCCGTGCCGGAAGGCTGGCGTGTTCGGCGCGACGGCTGACGAAACCCCTTCAATCCCAGCCACTTTCGCGGTCACGCCAGCCGGATCGCCCTTGACGAGCACCTCGATCGGTGTCAACACGCCGGACGGGACGCCGCCGCCGGTGAGCGTGTCGAGCGCCACCCGGGCGTCGCCCGCCTTCGCGAGCGTGCTGCTGCGCGGCTCCCCAAGGCGCAACGACAGCAGCGGGATGGCCAACGCGACAAGCACCCCGATCCCAACGACGGCCGCAATCACCCGCCGCCGCTGCACGAAATCCGCCCAGGCGCGCCAGGCCCGCCCGGCCGACGCCTCCGTTCGCCGCCGCGGCCACTCAAGCTTCGGCCCGATCGTCGCGAGCAGCACAGGCAGCAGTGTGACGGCAACGGTTGTTGAGACAAGCGGCACCAGCACACCCGCATAGCCGATGCTGCTGAGGAACGGCACGCGTAACACGACGAGTGCGAGCAACGCCACCGCGACCGTGAGGCCGGAAAAGACCACGGAACGGCCGGCGGCGCACATCGCGGCGACGACCGCCTGCTCGCGATCCGCTCCTCGCGCACGCTCCTCGCGCCACCGGGTGAGCACGAGCAGCGAGTAGTCGATGGCGACTCCAAGACCGATGAGGGCGACGAGGTACTCGACGATGAAGCTCACGTCGGTCAGTGTCGTGAGCGCGCCCAGCAACAGGAATGTCGTGAGTATCGACACGCCAGCCACGAGCAGCGGTAGCACGACGAGAAAGCTGGCGAACACGAACAGCAGAATCACCAACGCGCCAAGCGCGCCGATCATGCTCTCCAGCACGACGCCCGCGCCCTTCTTCGGCGGCGCCGTGTTGATGAGCTCACGCATCCCAGTAACGCGTACCGTCCAGCCGGCCGGCGCCGCCGCCGAGACGGCCTTCGCGACTGCGCGATCGCGCGCGGACAAGCCGTCCTGCTTGTCGTTTGGCGGCGTGAACACCAAAGCGAACGTCGATCGACCGTCGGCGGTGACAAACACGGCGTCGTGCGTCATGGAGTAGTCGACGACGCGCGCGTCGCCCGAGTTAGTCGCCGCCTCGAAGATTCTGGTCAGTTGCGACTGCACGTCGGCGTCGCGAACCGATTTCCCTTGCGGGACGGTGACGACCGGCACAATCGGCTCCTGGCCGCCACCGGCGCCGTAGGCGGCCAAAATCTTGCTATCGGCGGTGAAACTGGGCTGGCCCGGCATCGCGTAGGTGTCGGTGAGCCGGCTCACGGTGTGGGAAGCCGTTGCCGCGCCCGCGACGGCGAGCACCACCCAAGCGAGGACGACGAGCAGCTTGTGCCGCAGCACGCGGTCGACCAGTGTGCGCATGATTTGCCTCCGCAATACGGGAATTCGGGCGCGACTCACCACCGCACCGACATTGAGCCGTCGGCGCGCTGCGAGGGATTTGGAGTTAGCGAGCGGCCTGCCGGCGCCGCCACAAATAGAGCAGCCACAGGGAAACGCCGAGGATCAGCGCGGCGTCGAAGGCGTGAAACCCGCCGACCCACTTGTTGCTCCGGCCGCCGCTGGCCAGTCCTTCTTGGGCCACCTCGGTCAACAGCGCGAGCACGAACGACCAGACCATCACACGCGTCGATGCACGCGCGACGAGCGCCAAGATGAGAAGGACGACGGCAACGATCCCCAGGTAGTGGCCGAGATTCTCATGCGGATCGAACGATCCGCTGTGCGGCTTGTTGTGCTCACCGAACGCGCCCACGCCGGCAAGGAAAATCTGCACCAGCACGGCGAGCACGAAAACGCCCATCAAGTAGCCGTACACGACATCGACGGTGCGCCGCCCGCCGCTGAGAGCTGGTGTCGCGACGCCGGGTGTCGCGGCGGTCGGGGTCTCAAGCATCACTTCTCCTTCAAGAACGGTTGACGTCGAAAACGGCAAGCGCGACCGTGCCGGCCGTGCCGTCGACGGTGACGAGTTGGTCGTCGTGCAATGCGTTGGTCGCGCCGCCGACGGCCAGCACGGCGGGCACGCCATGTTCACGCGCGACGATCGCCGCGTGCGACAGCGCGCCGCCGCCCTCGGTGACGATCGCCCCGACGATTCCGAAGAGCACTGACCACGACGGATCAGTGGCTGGACAGACCACGACGTCACCTGGCCGCACTTGGTCGAACTGCTCGAAGCGTCGGATGACGCGCACCGGTCCGGTGTGCCGGCCCGTCGCGGCCGGCACACCGTGCAGGGCGCCCGCGGCGCCGGACGGCACCGGCCTGCTGTGCTGCTGGTTTTGAGTCCACATCAGCGCCTGGTTCATCAATCGCGCCGCCCTCGGCAGCCCGCGCACGTCTGGAGAACCAGCCGGCGGCTTGCCGATAAAGGGTGGTCCTGGGTGCGCGGCGACCCACGCGTGCTCGGCGCGCGCTCGCAACGCTTTTTCGCGCAGCCGGTCAACACGACCGGTGAGCGCAGCGCGAACTGTCTCGACATCGAGATAAACGACGTCGTCCGCCCTGTCGAGCGCGCGCGAGCGCGCGAAGCGTCGTCCGGCTTCAACCAGCGCACGACGTATCAACCCGGCAGGGTGGCAAGCGCCCCACACGGCCGTGTCTTCGCGCGTGGGATAGGCGCGCTCGGCAGCGGCGAGCGCAGCCTCGAAGCGCTGCCGCACGTCCTGTGACCGGTTGGCCCGCGGGGTGCGCGCGCGTTCTACGGCGAATTCCCTGTCCTTGTTGACATTCGTGGGCGCCGCGGCGCGCGCCAGCTCGGCGTCGAGCAGGCCCGCCAGCATCGCGGGCTGCTCGGCGAGCGTCGCGGCGCCAGGGTCTTCACCGAGCACACGCACCGCGTAGCGATCACACCAGGCGTCGAACGCGGCGCCTGCCTTGTCGTCGACCTCGCGCAGCCGCTGCCGGACGTCGCCGCCCGGAGCGGACAACACCGCGCGGGCAGCCTCTGTGTCGCCGATCAGCTCCGCCACCGCGCTCAGCTCGCGCGTCGGCTCCGACGTCGCGGGCGACAGACCCGTGAGCAGCTCAAGTGCCTGCACGGCGTCCCACCCGAGCAGCTCACGACAGGCGACGACAAGCCCGTGGATCGCGACGGCGTAGGGCGGAACGAGGCGGAAGTGAATCTCGAGCCCGCGGCGCAGCAACTCGACCGTCTCGGCGAGGTGTGCGTCAAGTTCGGCATCCGACATCGCGGTCACGTCGAGGACCCGCAACCGCTCCGCGTGCGCCAGCAGCTCGGGGCGCCACTGCGACGCCCAGCGATCGAAGAGGCCGTCGGCGACGCCGGGGTGCAACGCGGCACGGGCGGCTCGGCAACGGGCCCGTAGCGGCGGCGCGACGCGGGCGAGCAGGCCGAGCACCGGCCACGGTGGCGGCGGTCCGGCGTGGCCGCCAACCGGGATCACGCGGAGGTAGACCTCGCCCCCCACACTTGCCATCTCGATGCGCTCGACGAGCGAGCCGGCGGCGGCGAACGCGGCCGACAAGCCCTCGCCCACGAGGGCCAGCGCGACCGACGCGCCGAACGGCGTGATGAGGTCGGCGCGGCGTCCGGTCTCTTTGATCCATGCGCCTTCCGGCAGGTCGACGGCGGGCGGAGTCGGCAACGCGGTGATCGCGCGCGCTTGCAGGAGCTGGACGGCGTCGCCCTCGATCGCCCACTCGACGTCCTGCGGGACACCGGCACGGTCGGCGACTCGGCGTGCGACGGCAGCCACCGCCGCCGCCTGCGGTGCGGTGAGCACGGGCGCCGCCGCCGACAGCACCCGCTCTGCCGCCCCGTTACGGACCGACCATTGCTCGCCGGCGGTCAGTCCGTCGACCAGCCGATCGCCCAGCCCGACGACCGCACTCACGAGGACCGCGTCGCGGTCGCCGGTGACCGGGTTGGCGGTGAACGCGACTCCGGCCGCGTCCGCCTCGACGAGACGCTGCAGCACAACCGCGATCGCCGAGTTCGCCGCCGACCCCAACCGGGAGCGGTACGCCGCGACCCGGTCGTCGGACGCCGACCGCACGACGTCCGCGATCGCCGTGCACACGTCGTCCAGGCTGCCGGCGGCCACCCCCAAGACAGTGCGGAACTGGCCGGCGAAGGAGGCGGCCGGCGAGTCCTCCTCGACGGCGGACGATCGCACGGCGAGCCGGCCGCCGCGTAAGCCGGGCGAGCCGACGGCAGCGGCGATCGCCGGCCGCAACTCGGCGGGCACCCCGCCCGCCGCGGCTACCAGCGCGCACGCGCGAGTGGTGACCACGACAGCGGGCGGAACGGGAAAGCCGTCCCGCGCAAGCCTGTTCAGCGCACGCGCTTTGCCGCCCACCAACGAGATGTCGTCGCCGCCCCGGTCGTCGCCCACAACCAGGACGTCGTCGACCTTCGCGCCACTGCTCAACCCCGTCATCGTGCCCCCTCGTGTTACGACAAGGTTCGTGGCAGGGATCCTGACATCGATTCTTTGATACTGTCAAGCCTGTGCCAAAAGATCTCGGCGAGCCGACGCCGCCGACGCCGACGCGTTCATACCGCAGTTCGCTGCGGGAGCGGCAGGTGGCGCAGACCCGCGAGGCGATCCTGACCGCGGTGGCGGACGAGATCCTCGATCGCGGGATCCACAACTTGTCGATGGCGGGCGTCGCCGCGCGCGCCGAGGTCGCGGAGCGAACCGTCTACCGGTATTTCGCCAGCGCCGAAGCGTTGCTCGACGGGCTAACCGCGATGGTCGGAGCGCGGCTTGGCGAACTGCTCGGCGACCGACCGCGACTGCGAACCGATCGAGCGGAGTCGCTCGACGACCTGGTCGACAGCCTGCCCGATCTCTACGTGGCCCTCGACGACATCGGCGCGGCGGCGCGCGCGGTCGCGGTCGTCACACTCGCCCGCGGCTCCGACCACGACCGACAATCCCGCCACGACGTCTTGTGGGCGGCGTTCGCGCCTGTGCTCGCGCACCTGCCGGACGCCGAAGCACGCGCGATCTTCGAGACCCTGTACCTGCTCGGAGGTTCGGTGAGCTGGCACCTGCTGACCCGCAGCGGCGAACTGACCGGCGAGCAGGCGGGCCGGGCCGCCGCACGGGCGGTCCGGGCGGTCATCGCCGACCTGCGCACCGAAGCGCGCCTGACCGGGCAGGCCCAAACGCGCACGTAGACTCGTCCATCGTGGACGCGACGGTCTCCGACTCCCTGGTCGGCCAACTGCTCGACGGCCGGTACAAGGTTGAGTCACGCATCGCCAAAGGTGGCATGGCCACTGTCTACCGGGCGCTCGACACCCGGCTCGACCGGCTTGTCGCGATCAAGGTCATGCATCAGCTTTACGCCGACGACGACGAGTTCGTCGCCCGCTTCATCCGCGAGGCGAAGTCGGCCGCCCGGCTCTCAAACCCGAACGTGGTCGCGGTGTTCGACCAGGGCGACGACAAGGGGCACGTCTTCCTCGCGATGGAGTACGTGCCCGGTCGCACGCTGCGCGACCTCCTTCGCGAGCGCGGCCGACTTTCGCCGCAGGAGGCGTTGTCGCTGCTGGCCCCGGTGCTCTCGGCACTGTCGGCGGCCCATGCCGCGGGTCTTGTACATCGCGACGTGAAACCGGAGAACGTGCTGCTGTCGGACGACGGCCGGGTGAAGGTCGCCGACTTCGGATTGGCCCGAGCGATCGCCGGCCGCACCGCGACCAGCGCGACGACCCTGATCGGCACGGTTGCGTATCTCGCGCCGGAGCAAGTGACTCGCGGTATCGCCGACCCGCGCAGCGACGTCTACGCCGCGGGAATTGTGCTTTTCGAGATGCTCACCGGTCGTCCGCCCTTTGACGGCGAGACCCCGATCTCGGTGGCTTATCGGCACGCCAACGAGACGGTGCCGCCCCCGTCGTCCGAGATCTCTGGTCTGCCGCCCGCAGTAGACGCGCTCGTCACGCATGCGACGGCGCGCGACCCCGACCGCCGTCCGGCTGACGCCGCCGCGTTCCTGGCGGAAGTCGCCCGGGTGCGCCGCGGCCTGCCCGCTTTGGAGGCCGACGCGGGCAGCGCGACAACGGTGACGCCGCGTGGCCACCAAACCTTGGTCGTCGAGCTGCCGTCGTCCGTCGACGGCGCTCCACCGCGTGTCGGCGGGCCAGTTCGGGCGGACGACGGCAAGCGGCGGCCACGCCGTCGGCGGCGCGGACTCATCGCGCTGCTGATCGTGCTGCTGCTCGCGGCGGGAGCGGGCGGCGCAGGCTGGTGGTTCGGCGTCGGCCAGTACACAACGATGCCCAGCCTCATGCAGTTGTCGGTGTCAGCGGCGCAGGCGAAAGCCGCAGGGGCGCACGTGAAGCTCGTCGTCAGCCCTGACCAGGAATGGAGCAGCACTGTCTCCCCCGGGGACGTCATCGACCAAAGCGTGCAGCCCAACCATCAGGTGAAACGCGGCGACACGGTCACGGTGCATGTCTCAAAAGGGAAGCACACCGCCACTGTGCCCCCGTTCGATCAGAACGCGTCGTACGACGATTACAAAAACGCCTTGCAGCAAGCGGGTTTCAAGGCCGCGCCGCCGGTGATGGCGTACAACGACAGCATCCCGGCGAACGGCGTCGTGTCGGTCGATCCCGCGCCCGGAACCGTTGTCGACTACGGGAAAGCCGTGACGGTCACGGTCAGCCAAGGCCCGCAGCCCGTTCCGATCACCGACTACACCGGGCAAGACGCAGCGGCGGCGCAGGCCGCGTTGACCCAAGCCGGTTTCCAAGTGGCGACGACGCAGGACTTCAGCGACACCGTGCCCCAAGGCAAAGTCATCTCCCAGGACCCGAGCAGCGGCAACGGGGTGAAGAACCAGACCGTCACCCTGGACGTGTCGAAGGGCCCAGAGCTGTTCAAGGTGCCTGACGTCACGAGTAACCTGGCCGACCCGTTGAGCTGGACCAGCATCTCGCAGGCGGAGAAGACCCTGACCGACGCGGGCTTCCAAGTGAAGGTCGGCAAGAAGGGCCGGTTCGGCGTGGTGACGAGCCAAGACCCGAAGGGTGGCTCGATGAAGCCCAAGGGCACCGTCGTCACCATCAACGCCAGCTAGCCGGGGCACGTTCGGTCCTTCGGCGGTCTGGCATTCTGGGGGCCATGCCGCCTCGCAAGCCCTCGCCGATCGGCGTGCATGTGCCGGTGGCCGGCGGCCTGGCGGCAGGCGGGTTGGCATACGCACGTGACGTCGGGGCTGAGGCCGCGCAGGTCTTCCTGTCGAACCCGCGAGGTTGGGCTCGATCGGCTGGAGATCCCAAACAGGACGACGAATTTCGGTCGGGATGCGCCGACGCGAAGATGCCGACGTTCGTGCACGCGCCGTACTTGGTCAACCTCGGCTCACCCACGCCGGCGACGCTGGAGAACTCGGTGCGCTCGCTGTCGCACGCATTGACGCGGGGCTGCTCGATTGGCGCGCGTGGGGTGGTGGTGCACGCCGGATCAGCTGTGACGCTTTCGTCGAAGGACGTAGCCATAAAGCAGGTCGGACTCTCGCTAGTGCCGTTGCTTGAGGCACTTCCCGACGACGGGCCCGACTTGCTGATCGAGCCGACTGCCGGCGCCGGCCAGTCGCTGGCCGCCACCGTCGA
>JAICYF010000096.1 GCA_025934355.1 Acidothermaceae bacterium
GGCGCATCTCTGGCGACTGTCAGCCTGCTCACGCGGTACCTCCCGCGGCTCCTTTGCTCTGAGTCAAAAGTTCTGAGTCACGCCAAGAGCGGTCATTTCCTGTAGTCATGCGGCCTCGGTGTCCAGAAACGTGAACCCGGCGACTGTCGGCGCGAGCGCGAGTAAGAGCCCCGTTTCCTGCCGACGAAGTCGCCCGCCGGTCAGCAACACTGCGTGGCCGGGCAGCAATACCGTTCGGCCGCGCAGCAGCCCGGTAGGCGCCAACCCCCAACCTCAATCGGCGACGACAGCGGCCGACGACTCCTCCGGCAGCGGCACGTCGCGCAGCCCGCGCAGTGGTGAGAACAGCACCCACAGCGGCGCCAGTTGGGCACCCACGGCGGCGATCCACAACGCATTCCGCAACCCGAATGCAGTCGCCAGCCAGCCGCCCAGCAACCCGCCCAACGGCATGGTGCCCCACACCAGGAATCGCATCGTCGCGTTCATCCGGCCGAGCAAATTCCGTGGGCACAACGCCTGTCGAAAACTCACCTGCGCGACGTTGTAGATGACCGCCCCGGCCGAAGCGAAGAACAGCGTGATCGCGGCGAAGGCGAGTCGCCAGTCGTGATGTGTCATTGGCTCAAGCAGCCCGAATGGCGCGAAGAGCAGCGCTCCGAGCCAGATAGCCCGTGCCTGGCCGACGCGCTTCGCGAACCATCCGCTGGTGAGCGCACCGAGCAGGCCGCCTATCGAACCGATCGAGAACAGCAGGCCGATCCCACCAGCCGACAGGTGCACCGTTCGCACTAGGAAGACGACGAGCACCGCGCTGTCAGCGGCGCCGAACAGGTTCGCAGTCCCTGTGCAGCCGGCGATTTTGCGCAGGATCGGGTGGCCAAGCACGAACCGCAAACCCTCGCCGATCTCCTTGCCGAGATGCCGTTGCGGCGGCGGCGCCGGCGCGGGTTCCCGCGCTCGGATCGCCGTGACCCAACCCGCCGACCACACGTAGCTGATCGCATCGGCCAGCACGGCATAGGGCGCGGTCAACGCCTGCACAAGGAATCCGCCGAGGCTCGGCCCGATCACCTGCGACGTCGCTCGCGTCGCCTCAAGCTTTCCGTTGCCGTCAACGAGCTCGTCGCGGCTCACCAGCTCCGGTAAGTAGCTCTGGTACGCGACGTCGAAGAACACCGTCAGCACGCCGGTGATCAGCGCGACCGCGAACATCTGCCCGATCGTCAGTCGATGCAGCAATGCCGCCAAGGGCACGCTGCCTAACGCGAGGGCCCGCCCAAGGTCACCCAGAATCAGCACCGGACGACGGCGCACCCGGTCGCACCATGCTCCCGCCGGCAAGCCCACGAGCAGGAACGCCGCGGTCTCGCACGCTGTCAGCGCCCCAACCTCAAACGCCGAGGCGTGCAGCGTCTTCACCGCGACCAGCGGCAGCGCCAGCATGCTGACCTGGGTGCCGACCTGGCTTATCGTGTCGCCGATCCACAGCCGACGGAAGTCTCGATGGAAGAACAGCCCCCGGCGGGCTGGGGCATCGGCAGGTGCGGCGTCGGTCACCAGGTGAGGCTCCGGGAGCGCTCCACGGTTGTCAACCGAATCTGCGGTGAACGAACATGGCAAGGAGAGGTCACAAGATCGGTGGTGACATCACATGAGCATGCGCACCCAGCGTCCAGGCTCGGCGCAAGAGCGAACTGGCGTGTCGTCGTCCGATATCGCTCGCACGCTGTTCGTCGTGTTCGGCCACGTGCTCGGGCGGCCGCCGGCGTTCGCCATCACGGCCTGGGACGGCTCCCGCGCCGGTCCCGACGACGCGAACACCACGATCGACATCAAGAGCCCGATCGCACTGCGCCGGCTCCTCTGGCAGCCGAACGAGCTCGGCATGGCGCGCGCCTACATCGCCGGCGACCTCGACGTCGAAGGTGACTTGATCGGCGCGCTTGAGCAGACCTTCTCGTCCGCCGCGCCCGTTGAGGAGTCACGTGCCGTCGGCGTCCACGAACGGGTGGAGGTGCTGCGGGCCGCCGCCCGACTCGGTGCCCTTGGAACGCCGCCGAAGCCGCCAGCCGGCGAGGTGAAGCTGCGCGGACGTCTGCATTCGCGACGTCGCGACGCAGACGCGGTCTCGCATCACTACGACGTGGGCAACGACTTCTACCGGCTGCTGCTCGACGAGACCATGACCTACTCCTGCGCGTACTGGACCGCCGACCCGTCACCCACCTTCACCCTCGCCGACGCGCAACGCGCGAAGTACGAGCTGATCTGCCGCAAACTCGCACTGCGGCGCGGCGTGCGCCTGCTCGACGTCGGTTGCGGGTGGGGCGGTATGGTCATGCACGCCGCCGAAAACCACGGCGTCAACGCGCTCGGTATCACGTTGTCGCGGGAGCAAGAATCCCTTGCAAAACAGCGAATTCACGACGCTGGGCTCGACGATCAGATTGAGATCCGCTACTGCGACTACCGCGAATTGCGTGACGAGTCATTCGACGCGATCAGCTCCATCGGCATGGCCGAGCATGTCGGCGCCGTCGCGTTCGGCGAATACACCGGCACGCTGTTCAGGCTCATCACCCCGACCGGCCGGCTGCTCAACCACCAAATCTCCATGCCGGACGGCGCTTCCCGCGCCAAAGGCGCCCCTACCTTCATCGACCGCTACATCTTCCCGGACGGCGAGCTGCAGCCGGTCGGTAACGTCGTCAACGCACTTGAGCGAGCCGGTTTTGAAGTGCGCGACGTCGAGAACTTGCGGGAGAACTACTACCTCACTTTGCTTGCCTGGCTGGAGAATCTGAGGGCGAACCGCGGCGAAGCAAAGAGGCTTGTCGGCGACGAAAGAGTGCGAACCTGGGAGCTTTACATCGCCGGATCGGCGGCGGCGTTCAACACGGGCCACATCGGCATCCATCAAACGCTGGCGATCAAGCCTGACAACGGCCGCAGCGGCCTGCCGAGGATCAGAACGCAATGGCTTTGCGAGTCGTGAACGAATCATGAAACCATCGCTGAACGCCGGGATGATCCTCGGCATCCCAAGCGTTGGATCCAGACAATGACACAACCTGAAGAAGAACTTTCCTTCGACCTTGAAGACCGCCAGGCGCTGCGCCGAGTGGTCGGTCTGTCGACCGAACTGCAAGACATCACCGAGGTCGAATATCGCCAGCTGCGCCTTGAGCGGGTCGTCCTTGTCGGCGTCTGGACTGACGGCACCTTGCGCGACGCCGAGAACTCGCTCACCGAGTTGAAGCTGCTCGCCGAGACGGCGGGCTCCGAGGTGCTCGAAGGGCTCATCCAGCGTCGCGAGAAGCCAGACCCCGCCACCTACATCGGCTCCGGTAAGGCCAAGGAGCTGCGTGACGTCGTCCTCGCCACCGGCGCCGACACAGTGATCTGCGACGGCGAGCTCACTCCCGGCCAACTGCGCCAGCTCGAGGACGTCGTCAAGGTCAAGGTCGTCGACCGCACCGCGCTGATCCTCGACATCTTCGCCCAGCACGCCAGAAGCCGAGAGGGCAAGGCGCAGGTCGAGCTCGCGCAGATGACCTACCTGCTCCCACGGCTACGCGGTTGGGGCGAGTCGCTGTCTCGCCAGGCCGGTGGTCGCGCCGGCGCGGGTGGTGTCGGCATCGGCGGCCGTGGCCCCGGTGAGACGAAGATCGAGCTCGATCGCCGGCGCATCCGCACCCGCATGGCCAAGCTGCGCCGCGAACTCGCGGGCATGTCGACCGCCCGCGACGTCAAGCGGCAGGAGCGCAAGCGCGGCGAGGTGCCGAGCGTGGCGATCGCCGGCTACACCAATGCCGGCAAGTCGTCGCTGCTCAACCGGCTCACCGGCGCCGGAGTGCTGGTCGAGAACGCGCTGTTCGCCACCCTCGACCCCACCGTGCGCCGCGCCCAAACCACCGACGGCACCGCGTTCACCCTCACCGACACGGTCGGTTTCGTGCGCCACCTGCCGCACCAACTGATCGAGGCGTTCCGCTCCACCCTCGACGAGGTTTCCGACGCCGATCTGATCCTGCACGTCGTCGACGGCTCCGACCCCGACCCCGGCGCGCAGCTCGGCGCGGTCCGCACGGTTTTCGCCGACATCGGAGCGCTCGGCATCCCTGAGCTGATCGTGGTCAACAAGGCGGACGTCGCCGACCCGGCGATAGTCGACGCGGTCGTCCGCGCTGAGCGTCACCGCGGCAACCGGGTCGTGGTGGTGTCGGCCCGCACCGGCGCCGGCATCGACGACCTGGTGGCTGCGCTCGACGACCTGGTGCCGCGACCACAGCTGCTCGTCGACGTGCTGCTGCCGTTCACCGAGGGTCGGCTGGTCGCCCGCGTGCACGAGCACGGCGAGGTCGAATTCCAAGAGCACACCGCGCTTGGCACCCGGCTGCGGGCCCGCGTTCCGCAGCGGCTTGCGGGTGAGCTCGCGCACTACACGGTCGCCCCGACCGCAGCCCACTAGCCGACCGGTCACACCGGCCACTCAAACGCGCCCGGTCTTGCGCCGTTCGGCGGCTCAGGTAGCCCCGAACGGGTGACGATAACCCGCGCGTGACGTCCGACCGCGTGCTTCCGGCGACCAAGCGGATCGGCGGCCTGAAACGCGGTTTGGCGCTCACCTTGACCGGGGCGCTCGTCGCCAGCGTCGTCGGCTGCTTGCTCGGCGGCTTCTCGTCGTCCGGAATCGCCGCCCCGCTGTCGGCCGCTGGGATCGTCGTCTCAAGCGCCGCCGCGACCGTGGCGATGGTGCTGCGCGGCTGGCGCGAGCCGGCGCTGCGGCGCAGTTGGCTGCTGCTCGCGGTCGCGCCGATGGGGGAGACCGCCTGGCTGGCCAGCGCGCTGGCCCCCGCCTTCCACGGCGGCCAGCTCTCCGCGCAACCGGCCGGGGACGTCGGGCACTTGCTCGCCGTCCCGTTCGTCATCGCCGCGCTGCTCGGCCTGCCGAGCATCGACCACGACCGGCGCACCCGGCTGCGCTCCGGCCTCGACGTGCTCGCCGCGACGTTCGCGTTCGGCGTGCTGACCTACAACTTCGGCACCCCGCACGGCGCGAACCAGCTCGGCGCGATCCAGCCGATCTTCGGAATGGCCCTCGGCACCGCGTTGGTGGCCGTCCTGGTGCGCGCACGCTACGAGGGCGGGTTGCCGCTCGCCACCTTGGTGTCGGTCGTCGGCGGACTCTTCGCCGTCGGCGTGTGCGCGACGCTCGCTGCGTTCGACGTCGACCATGCGGGATGGTCGTCGCAAGACCCGTACCTGGCCATCGGGGCCGTCGGCCACGTGCTGCTCGCCTACGGGAGCCTTCGTCCGATCGGCAGCCGTGACTCCGTCGCCGCGTTGCGCCGCCGCGAGCAAATCGCCGTGATGGCGCCGATGCTGCCGATCCTGCCGGTCGCCGGCGTCGTCATTTACTCGGTATTGACCGGCGTCCAGATGGCGCTGATGACGCTGATTCTGCTCGGCCTGCTGGTCGCCTCCGTGCTGGCGAGCGCGGTGCTAGCCCGCCTCGACCAACTCGTGCTCTCCCGAACGCTCGAGCACCGCGTCGTCGAGCGCACCCTCGCCTTGCGCACGCACGCGAAATGGTTCCGCGCGTTGGTGCAGAACTCTTCCGACGTGATCACGATCGTCGACGCGAGCGGCACGATTCGCTATCAGACGCCGTCGGTTTCGCGGGTGCTCGGCTACGACCCTGCGGCGATGGTCGGACGACGGTTCGGCGCGTTGCTCGGCAGATCCGACGCGGACCGGCTCGAAGCGATCCTGGTTGACGCCGCGTTGCGGCCGCGCTCCACCCAGACCGTCGAGTTCGCGATGATGCACAGCGACGGGCATTGGTGTGAGACGGAGACCGTGGTCACCTCACTCGTCGACGACCACGACATCCGCGGCCTCGTGCTCAACACCCGCGACGTCAGCGAGCGCAAAGAACTCGAGCGTCAACTCACTCGGCAGGCGTTCTCCGACTCGCTCACCGGCCTGGCGAACCGCGCGCTGTTCCGCAACCGGGTCGAGCACGCGATCGAGGAGCGGGCCGGCAGCGTCGGACAGGTCGCCGTGCTGTTCCTCGACCTCGACGGTTTCAAGGGCGTCAACGACGCGCAAGGCCACTTGGTTGGCGACAGCCTGCTGGGCTTGGTGGCCGACCGGCTCCGGCATTGCGTGGGCGCCGGCGACACGGTCGCCCGTCTCGGCGGTGACGAGTTCGCCATCCTCATCGTGGGTTTGGAAGCAGAGCGGACCGCGATCAACGTCGCCGATCGGGTGCGCCAGGTGTTGTCGCAGCCGTTCGTGCTCGACGGCCGGGAGGTGACGCTGGCCGCGTCGACCGGCATCGCTGTCACCGACATGGGCGACGAGACCGCCGACCAGTTGCTGCGCAATGCCGACCTGGCGATGTATCAGGCGAAGGCCGCGCGCGACGGCAGTTTCGTGCGCTATCAGTCGGAGATGCACGACGCGCTGTTGCTGCGGGTGCAAGCGGAGGCCGACCTTCGGCACGCTCTCGCGCGTGGCCAGCTCGCGCTGCACTACCAGCCGACCGTCAACCTGCACACCGGCCAGGTCGTCGGCGTTGAGGCGTTGATCCGCTGGTATCACCCGACCCGAGGCCTCGTGCAGCCGATGGACTTCATCAGCCTCGCCGAGGAGACCGGCCTGGTGGAGTCGATCGGCGAGTGGGCGGTGCGCGAGTGCTGTCGGCAAGGCGCCCGGTGGCAGGCGTACGCGCCTCCCGGCGGGATTTTCCACGTTGCGGTCAACGTCTCAAGCCGCCAGCTCACGCCGCAGCTGCCGGCGATCGTGCGCGAGGCACTGCTTGAGTCGGGCATGCCGCCCGGCGCGCTGGTGATCGAGATGACTGAAAGCGTGCTCATCGAACGCACCGAAGAGGCGATCGAGGTGCTGCGCGACCTCAAGGGGCTCGGCACCCGCATCGCGATCGACGACTTCGGCACCGGCTACTCGTCGTTGTCGTACCTGTCGAAGTTCCCGGTCGACATCTTGAAGATCGACAAGTCGTTCGTCGAACAGCTGAGCACGCGAACCGAGTTCTCGGACGACGTGGCCGCAAGCGCGCTCGGCACCGGCAGTTCCGACAGCGCCGAACTGGCTCGCACGATCGTGCACCTCGGCCGATCCCTGCGGCTTGGCACGGTGGCCGAGGGCATCGAGACCCGCGAGCAGTACAACGCGCTCGTCAGCATGGCCTGCGACTACGGCCAGGGCTTCTTGTTCTCGCGTCCGCTGCCGGCCGAGGGGATCGACACGCTTTTCTCGCACATGCTGGTCGCGACGCTGCCGTCTCCACAGGTCGTCTACCGGTCGTCGGGCCTGTCGGCATAGCGCGCCGACTACCCTTCGTCGGGTGGCCGACCAACCCGATCTCGACGTCGAGCAGCTGCTCGCGCGGGCCGTCGACGGCGTCGGCGGTGAGCCGCGTTCGGGGCAGCTCGAGATGACCAGGGCGGTCACCGCGGCGATGAGCGGCGGCCGGCATTTACTCGTGCAGGCCGGCACCGGCACCGGCAAGAGCCTCGCCTATCTCGTGCCGGCGTTGCATCACACGATCTCGGACGACGCCGACTCCGGGCCGGTGGTCGTCGCGACGGCGACGATCGCGTTGCAACGCCAGCTGGTCGACCGCGACTTGCCCCGGCTGGTCGAGTCGATCGGCTCGGCTTTGCCGCGCACGCCCACGTTCGCGATTCTCAAGGGCCGTCGGAATTACCTTTGCCTGCAGCGGTTTCACGCCGGGCCTGAGGACGAGCAGGGCGAATTGTTCGACGGCGAGGGGAAATCGCCGTCGCCGACGTCGAGCCTCGGTCTGGAGATGGTCCGCCTTGGCGATTGGGCCAACCACACCGAGACTGGCGACCGCGACGAGTTGGTGCCGGGCGTCAGCGAACGCGCGTGGGGCCAGGTGGCGGTCTCGGCGCGAGAGTGCGTCGGGGCGACCAATTGCCGGTTCGGCGCCGACTGTTTCGCCGAACGCGCGCGGGCCCGCGCGATGCGCTCCGACGTGATCGTCACCAACCACGCGTTGCTGGCGATCGACGCGATCGGTGAGGGAAATGTGTTGCCGGAGCACGAGATCGTCGTGATCGATGAGGCGCATGAGCTGATCGACCGGGTCACCGGCGCGGCCACCGAAGAGCTGACCGGGGCGATCGTCGAGCGAGCGGCGGCGAGATGTCGCCGGATGGCCGCTGACGAGTCCGCCCGGCTCGACGAGGCGGCCGCCGCGTTGAGCGACGTCGCGACTCAGTTGCCGAGTGGCCAGTTGCTGCCCCTCCCGCCCGCGCTCGTCGAGTCGCTGGAGTTAGTGCGCGACGCAGCGCGTGCGGTGCTTGGAGCTTTGTCGTCGTCCGACTCAAAAAATGCGGGCGAACCCGACGCCGATGGTCGACGCAAGCAGGCCTACGCGGGTGTGGAGGCGGTCTTCGACACCGCGACCCGCATGCTGGCGGCGTCGGACGACGACGTGCTATGGGCGGCACACGAAGACCGGCGCGGTGTGGTATTGCGGGCGGCGCCGTTGAAGGTCGCCGGGCTGCTGCGCGCCGCGTTGTTCAGCGAGCGCACCACGGTGTTGACGTCGGCGACGTTGACATTGGGTGGCCGTTTCGAGCCGGTGGCCGCAAACCTCGGGCTTGGCGGCAGTGAGTGGGATGGCGTTGACGTCGGCTCGCCGTTCGAGCACGCGAAGCAAGGAATCCTTTACGTGGCAAGGCATCTGCCACCACCCGGTCGTGACGGCATCACTGATCAGACGCTCGAGGAGATCGCCGGTTTGATCGAGGCTGCGGGCGGACGCACGCTCGGGCTGTTCTCGTCAATGCGCGCGGCGAACACTGCGGCTCAGGTGCTGCGACCGAAGATGGACGTCGAAATCCTTTGTCAGGGCGACGATTCGACCGGTGAGCTGGTGCGCAAGTTCGCAGCGGCGCCGTCGTCGTGCTTGTTCGGCACGTTGTCGCTTTGGCAGGGCGTTGATGTTCCCGGTGCGTCGTGCCAGCTGGTGATTGTCGACCGCATCCCGTTCCCGCGGCCGGACGATCCGCTGATGTCGGCGCGGCAGCGCGCGGTGGCCGAGGCAGGCGGCAACGGCTTCATGGCGGTCGCCGCGTCACACGCGGCGTTGCTGCTCGCGCAAGGGGCCGGGCGGTTGCTGCGGTCGCGCTCCGATCGAGGGGTGGTCGCGGTGCTCGACTCGCGGCTCGAGACCGCCCGCTATGGCTCGTATCTGCGCGCGTCGATGCCGGGCTTTTGGTACACCACCGACCCCGCCGTGGTGCGCAAGTCGCTGCGCGCGCTCGACGTCGCCGCGGGCGGAAAACCCAAGCCGCCGGAGGTTGAGCAGCCAATGTTGGACGTCGGCTGACCCGCGGAGAGGCACAACTCACGAAGACATTGCGCTGATGCCAAACCGAGACCGGAACCTGACTCATTCTCCATACGGGCTTCATCGCGGCCGTCGATAATCGCGGCTGTGAACCGGCGGCGTTTCCTTGCGAGCCTGGGATTGCTTGGGGCGGGGAGCGTCGCGGGCGCAGGCATTGGTTTCGTCAGCGAACCCGCGGTGGCGACCGAAAGTCCGACCGCGCGCACCTCGACGCCGGGTGGGAAAACCGCTGCGTATCGGGTCGATGTCGCGTTTCGCGCGGCGCCGTCCGAGAAACTCATCGCGCTGACGATCGACGACGGTCCGACCGCACAGTGGACGCCGAAAGTGCTGTCGTTGCTGCAACGTCGTGGCGTTGTGGCGACGTTTTTCCTCGTGGGCAAGCGGCTCGCGGCCGACCCGACTCCGACGGCGCGGGCGGCCGACTCGGGCCACGCGTTCGCCAACCACACCTGGTCGCACACCGATGTGACGCATCGCGACGAGGCGTTCATCTACGACAGCTTGGAGCGGACGCACGCGCTGGTTGAGCGGGTTACCGGTCGGGCGCCGTCGTTGTTCCGTCCGCCGTACGGGCGGATCGACAGTCCGGGCATCGCCGCGTGCGCACGGCTCGGGTACGACGTCGCGCTGTGGTCAGACCATGTGACCGGGAGCAATCCGAGCGGCGACGTCGACACCACGTTGCGGCAAGCCTCGGCCGGCAGCATCGTGCTCGCGCATGACGGCGGGCCGGAGCCGAATGATCGGCTGATGACCCAGCTCGACCGGCTTGTCGGCGGTTTGCTCGACGACGGTTACCGGTTCACGACAGTGAGCCAGCTGCTCGCGGCCCCGGGCGTCACACCCGGCGCAATACCGCGGTGACCCGGCCGAGCACGGTGGCCTCGTCGCCGGGGATCGGCGCGTAGTTGGGGTTGTGCGGCATCAGCCAGACATGGCCGTCGCGCCGCTTGAACGTCTTCACGGTGGCTTCGCCGTCGATCATCGCGGCCACGATGTCGCCGTTGTCGGCCACCGGTTGCTGCCGGACGACGACCCAGTCGCCGTCGCAGATCGCGGCGTCGACCATCGAATCGCCCTTGACCTGAAGCAAAAAAAGCGTGCCGCCGCCGACGACCTGGCGGGGGAGCGGGAAGACGTCTTCGACGGCTTGCTCGGCGAGGATCGGGCCACCGGCGGCGATCCGGCCGACCAGCGGGACGTACGTCGCGGCCGGCCGGGAATTGCCGCTGTCGGTCTCGTCGAACGGCGAGTCGGACGCGTTTGCGTCGTCCGCCCCGGTCTTTGGCGAGCGCACCTCGACGGCGCGGGGGCGGTTGGGGTCGCGGCGCAGGAAGCCCTTCTTCTCCAGGGTTGCGAGCTGGTGGGCGACGCTTGAGGTGGAGGTGAGGCCGACCGCCTCGCCGATCTCGCGCATGCTCGGCGGGTAGCCGCGCCGCTCGACGGAGTCGCGGATGACGTCGAGCACCTTGTGCTGCCGCGGCGTGAGACC
>JAICYF010000181.1 GCA_025934355.1 Acidothermaceae bacterium
CGGTGGACCGACTTCCTCGCGGGGGCGTTGAACCTGCGGGGCCTCATGACCGGGCGGTTCTCGGGCCGGTACGCGCCGAAAGTCAACCCCAGGTGGTTCTGGTCTCGGTCGACCTTCGAACTGCTCAGTCAAAGGTTCGATGAGCGACTCGCAACGCTGACCGATCGGGATGTGGTGTTGCAGATCGGTACGCAGATCGTGTGCCGTCGGCCCAGCGTGCGGTCCTTCTGCGTGACGGACGCCACCATTGTCCAGGCGGTGCGGGCAAACGAGTTCAGCATCAGTTCGGCCGGTGAACGCGTCGTGACTGAGGCAATCGAATGGCAGCGCGAGATCTTCCAGTCGTGCGAGAAGGTGTTCGTCCTTTCCGAATGGGCAGCGGCCAGCGTGCGCGATGATTACGGACTTTCGCGCGAGCGCGTCGTCGTCCTCGGTGCCGGCGCGAATGTCGATCGGCGTGTTCCACGAAGCCCTGACCGTGACCGCCCTTACGTGCTGTTCGTCGGAATGGATTGGGAGCAAAAGGGCGGGCCGTTGCTGCTCGATGCCTTTCGCCTGGTGCGCAGGCGGATACCGACGGCAAGGTTGATCATTGTCGGTTGCAGCCCGGCGATTGACCTCGAGGGTGTCGAGGTCATCGGGCGGCTCAGTCGAAGTGACGCCGCCGAGGAGGCCCGACTCTTCCAGCTGTACGCGGGCGCGTCGTGTTTCTCGATTCTTCCTGCGTTCGACGCCTTCCCGAACGTTCTGCTCGAGGCTGGGTATTTTGGCGTGCCGATCGTCTCGACGGCGGAGGGAAGTCGCCCGGAGGTCGTCGAGCATGGTGTGACCGGCTACCTTGCGCAGGACCGCGACGCCTCCCAGGTGGCGGATCTCATCGCGGAAGTGTTAGAGAACCCAGACCACGCTGCCGGCCTGGCCGAGGCCGCGCAGCGGCGCGTTGATGAGCGATTCGTGTGGCCGGTCGTCACGCGTCGCCTGATTGACGAGGCGGGATTGCGCCCGCGGATTGCGGAGGGTACTCGATGAGCGGCCGCTCGGTGAGAGCCGTGTGGTCAATTCGGAATTCGTTGCCGGCGCCGTGGCGACGCCGCGTCCGAGCGGCCGCGGACGTCGCGCTGCGGCCGATCAGCTCCGTGACCGGCGGCTGCGATGACCTTGCCCGGGTGGCGCTGACGATAGACGACGGTCCTGACGGGCGGTGGACGCCGGAACTGCTAGAACTGCTTGACGACAAAGGGATCCGCGCAACGTTCTTCCTATTGGCGTATCGGGTTCGGCGTCATCCTCAGATCGTGCGCGAGCTTGCTTCCGCCGGTCACGAGATCGCACTTCATGGCTGGGATCACACGCGACTCACGACCCTTCGTGCGAGCGAAGTTCGGCGGCGCACCAATGACGCTCGTGCTGTCGTGGAGGATGTCGTGCAGCGTCGCGTGCGCTGGTTTCGGCCGCCATTCGGCGCCCAATCGCTGTCGACCTACACGGCGGTTCGTTCGTTAGGACTCGACGTCGCGGTGTGGAGCGCGACCGCAGAGGATTGGGTAGACGGATCCCCTGCGGAGGTTGCGGGACGCGCGCTGAATGCGTCTCGGGCGGGAACCGTCCTGTTAATGCACGACGGACTCGAAGTCCCTGACGGCTCCGAAATGCCGTCATTCAACCGCACTGCCGCTTTCGCGGCGTTACTTGACGGACTTGACGCGCGGCGCCTGCGGCCCGTCGCGCTTTCCGAGTTGGTTGCAGGCGGCGGCGCTGCGCGCACAGCCTGGTTTCGGCCGTAACCCCGTCCATCACGCCGGAAGAACGCGAGTGCACCGAAAGCGGCATGCCCGTCGTCCACGCGCTTGTGAATTCAACGAATCGGCCTGCCATTGCTCAGCAATTTTGAGATGCTTTGTCGGCAAGGGGGCGGGGTGACAGCCGCGGCGCGTGCCGTCGCGGAAAAGGGGTGGGGCAATGAGCAAGGCACGTTCTTCGCGCGTGCTCATCATCGTGCAGAACCTTCCGGTTCCGCTGGACCGGCGAGTCTGGCTTGAATGCCAGGCTCTGCGATCCGCGGGCTACGAGGTTTCGGTGATTTGTCCAAAAGGCCCGGGAGATCCGAGTTATCACGAACTCGACGGTGTGCACCTGTACAAGTACAAGCCAGCTCCAGAAGCTCGCGGTGCCCTTGGATTCGCGGTCGAATTCGCCTATTGCCTTCTGCGGGTGTTGCTGCTCTCCGTGAAAGTGCGCAGGCGACACGGCTTCGACGTGATCCAGGCGTGCAACCCACCCGACACCTACTGGGTGCTTGGCGCGCTGTACCGGCCGTTCGGCGTCCGGTTTGTTTATGACCAGCACGACTTGAACCCCGAGGTGTTTCTATCTCGGTTCGGACAGCCCCACGGGTTTGTCCAGAAAATTCAATATCGCCTACTCCTATGGCTTGAGCGAATGACCTATCGCCTCGCCGACCACGTCATCTCGACAAACGAGTCGTACCGTCAGGTCGCGCTCACGCGCGGTTCAAAGGGCCCGGACGACGTGACTGTGGTGCGTAGCGGGCCGGACACTGCCCGCATGCGACCTGTGCACCCACTCGATGAACTACGAGGTGGGAAGGAACATCTGATCTGCTACCTCGGCATCATGGGGCCGCAAGACGGCGTGGACGTGGCCCTACGCGCTATGGCCGTGCTTGTGCATGGCATGGGTCGGCGCGACGTCCGACTTGCGCTCTTGGGCTTTGGGGATTGCTTCGATGACTTGCGACAGCTCGCGCATGAGTTGCTGCTGCATGACTGCGTGACGTTCACCGGACGCGCGGACGCAAAGATGATCAGTGAATATCTGTCTTCGTCCTCCCTAGGTGTGTCGCCGGACCCACTCAATCCGCTCAATGACGTCTCCACCATGAACAAGACGATGGAGTACATGGCTTACGCCCTGCCGGTTGTCGCTTTCGACCTCAAGGAGACGCGGGTGTCAGCGGAAGCCGCGGCGGTGTACGTCGAGCCAGGCGACATCGACGGATTCGCCAAGGCGATCGTCGAGTTGCTCGATGATCCGGAGCGACGGACGCAAATGTCAGCCGTGGCTCGTCGGCGTGCCGCCGCCGTTCTTGATTGGGCACCACAGAAGCGGGCCTACGTCAGGGCGTTTGACGCGCTGGCCGGCGTCGAGAACCGGACTGAGGCGACGCCTAGCTGGCCGGAGGTCGATCGCCGTTCTGAGACGCCAGACGGTCCACTGATCGATCCTTGGGGAAATCCGCTCGTCGACCTGCGTAGCCAGCGCGACGTCAGATCGTACCTACGGCCCCAGCCATCAGCTCCGTCCAGCGAGTCGGAGCTCGTCGAGCGCACGGAGCCGTAGTTGCAGGTCGCTCGCGGCTAGGCTTCACCGAGTGGTCCTTCTGCGAAGGTCAGGCGCGGCGGTCGATCGGCTGTTGTGTCGGTGCCTGCGCTCGCCTGACCCGACGTCCGTTGCCGTCGAGCTCGAGCAGCTGGCCGCACTTGACCCCGACTTGTCGCACTGGCGGGACAGCGCGGCCTGGCACCGGGTCGACCCGTGGGCGTGGCTCGCGGTAAAGAACAGCGAACTCGCGACGGTCGCCGCAGCTCGCGAGCTAGCCGACCGTTATGACTACGGGGTCGCGCGTCATTTGCGAATGATCGATGACCTGCGTCTGATTAGTAAGGCGCTCGAGGGCGCCGACGTCTCCTTCGCCGTTTTCAAGGGCGCAGTGCTTGCAGAGCTTGCATATCCGAGACCCGACCTGCGGGCCTACAACGATCTCGACGTGCTTGTGGCGCCAAGCAGCTTTGGCGTTGCTCTCGACGCCTTGAAAGCGGAGGGTTGCCAGCTCTTGGATCGGAACTGGCACCTGCTGGTCGAACAGTCGGCTGGTCAATTGCACCTGCTCACTCCGTTGGGAACTGTCATCGACCTGCACTGGAACCTCATCAACAACGAGCCCGCACGGACTAGGTTCGCCATCTCAACCTCCTTGGTGCTGGACCGGGCGTCAGCCGTTCGTTTGCAAGGAGTCGAAACGCGTACGCTCGAATCGGCGGACGGGCTCGTTCACCTGTGTTTGCACGCGACCTTGGCCGGAGCGAACCGGTTGTGCTGGCTGAAAGACATCGCTCAAGTCATCACCACATGCGCACCGTGTTGGGACGACGTTGTGCGTCGCTCGCAGGAGTGGAATGCGTCGGTAGCCGTGGGAACCGCCCTTGGGCGCACAGCTGTCGCCCTCGAGGTTGCGGTTCCTGACGAGATCCGTCAACGCCTCATCACCAGCCGGACTTGGCGCCTGATGACGCGCTACGTCGATCGAATCGCATCACCCGCCCGCGCGCATCGTGGCGGCTCCCTGAACCGGGTTGTCGCGCGCGCCGCACAATCTGGGGGAGGTCCCATATGGGTCGAGTTCGCCCGCCGATCAGTAGCCGCGCTCGCAAAGGGCAGCCCCCTGCGCGCCGAGAGCCACGCGTGGGAACGGGGGCCCGAGGATCCGCAGTCGTCGCTTTTCGCGACAGGCTCGCTTGCGGAGTATTTGCGTTTTGTCGAGGCGCAACCGCTGTGAGCGAGGGAGGTGGCCGGTGACGGCGGAGCACAATGGCGAGGTCGAGCCCGAGGTCGAGCTGACGGCTTTTCGCCTCGCCGCCTCAACGGCCGAGGACAACTTGTGGGCCGCTCCGATCCAGCGCGTGTGGATGGAGCAGACCCCGGAGCGGTTCGCCAACCGCTGTCTTCCGCTCTTGATTGCCAACCAGTCGGGCTGGCTGGTCATCAACACGGAGACCGTGCGGCTCACGTGGGACGGCGGCCGGCTGCTTGACTCGGTGACGATCGAGTACGAAGGCGAGCCAGAGTCGCGGCCTTTTGTGTCGCACTTTGGATCGGGCATCATCACCTACCTCGTTCCGTATCTGTTCCGAACGTCGCCCGGATGGAATCTGCTCGTCCGCGGCCCCTCGAACTGCCCGAAGGACGGCATCTATCCGCTTGAAGGCGTCGTTGAGACCGACTGGGCGACGGCGACGTTCACCATGAACTGGCACCTGACTCGGCCTGGCCTCACAGTGACCTTCGCCCGGGGGGAGCCGGTCGCGATGGTGGTGCCGCAGCGCCGCGGCGACCTTGAGCGTGTTTCGCCACGGATCAGAGAGCTGTCAAGCGATCCGGCGCTTGAGTCGTCGTACAAGGTGTGGCAGGCGTCGCGCCAAGAGTTTTTGGCCGATCTCGACGAGGGTGGCCTCCCGCGCGGCAAAGACTGGCAACGGCACTATTTTCGAGGGCGGACCACTGACGGCGCTGTGTTTCCCGATCATCAAACTCGGTTGCGGATCAGCGATTTCGCCGATGAGCGCTCACGCGAACCTGTCGATGAGCGCTCACGCGAACCTGTCGGTGAGCGCTCACGCGAACCTGTCGACGAGTAGCGCCGCGGCCAGCAGCGGATCGGCGTAGCGCAGCTGCCAAACGTCTGCGTTGCGCACCGTCTCAATCATGAGGTCGAACGCGTCGGAAGGCCGGCGGAAGTGGTTGAACGACAGCTTGAGCATCAGCGCCGCCACCTCGGCTCGGTGTAGCGCCGTCAGTTCCGGGCTGCCACCAGCGACACGCCGCGGTACAACGACATGACGCAACGGCCCGGGCGCGGCGCATGTGTTGCCGAGCACCGAGGGCGCGACGATGAACTCGGTCGCTTGGTCAAGTGCCGATGCGTCGTCCACCTCGGACGACGCCGGCACGTCGAGGGCGAGCGCGCGCATCGACCACGGCGACA
>JAICYF010000147.1 GCA_025934355.1 Acidothermaceae bacterium
CGGGGTCCAGCGTGGGGTATTCGATCATTTGACGGCTCCCGTACTCATAGGTTGGAGTGACTCACACAGAGGTTCATTAGTCAGCCGGCGCAATCACCAGCCGCGTTGGGCCAGACGATGCGGCTCGGGAACGTCGTCGACATTGATGCCGACCATCGCCTCGCCGAGCCCCCGCGACACCTTGGCGACGACGTCGGGGTCGTCGTAGAACGTGGTGGCCTTCACGATCGCCTCGGCCCGCTTCGCCGGATCGCCGGACTTGAAGATGCCCGAGCCGACGAACACACCCTCGGCACCGAGCTGCATCATCATCGCCGCGTCGGCTGGCGTGGCGATGCCGCCGGCCGTGAACAGCACCACCGGCAATTTGCCGGCCGCCGCCACCTCGCGCACCAGCTCGAACGGCGCCTGAAGTTCCTTGGCGGCGACGTACAGCTCGTCTTCGGGCAGCGACGTCAGCCGGCGGATCTCGTCGCGGATCTGCCGCATGTGGGTGACGGCGTTGGAGACGTCGCCGGTGCCGGCCTCACCCTTCGACCGGATCATCGCCGCGCCCTCGGTGATCCGCCGCAACGCCTCGCCAAGGTTCGTCGCGCCGCAGACGAACGGCACCGTGAACGCCCACTTGTCGATGTGGTGCGCGTAGTCGGCGGGCGTCAAAACCTCCGACTCGTCGATGTAGTCGACGCCGAGCGACTGCAGCACCTGCGCCTCGGCGAAGTGCCCGATACGCGCCTTCGCCATCACCGGGATCGAGACCGCGCCGATGATGCCGTCGATCAGGTCAGGGTCGCTCATGCGGGCGACGCCGCCCTGGGCGCGGATGTCAGCCGGCACCCGCTCGAGCGCCATCACCGCGACGGCACCCGCGTCCTCAGCGATCTTCGCCTGGTCGGCGGTGACGACGTCCATGATGACGCCGCCCTTGAGCATCTCGGCCATGCCGCGCTTCACGCGCACAGTGCCGGTCTGGCCGGTGTGCTCGTGGGCTGACTCGACGTTTTCGGTGGTCACGACAGGCCTCTCAAAGAAGTTCACCTGGAATTTTCATTTTACGCTGACGCCCGCGGCCGGCTCATCATCCATTTCGAAGAACCGCGGCGGCGGCACCCGCCCGGCAAGTCGCAACCACCGGACGACGCGATGCCTGCGGACCGCGAGCGTCGCCCGCACCGCGTCGTTGTAGAAGCGCCGGGCCAGCGGCACCTTCGTCACTGCGGCGTCGAGTTCGTGCAGCAGCTCAATCCCGGACGGGTCCGCCGCGAGCGTCGCCGCGACGTCGGGGTCGGTGAATGCCGCGCGCAGCGCGCCGGTCAGCTCGCTCTCCCCCATCTCGCGACCGTCGCCGGACGACGCGCGCGCCTCATGCGCCGCGCTCGCGAGCAACACGCTGGTCGCGGGATCGAGAAGTCCGGACGCGGCGATCTCCAGAGTCACCGCCGACCGGCGCACCAACTGCGCGTCGAGCGCGGCCTGCGCCGCGTCGAGTCGCGCGTGGAGCCGGTCCAGCCGGTTGCTGGTCGCGCCCACGTAGCTCGCGACCACGACGAACGCCACGAGAAGCCAAAACCACCACGGCATCAGAGATTCCTACCGTCCCTGGTATGGCAGCGTCGCCGCACGCACGGAGCTGTGCGCGACTGTCTCGTACACCCGGATGATGTCGCGAGCCACCGTCGACCAGTCGTAGTCAAGCGCGCGCCGGGCGCCGCTCGCGGCCAATCGCGCGCGCCGATCGCGGTCATCGAGTAGCGCACCTGCGGCCTCGGCCAGTGCGACGGCGTCGCCGGTGGCGAACAGCGCGCCGGCCTCGCCGTCGTCGAGGACGACCCGGAACGCGTCCAAATCGCTCGCCAGCACGGGAGTCTGCGCGGCCATCGCCTCGAGCAAGACGATGCCGAAGCTCTCGCCACCCGTGTTGGGAGCGACGAACAAGTCGACCGAGCGAAGCATCCGGGCTTTTTCGGCGTCGCTCACCAGACCGAGCACACGCACTCGCGACCGCAACTCCGCTGGCAGCAACTTGTGCACGTCGTCGGCGTCGCCAGGGCCGGCGACCAGCAATCTAAGCCCGGGCCGTTGCTCGGCCATCAGCTGAAAAGCCTCTAGGAGCAAGGGAAAACCCTTGCGCGGCTCATCGATCCGCCCAAGGAATCCGATCGCGCCGCCGTCGCCTGGCCAATCGGGCAGCGGCCGCGCAGTGGCGAAGTTAGACACTTGCACGCCGTTCGGAATCAACACCGCGTCGCCGCCTAGATGCTCGACCAAGGTGCGCCGCGCGGCCTCCGAAACAGCGATTCGACCGCTGATTTTTTCCAGCGCTGTCTGCAAAATCGAATATGCGGCAGCCATCGCGCGCGACCGCGAGACGGACGTGTGGAACGTCGCGATGATCGGCACGTCGGCCGCCCACGTCGCCAGGAGGCTCAAGCTCGGCGCAGCCGGCTCATGCACATGGACGACGTCGAACGAACCCTCGCGCAACCATCGCCGCACCCGACCCAGCGACAGCACGCCGAACGCCAACCGCGCGACCGACCCGTTGTACGGCACAGGAACCGCGCGCCCGGCCGAAACGACATACGGCGGCAACGGCGCGTCGTCGTCCGCGGGTGTGATCACCGAGACGTCGTGACCAAGGGCGATTAACGCGGTCGCCAGGTCATGCACGTGCGCCTGCACGCCGCCGGGCACGTCCCAGGTGTAAGGGCAGACAAGGCCGACCTTCACGGCGCCCGCCGACCCTTGACAACGACCGGCGCCGACGGCGGCATCGGCGCTCGCAGGTCGGATGGCCACAGCGGCTGCAGCATGTGCCAATCCCGCGGGTGCGCCGCGATGTCGGCCGCGAAGACGTCGGCCAACTCCTGCGTCATCGACGCGATCTGCTTGCGCCGGTCGAGACCAGCCGGAGGTGTGATCTCCGGATGGATCGTCGCGCCCCAACCGCCGCCTGGCCCGCCGTCGTCGGTGAACCACAGTCCGACCGGGAGCAGCGCCGCGCCGGTCGCGACCGCGAGGGCCGCCGGGCCCGGCGGCATCGTGGTCTGCTCGCCGAAGAACTCCACCTCGACACCGGACGACGCGAGGTCGCGCTCGGTGACCAGGCACACCAGCTTGCCCGCTCGCAGCCGCTCGAGCAGCACCGCGAACGCGTTGCGGCCGCCGGTGAGGGCGATCACCTCCATGCCGAGACGCTCGCGCACCGCGACGAAGCGGTCGAACAACGACTCCGGCTTCAACCGCTCGGCGACCGTCGCGAACGGATACCCCTGCAGCGCAACCCATGCACCCGCGTGGTCCCAGTTGCCGATGTGCGGCAGCGCCAGAATCGCGCCGCGCCCGGCCGCCATCGCGGCGTCGAGCCGCTCCTTGCCCTCGACGTCCATCCGCCCCACGATGCGCTCCCGGCGCAACACCGGCAACCGGAAGAACTCCAGCCAGTACCTGCCGTAAGAGCGCATCGCGTCGCGCGTCAGAGCGGCGAAGTCGTCGTCGGCGAGGTCAGTGCCGACGACGCGTCGCAGGTTGCGCTCGAGTTGGCGCACACCACGACCGCGCCGTCGCCAGGCGATGTCGGCGCCAACCCGAAACAACGGCCGCAGCATCGTCTCGGGCAAGGTGGTGGCGAGCGTCGCGAGCAGCGCGTACCCGGCCGCCTGCATTCTGTTTTTGACGGACCTCAGGGTGTTTTTGGCGGCACTCACGGCGTAGAGACCGGGTTCGTCGGTGCCGGCGCAGTCTCAGCGACCGGGGCGTGCGCCTGCCGGTAGACGAGGAAGAATCGCTGGCCGACCGTTACCGCGGTCGCGGCCGCGAGCAGCCAAAGCCCGATCGCCTGGATGAACGGCACGCCAAGCCCTGACACACCGGTGGCGGTGAGAATCACGATCAGCCGCTCGGTGCGCTCGGCGATCCCGACGTCGCCGCGCAAGCCGAGCCCTTCCGCGCGGGCGCGCGCGTAAGAGACAAGGTTGCCCGAGACCAGGCAGAAGACACACAGCCCTGCGAGCACCGGCTGGTTGCCACGTCCGGCGAACCACCAGATCAGGCCGCCGAGCACCGCGCCGTCCGAGACCCGGTCGAGGTTCGAGTCGAGAAACGCGCCCCACCCGCCCGTCACACCGCGGGCGCGGGCAAGCGCGCCGTCGACCATGTCGAACAACACAAAGATGGTGATCGCGAACGAGCCCCAGAACAGGTCGCCGCGCGGGTAGAGCACCAGCGCCGCGGACGTCGCCAGCACGGTGCCGATGAAGGTGACGACGTTGGGATTCACGCCGCGACGGGCGAGCGCGGCGCCCAACGGACCGAGCACACGCTGCAGCGGCTGCCGCACGCGCTTGAGCATGTCCGTCCCGTCTGCCCGACCGTCCAACCCGGCCCGGTGGCCGTGGCGTTCATGCTACCGAGCGGCCCGAATGTTGAACGACCTTCGACCCCTTGTCCGGGCCACGTCCGCAGGTGGAGAGTCGGAGGAAGGTTTGGCACACGAGCCGCGCCCAGCGCGCGAAGGAGGGTCAACCCATGGCAGACAAGTCCGCCGCCACCTCGACCGCATCGGGCGCCGCCGGCAGAGCACCAATGGCCGACCAGCCTGCTGGTATTCGCAACGTCGTGCTGGTCGGCCATTCCGGATCGGGAAAAACCACGCTGGTCGAGGCACTCCTCGTCGCCACCGGAGCGATCACCCGCGCTGGGCGAGTCGAAGACGGCACGACCGTTAGTGACTTCGAGGACGCCGAGATCCGCCAGCAGCGCTCGGTGTCACTCTCGCTCGCGCCGATCGAGTACGACGGCGTGAAAATCAACTTGCTCGACGCTCCCGGCTACGCCGACTTCGTGGGCGACCTCCGAGCCGGCCTGCGCGCCGCCGACGCGGCGCTTTTCGTGATGTCAGCGGCCGACGGCATCGACGGCTCGACCCGGATGCTGTGGGAAGAGTGCGCGCACGTCGGGATGCCACGAGCTGTCGTCATCACCAAGCTCGACTCCCCCCGCGCCGACTTCGACGCCGTCGTCGCGCAATGCCAGGCTGTCTTCGGCCAAGGGGTTCTGCCGCTCTACCTTCCGGTGCGCGCCAACCCGGAGGCGGCGCCCCACGGACTCTTGGGCCTCGTCACCCAGCAGGTCGGCGAATACTCCGACGGACGCCGCACCAGCCGCGACGCCTCGTCGTCCGAGATTGCCGCGGCGAGCGACGCGCGCAACGCGCTGCTCGAGGGCATCATCGCCGAAAGCGAAGATGAGACGTTGATGGACCGCTACCTGGCCGGCGAGGAGATCGACCAAAAGGTCGTCATCGACGACCTGGAAAAGGCCGTCGCTCGCGGGTCTTTTTATCCGGTTCTCGGCGCAGCGGCGACCTCCATGCTCGGCGCCGCGGAGCTGCTTGAACTGCTGGCTCGGGCGTTCCCATCGCCGCTTGAGCACCCGCTGCCGGCGGTGACGAAGCTTGACGGCTCGCCGCTGCCGCCCTTGACGTGCGACCCGGCCGGCCCACTCGCCGCCGAGGTCGTGAAGACCACCACCGACCCCTACGTCGGGCGCGTTTCGCTCGTGCGCGTCTTCTCCGGCACGCTGCGACCCGACACCACGGTCCACGTCTCAGGTCACGGCATGGCCGCGCGCGGCCACGAAGACCACGACGTCGACGAGCGGGTCGGCACGCTGAGCTCGCCGCTCGGCAAGGCCCAGCGCACGGTCTCGCATTGCATCGCCGGCGACATCGTCGCCATCGCCAAGCTCGCGCGCGCCGAGACGTCGGACACCTTGTCCGAAAAGGAAAACCCCCTGCTCATGAGCCCGTGGGAGATGCCGGAGCCGCTGCTGCCCGCCGCCGTCCGAGCAAAGTCGAAGGCCGACGAAGACAAGTTGTCGCAGGGGCTTGCGCGGCTCGCCGCCGAAGACCCGACATTGCGGCTGGAGATGAACGCCGAGACCCATCAACTAGTGCTGTGGTGCATGGGCGAGGCCCACGCGGACGTCCTACTTGACCGGTTGAAGACGAAGTACGGCGTCGAGGTCGAGACGGTGCCGCTGCGGGTGCCGATGCGCGAGACGTTCGCGGCGAAAACCACCGCGCACGGCCGGCACGTCAAGCAGTCCGGCGGGCACGGGCAGTTCGGCGTGTGCGACATCGAGGTCGAACCATTGCCGCAAGGAAGCGGGTTCGAGTTCGTCGACAAGGTGTTCGGCGGGGCCGTGCCTCGGCAGTTCATCCCTTCTGTCGAGAAGGGCGTGCGCACCCAAATGGAACGCGGCGTCGCGGCCGGTTACCCGGTCGTCGACATCAGGGTCACGCTGACCGATGGAAAGGCGCACTCGGTCGACTCGTCCGACATGGCCTTCCAAATGGCCGGCGCGCTCGCTTTGAAGGAAGCGGCGAAGGCCGGCCAGGTCGTGTTGCTTGAGCCGGTCGACGAAGTCAGCGTGCTCGTCGCCGACGACTACGTCGGCGCCGTGATGAGCGATTTGTCTGGACGACGCGGGCGGGTCACGGGAACCGAGCCGGTCGGATCTGGCCGAACGTTGGTCCGGGCGGAGGCGCCCCAGGTCGAGATCATTCGCTACGCGATCGATCTTCGCTCGCTGTCGCACGGCACCGGCACGTTCACCCGGCGCGAGCTGCGGTACGAGCCCATGCCGCAGCAGCTGGCCGCCAAGGTCATCGCGGACCACAAAGAAGAATGAGCGATCTACCCGTCGAGTGATATTGAACTGGCAAAAGGGGTACCCGGGACTACGGGATCTCCTGCTGGACCGTTCGCGTCCTAGAGTCGGGCCCAAGACTTCGAACGTTGTGCGCACCGGCAAGGGGTGGACATGTCCGTCGACGACATTGACGACCAGCTGGACGGATTGGCGGTTGCCTCGGCCGACGAGGTGTTCTCCGAGGTGCTCGCTGCGCTCGACGCGCAGTGCTCGGGCGACTTCAGCGTCCGGCTGCGACCAAGAGACGGCGTCATCGGACAGGTCGTCGCGCGGGTTAACAGCCTTGCCGCGCTCAACGATCGGCGCACCCGTGAGTTAGTCAGGGCGAGCCGGGTGATCGGCCGCGAGGGCCGGATGACCGAGCGGCTCGACGAACTGGGCGCGGAGGGCGATTGGAGCACGGGCGCGGCCGCCGTCAACTCGCTCATCGACGACCTGGTACGCCCGACCACGGAAGTGGCCCGTGTCATCGCCGCGGTCGCCGAAGGCGACCTGTCGCAGCAGATGGCGTTGGAGATCGCCGGCCAGCCGGTGAAAGGCGAGTTCCTACGCATCGGCACGACGGTCAACACGATGGTCGACCAGCTCTCCTCGTTCGCCGACGAGGTCACCCGTGTCGCGCGTGAGGTAGGCACCGAGGGTCGGCTCGGTGGGCAAGCCCAGGTGCGCGGGGTGTCCGGTGTGTGGCGCGACCTCA
>JAICYF010000013.1 GCA_025934355.1 Acidothermaceae bacterium
CCGGCGCCGTCGTCCGACCATGTCGCGTTGGACGACGGCATCTTGTCGCCAGGGCTCATCGACGTCCAGATCAACGGCTGCTTCGGCGTCGACTTCGTGCAGGCGAGCGACGACGAGTGGGAAACCGTCTGCCGCGGGCTGCCGGGCTTCGGCGTCACGGCGTTCCAACCGACGTTCATCACCAATCCCATCGACGCCCTGGTCGCCGGGCTGCGTCGCTTCGCAGCGGTGCGGAGTCGGCTCGACGCAGCCGGTGGCGCGCACGCGGTCGGCGTGCACGTCGAAGGCCCGTTCATCTCACCCGAGCGGCGCGGTGTGCATGACCCGACGTACATGGTCGCGCCGAGTGCGGCGAACCTAGACGCGTTGCTCGAAGACCCCGTGGTGCGCACGCAGATCACCATGTTGACACTGGCGCCGGAGTTACCAGGCGCACTTGACGCGATCCGTCGACTAAGCGCGGCGGGAATCATCGTCTCGATCGGTCACTCTGACGCGACGGGTGCGCAAGTGCATGACGCGGTCGTCGCGGGCGCACGCATGGTGACCCATATTTTCAATGCTCAAAGGGGTTTCAGCCACCGCGAGCCCGGAGTTTCTGGACAGGCGCTGTACGAGTCGGCGATGACGATCGGGCTGATCGCCGACTTCCAACACGTCTCGGCCGAGGCGTGCGCGATCGTTTTGAACGCGGCACCGGGACGGGTCGCGCTCGTGACCGACGCGGTGGCGCCTGCCGGAATGCCGCCTGGAATATATGAGCTTGGCGGCCAGCAGATCCAGGTCTCCCCCGACGAGCCGCTGGCTCGAAACCTCGACGGCACGATCGCGGGCGCGGCGATTTTCCTTGACCAGGCGGTGCGAAACCTCGCTGGCATCGGTCGAGGTGTGGCCGAGGTGTTGGCTGCGGCGTCGACCGTTCCCGCTGACGTGCTGTCGCGACCGGACCTCGGTCGACTTGCCGCGGGTGCGCGAGCCGACATCGTGTGGTGGAGTGACGAACTACGTCCGCGGCGCACCTGGATCGACGGCGTCGAGGTCTTTCGCGCCGAAGACCGGACGACGTTGCGCGACGACGGCGTCGCGCCTTGATGGCTAAAGTCGCTTCAGACCGCGACCGGCGGCTAGTCGACCTACCAGGTCTTGGTGACTTTGCGCAGACCTCGCGGCGCGTCGGGGTCCTGGCCGCGCGCCACCGACAACTCCCGCGCAAGCATCTGCAAAGGAATGATCTCGATAATCGGCGAGAGTTCCTCAGGAATGCCTGCTGGCAAAGGCAAGTGCTTCGCCGTTGCAGCGACATCGCCAACCGGGCCGACGACGGTGAGGTCGGTTTCCAACTCGACAAGCCGCTCGATCACCGGCTCAATGGCCTGGCCGCTACGCCCACCCGGGTCGACCGCGATGACCGCGCTGCCCTCTTGCAGCATCGCCATCGGGCCATGCAACAGGTCGGCCGCCGAGAACGCCTGCGCCGACAGGTAACTCGTCTCCATCAGCTTGAGCGCCGCCTCGCGGGCGGTCGGGTACGCGTATCCCCTGCCGGTGATCACGAGCCGCTCGACATGGAGAAGCCGCCGCGCGACACCACGGACCGGTTCGAGGTTGCCGACGACGCTGGCCGCCGCCTCGACGACACCACGCCCCGCGCCCTCTCCTCCGCGCAGCGCGTCGACGAGCAGGTACAGCGATAACAGCTGCGCTGTATAGCTTTTCGTTGCCGCCACGGCCCTTTCCGGACCCGCCAACACGTCGATGTGCAGTTGGGCGGCGGCAGCCAACGGCGAATCCGGTGCGTTAGTCACCGCGAGGGTCATAGCGCCGCACGCCCGAGCTGTCTTCAGTGATTCCACGAGATCGGGCGAACCGCCGGACTGGCTCACCGCGATGAAGAGCACGTCACGCAAGTCAGGACGCGCTCCATATGTCGTCATCGTCGACGGCGACGCGAGACCGGCGGGCCAGCCAAGCACAATCTCGAACAGGTACTTCGCGTACAGCGCCGCATGGTCGCTCGTTCCGCGTGCGGCCAGCAACGCGAACCGCGGCCGTCTCGCCAAAATCTCGGACGACGTGGCCCGCACACCGGTCAGGCCGTCATCGAGAATGCGGGCTAAAACCGCTGGCTGCTCAGCGATTTCGCTAGCCATCAGACGGCCCGGCTGACCGCCTCCGGAGGAGGTCGAAGTCAGGCTCACGTCGAGGCCCACCCCTCATCGCGCTGTCGCGCGCGAGTGGACGCGGTCAGCAGGTGCAGCGCGCCAAACTCAGGGGACTTCGCGGGCGCGACTGCGCCGGTGCCAGCGACAAAGGCCTCGCGAATCTGCGGGTTTCCAAAGATGCCGCCATGCATGGAAACCGGAAGGTCGCCCAGCTTTGCCCGCAAGGCCAATGCCATGGTGACCAGCGCTTGCGCTGCGTCGTCCAGGATTTTTCGCACTAGCGGCTCGTCAAGCTCCATGACGACGCGGGCGATGCGCGCGACGAGTTGCCTGTCCGCGGGGTTGCTGTGCACAAGTCGCACGATCGCGTCGAAGTCGAGCCCATAGTCGCCGGTGACCGCCTTCTCAAGCGCGGAGCTCTTCGGTCCGGTGCCGTCATGGGAGTGCAACGCGGCCCGCAACGCCCGATTGGCGATGGCGTAGGCACTGCCCTCGTCGCCGAGCAAGAAGCCATGCCCACCGACTCGGGCGGCCCGGCCCTGCTCGTCTCGGCCAAAGGCGTTGGAACCGGTGCCAGCGATGACGACGATTCCTGGTCCGCCGTCAAACGCACCAAGCAGGGCGACCTCGGTGTCGTCGGCGACCGCGATCTCAGCTCCGGTCGCGGCAGAGAGCTTTACTTGAAGCGCGTGCCCTTCCGCCGCGCCCCGCAAGCCGGCGAGCCCGAGCCCCGCGGCAGTGGCCCCCGACTGCTTGATGAGCAGCACCAACCGCTCGAACGCGTCGTCGTGCAGCAACACGTTGAGCGGCCCGTCGTCGAACCGAGCCATCACGGCGTCGTCGCTGACCAGCACCGCGCGGGTGCCGGTGCCTCCGGCGTCGACGCCGAGACTCCGTCGGACGCTCACCAATGACTCCTGCAACTCATCGGGCGGCTGTTATCAGTTTTTGACAGGTCTAGACCTCTAGTAGCCGAAGGTAGCACAGCGCGCGCTGAGGTCAGCCCTTAACCGCCCCAGCCGTCAGGCCGGTGGCCACGAACCGCTGCACGAACATGAACAAGATGACGATCGGAATCGCCAGCAGCGTGGCGCCCGCCATCAGACCACCCCAGTCGATCTGCTGTTGGGTGATGAACGACGCCAACCAGATGTTCACTGTCCACTTGCTGTTTTGCTGCATGATGACGTACGCGAAGATGAACTCGTTCCACGCCTGGATGAACGCGAAGATTGCCGTCGCCACCAATCCTGGCGCAATCAGCGGGAAGGTCACGCGCATGAAGGCGCCTGCGCGGCTGCAGCCATCGATCATCGCCGCCTCTTCGAGGTCCTTCGGAATGTTGGCGACGAAGCCGCGCAACGTCCAGACGCAAAACGGCAAGACGAACGCCAAGTAGGTGACCGTGAGGCCGAACAGCTTGTTTTGCAAGCCGAACTTGCTGAGCAACACGAACAGCGGCACGATCAGCGCGACTTGCGGAATCATCTGAATGCCCATGATGAGCACGATGTAGGCGCGCCGACCTCTGAACTTGGTGCGTGCGATGGCGATGGCGCCGAAGAACGCGACCACGATCGCGATGACGACCACGCTCGCCACCACGATCGCGCTGTTCTTCAAACTGCTGAGGAAGTAGTCCTTGTTCCAGGCGTCGCGATAGTGCTGCAGCGTTCCGGGCGCCGGAAACCATTCGGGCGTGATGCGGTTCATGTCGAGTCCGCGCTTGAACGAAGTCGCGACCGCCCAATACACCGGGAAGAGCATGACGATGATGACGAGCACGCCGATCACGTTTGCGATGAGGCCGCCGTGCTTGCTCTTAACCCCACCCGCACGCTTGCTGTGAATGGCCGGCACCGCACCGCGACGGCGGCCGACGGTCACGGCGCTCATTGGGCCTCGCCGATCTTGATCATCTGCCGGATGTAGGAGACCGAAACGATCAGCAGAATCAGCAAGGTGACGACCGACAGCGCCGATCCGTAACCGAAGTCATGCACCTTGAACGACTGCTGGAAGGAGAAGATCGACATCAGGTAGTACCAGGGTTCGGGTCGGTTGTCTCGCAGCACGAAGACTTGGGTGAAGACCTGGAAGTCCCAGATGACCGACAGGCTGGTCAAGATGATGAGGATCGGTCGCAGGATCGGCAGCATCACCCGCCGGAACACTTGCAGCGGAGACGCTCCGTCGACGCGAGCCGCCTCGAGCAACTCCTCCGGCACCTGCGTGAGCGCGGCGTGCATGGTGATGGCGATAAACGGGATCGCGCCCCACACCACGATGAACGTCGCGACCATGAACCCCTGCCACGGCGACGTATACCAGTTGTGATGCAGGAAATGACCGAAGTGCAGCTTCGTCAAGATGTAGTTGACGACCCCGAACTCCTGGTCGAACATCCAATTCCAAATCGTCAACGAAACCAGCTGCGGCATCGCCCAGGCGAAGATGAGCACCGCCGTGAGCGCCAACCGGATCGGCTTCGCGAGACGACCCATCAGGACGGCGATCGCGGTGCCGAGCACCAACGTCGCGCCGACGTTGACGGCAGTGAAGATGACGGTGCGCTGCAACGTCGCCCAGAACTGGGGGTCTTTGAACGCTTCTCTGAAGTTCGCGAGCCCGACCCACGGCGCCGGCTTGCCCAGCTTGTCGTTCGACTCGTGAATGATCTGCGCAAGTCCGAACTTCTGAAACGACAACTTGAACAGCTCATACACCGGGTACGCGAGCACCGCCGCGATCGCGAGCAGCGACGGAAGTATGAGGAGATACGGCCCTCCGCGGCGGCCCAACCGTGTGCGCAATGGACGACGACGCGGCGATGGCCGCCGCCGGGACGTGGAGGGTAGAGCCTGCGTCCCAGCGGCGGCCATGCGGTTGCTCCTTGTGCTATTGCGGATCCGCGAGCTTTGGTCAGCTCTTGTTGAGGATGCTGTTGATCTGCTGGTCAGCAGACTTCGTCGCGTCGGCGATCGACTGCTTTCCAGTCATGATGTTCGCCAGCATCGTCTGGAGCACATTCTGGCTCTCGACGTCCGCCCAGTTTGGCGCGGTCGGGACGAACCAGCTCTCCTGCGCCGCCTTCGCGAACGGGCTGTCACCCAGCAAGTTCAGCAGCGAGGTGGTGTTCGGGATGACCTTCGCGTCGTTCACCAGGGCGGTCATGCCGTCCTTACCGGTGAAGTCGTTTATCCACTCCTCGGCCCACGCCGCGTTCTTGCTCGCGGCGGGAATCACCAGGTCGGAGCCGCCGAGGAAGCTCGGCAACGGCTTGCTTGCGTCTTGACCAGGCAGCGGGAACGCGGCGACCTTGTCCGCGAGGTCGGGGTTGCCGCCCTTGTCCTTGGACGCCGTCACCGAGCCCACTTCCCAGCCGTTGCCGTAAATCATGGCGACGTTGCCTTGCGCCATGACGCTGTCCTGCTTGCTTTCGTCGCCGTCCTTCGGTGCCTTGCTGAGGTCGTCGACCAAGCTCTTCAACTCAGTGAGACCGGCCTGCGCCTGCGACGACTCCAGGTTTGCGGTCCACTTGCCGCCGTCGCCCGTCGCGATGTTGCCGCCATAGCCGTACACGAACGACATCGCTCCGTACCAGTTCTTGCCCGGCCAGTACAGCGCCGAGAAGTTCGGGTTGCTGCCGTACTTCGCCTTCAGCTTGTCGCCGTCCGCCTTGAGCTCGTCGAGCGTCGTCGGCGCCGCGGTGATGCCGGCCGCCTGGAACATGTCGGTTCGGTAGATGACGCCGCGCGCGCCCGCGTAGTACGGGACGCCGTAGATCTTGCCTTGGTAGGTGACCGAGTCGGACAGGCCCTTGAGCCAGCTGTCGGACGTGTCGAACTTCGACTTGTCGTTCGTCAGATCGGCCAGCGCGCCCTGCGACATGTACTTCGTGGTCTCGGTGTTGCCGAGCTCGACGACGTCCGGCGGGGTGGCGGCCAGCGCCGAGTCGAGCTTGGTCAGGTGATCCGCCCACGTCTGGTACTCGACGTCGACCTTCACGTTCGGGAACTTCTTGTTGAATGCGTCATTCGCGGCTTGGACTTCTTTCGGCCAGCCCTGCTGCGCGTCGGTCATCAGCCAGACGGTCAGCGTGCCGCTCGCGGAGTTGTCTGCGCCGCCGCTCGATCCGCCGGTCGACGCAGATGCTGCCGTCGTCGGGGCGGTCGATCCGGTGGGCGCCGACGTCGCTCCCGTGTTCGACTTGCTGCTGCTGCACCCTGCAACAGCCAGTGCCGCGGCCAGCCCCACCGCGGTCAGGATCCGAGCTTTCACGCGCGTCCTCCTCAGGATCACGGTCGGCCGAGCACGCCCGAGACTCGGCTCCGATTGGTTTAGACCAATGGCGAGGCTGGCATAGACCACTCAGGGTGTCAAGAGGCTCTTACTCGCCAACTCGGTGTCGTGTCGCAACTGTGATCTGTCGCGCATCCACGCGTGAGAGAGCGTTTCCACGGGCGGGTGTCGGCCGCAGCCGGCGTGGGCGCTTCGCACCCCTGCCCGCAGCCAGGCGTATTCTGGTCTAGACCACCTCCGCCCCACGTGGCCGGCTGCGAGCCGACTAGTGCCGGCGACGGCGGGTCTCGTACCCTCATCCCGGACCGACCACTGAGTGCGTAAGAGCGAAAGTGACGGCGACAAAGTGACGGCAAACTCTTCGCCCGCACCCGCTGACGAAGCGGCGTTCGGCGAGCCGCGCGTTCCCAAGTACTACGGGCTGAAGCGACATCTGCTCGAGATGACCCAAACGTTGCCGCCGGGCAGCCCGGTGCCGCCGGAGCGCACGCTAAGCGTCGAGTTCGGGACATCGCGGACCACGGTGCGCCAAGCGTTGCAAGAGCTCGTCGTCGAAGGCCGGCTCGAGCGCATCCAGGGCAAAGGCACGTTCGTCGCCAAACCAAAGGTCGCGCAGGCCTTGCGGTTGACCAGCTACACCGAAGACATGCGCGCGCAGGGCCTCGAGCCGACGTCCAAACTCTTGGACGTCGGTTACGTCGTCGCCGACGACACGCTTGCAGAGAAGCTGGCCATCAAGCCCCGCACCCGCGTCGTCCGGATCGAACGGCTTCGGTTGGCAAACGGCGAGCCGATGGCGATCGAGACCACCCACCTCGCCGCGCAGCGTTTCCCCAACCTGCGTCGCCAGCTGGCGAAGTCGCATTCGCTGTATGCCGTACTCGACGAGAAGTACGGTGTGCGGCTGCGCGAGGCGGAGGAGACCATCGAGACGGTTCCCGCGCCACCGCGGGAAGCGCACCTGCTCGGCACCGACGTCGGCCTGCCACTGCTCCTGCTTTCGCGGCACAGCATCGGTGAGGATGGCCAGCCCGTCGAGTACGTCCGGTCGGTGTATCGCGGCGACCGGTACAAGTTCGTCGCGCACCTGCAGCGCCCGACGCCAAGCTGACCAGCGCCCGACGCCAAGCTGACCGGCGCCCGACGCCAAGCTGACCGGCGCCCGACGCCAAGGGCCGCTAGCGACCGTCGGCGCCGCTCCACCAGCCAATGGCCTGCCTCACGTCTGTGCGCTCAGTAGGTAAGTGCGCGATTCGGGCGTGAAGCGGCTGTCGCGGCTCGTCCACAGCTGTCCAATGACGCGACCACAGCAATGGTTGCGAACGCACCAGCTGCCGCACGTGGGCCGGACGATGCGTCTTATGGAAAACACGTCGTCGCAACGAACGCAACTGGAGCCCGCGCTATCCGGGATCTCGAAGCGCCAGCGTGGCGTGTTCACCACTGCCCAGGCGCTCGCCGCCGGCTACACCAAGGGTGAAATCGAGGCGGCGGTCCGGTCGGGCGCCTGGGTCAGGCTGCAGCACGGCGTGTTGTCGACCTCGGCCCGACTGGCCAGCCTGTCGCCGCGGTCGGCGCACGTGGCCCAGCTATGTGGGGTGCTGCTGCGGACGACGCAACCGACGTTCGCCAGTCACCTTTCAGGAGCGCTTCTGCGGGGGTTGCCGCTGCTCGGCGGTGTGCCGGAGTTGGTGTCCGTCACCCAGCCGGGCCGGGCCCGCTCGCGCGTTCAGGGTGGCGCACGGGTGCACACCGGCCGGGTATGGCCGGAGGAGCGGACCGTCGTCCATGGAATCGGCTGCTTGACACTCGCCCGCACGGTGGCCGACGTCGCCCGCTCCAGTCGATTTGACCAGGCGGTCGTTATCGCTGACGCGGCGTTGCGGAACGGGCTGCCAACCGCCGAACTCCAGGCGATGGCGCGCTCGTGCGCCGGCTGGCCAGGCGCCCGGCAGCTGGCGCGGGTCCTGGCGTTCGCCCGCGCCGACTCCGAGTCGCCTGGTGAGTCGATGTCTCGAATTGCGTTCGCGAGCTGCGGCCTGCCGGAACCGCGTCTTCAAGTCAACATCTATGACGAAGACGGTTTTGTCGGCCGGGTCGACTTCTTATGGGAGCAGCACATGACGATCGCCGAGTTCGACGGCCGGGTCAAATACGCCGCTGGCGATCCGGCGGTGCTGTACGAAGAGAAGCGGCGAGAGGACCGGCTCAGGGCTGCCGGTTACGAAGTCGTGCGCTTCAGTTGGGCCGACATCGTCCGCCGCCCGGAGTGGGTGGCGGCGAAGCTGCAAGCAGCGTTCGATCGGCAGGCGCGCCGGGCGCGGCTGGCCGCAGGCCGCTGACTTCACTGCAGACCGCTGACTCCACTGCAGGCCGCTGACTCCACTGCAGGCCGCTGACTCGACCGCCCAGTTCCACTTCGCGTGCCAAACGCGTCCGTCACGACCAAGCGCTCAGCGCTAAGGCACGCGGTTGGCTCGCGAAGCCATGGCGAGTCCAAGCCAGCCGGGCGTGCGCCGGCGGTGTTGGCGGTGTTGGCGGTGGAGGCGGTGTTGGCGATGTTGGAGGCGGTGTTGGCGATGTTGGAGGCGGTGTTGGAAGTGTTAGGCGACCAGGCCGAGGCGGCGCAGTTCGACCGTGAGGTCGTGCGGGTTGGTCGACGCGGCCATGGCCGCCTCGAGCGTCACCGCTCCGTCGCGGATCAGCGCGACCAAGTGCTGGTCGAACGTCTGCATCCCGTAGTACGTGCCTTCTGAGATCAGGTCGTTCATCAACGCGGTCTTGTCCGGCTCGCTGATGGCTTCGGAGATGCGGCCGGTGTTGATGCACACTTCCATCGCCACGCAGCGGCCTTCGCCGTCGGCCCGAGGAACCAACCGCTGGCAGACGATGCCGCGCAGCGCGCCAGCCAACGACAGCCGGACTTGCTTTTGCTCATGCGGCGGGAAGAAGTCGATGACCCGGTTCACCGTCTCCTGCGCGTCCGTGGTGTGCAGGGTCGACATGACGAAGTGACCGGTCTCGGCGGCGGCCAGCGCCGCCTTCACCGTCTCCTGGTCGCGCATCTCACCGACCAGGATGACGTCGGGGTCTTGCCGCATGGCCGCCCGCAATGCGGTCGAGAAGTCTTCGGTGTCGACCCGCACCTCGCGCTGATTGATCATCGACAGCTTGTCGAAGTGCAGCACCTCGATCGGGTCCTCGACCGTCACGATGTGCACTTCGCGGTTGTTGTTGATGTGGTCGATCATGCCGGCGAGGGTGGTCGACTTACCCACACCGGTCGGCCCGGTGACGAGCACCAGGCCGCGCGGCTCCAGCGCGAGCGACGACAGAATCGGCGGTAGACCGAGCTCCTCGAGCGGGATGGCGCCGACGCTCACCCGCCGGAAGACCAGACCCGCCGAGCCGCGCGAACGGAACGCGTTGACGCGGAACCGTCCCACGCCTGGCAGCGAGAACGCGAAGTCGGCCTCGTTGGTGCGGGCGAAGGCGTCGATCAGGTCGGCCCGCATAACCTCGGCGACCATCCGCTCGGTGTCGGCGGCGTTCAGGTCGGCGGTCTGCAACTTGCGCAGCCGACCGTCGATGCGCACGCGGGGCGGGGACCCGACCTTGCAGTGCAGGTCGGAGCCACCGGACTCGACCAACGCGCGCAGAAACGGCTCGATGCTGAGAGGAGCGGTCACGAGGAATTTCTTCGGCCCTCACCCCGCCCGGCTTGACTGCGCAGCCGCGTGAATCCGGCCCGAACGCCGCCTTTACTCGATCACGGCGATCAAGTCGCCTTCTTGAACGACGTCGCCTTCGGCGATCTTGACGCTCACCGTCCCCGCCGACTCGGCCACGACCGGGATCTCCATCTTCATGGATTCCAAGATCACCAATGTGTCGCCGTCCTCGACCTGTTGGCCCTCGGTCACGACGACCTTCCAGACATTCGCCACCAATTCGGCACGGACTTCCTCGGCCACCAGGCCTCCCTTCACTGCGTGATCAGCATCCAACCAGCTGCTTCATGATCACGAAAACATCCGGGTCATAGGGCTCAAAAAGTCTTCGCGATCATGGAGTTCGCCGGCCGCGAGGGCTGGCCAGGCGCGAGGGCTGGCCAGGCGCGAGGGCTGGCCGGGCGCGAGGGCTGGCCAGCACGCGCGAGCTGGCAGGCGCCCCAGCCGGCACGCGGCAGGCCGGGTCACCGCTAGCTCCGAGCGCGCATGCGCTCCACGAGCCCGGTGTCGTACCGGCCGGCGACGAACTCAGGGTCGTCGAGCAACTCGGTGAAGAACGGCAGGTTGGACTTCAGCCCTTCGATCTGGAACGCGGCCACCGCCTCGCGCGCCGTCGCCAGCGCCTCGTCCCGCGTCGCGCCGTGCACGCAGAGCTTGGCCATCAACGGGTCGTAGAACTGGGTGACCCGGTTGCCCTCGCGATAGCCGGCGTCGACCCGAACTCCGGGCCCGCTCGGCTCGACCCAGGTGTTGATCGGCCCGGGGCTCGGGAAGAACCGCTTCGGATCCTCGGCGTAGACCCGCAGCTCGATCGCGTGCCCGTGCGGGGCCACCGCGGACGGGTCGAAGGTCGGCGGCTCCCCTGCCGCGGCGAGCAACTGCTGCTCGACTAGGTCGACGCCCGTCACCAACTCGGTGATCGGATGCTCGACCTGCAGCCGGGCGTTCATCTCTAGGAAGTAGAACTGGCCCCCTGATCCGTCGTCGAGGCTGGCCGGGTCGAGCAGAAATTCCACGGTGCCGGCGCCGCGGTACCCGACCGACTCGCCAGCGCGGGTGGCCGCCGCGCACATCCGGGCCCGCAGCTCCGGCGTCAGGACCGGGCAGGGCGTCTCCTCGGCGACCTTTTGGTGGCGGCGCTGGACGGAGCAGTCACGCTCGCCCAGGGCGACGACTCGTCCGTCGGCGAGCCCGAGGATCTGCACCTCGACGTGCCGCGCCGAAGCCACGTAGCGCTCGAGCAGGATGGCCGGGTTCGCGAAGAACCGTTGCGCACTGTTTTGCGCGGTGGCGAAAGCGGTCCGCAGCTGCTCCTCGTCCTGCGCGATGCTCATGCCGATGCCGCCACCACCGCCGGCGGCCTTCACCATCAGCGGGTAGCCGACTTCCTTGCCTGCGAGCACGGCGGACTCGACGTCGGTCACGGGCTCGCGGGTGCCTGGCGCGATCGGCACGCCGTGCGCGCCCACCAGGTTGCGCGCCTCGACCTTGTCGCCCATCGCGACAATCGCCTCAGGCGACGGACCAATCCACACCAGACCAGCCGCGCCGACCGCTCGCGCGAACTCGGCGTTCTCCGACAAGAAGCCATATCCGGGGTGAACCGCCTGAGCACCCGACTGTTTCGCCGCCTCGATGACTTTCGCGATGTCGAGATAGCTCTCGGACGGCGCGGCGGCGCCGAGCAGCACGGCGTCGTCGGCCTCTTGGACGAACGGCAGTTCGGCGTCGACGTCTGAGTGCACCGCGATGGCTTTCACGCCCATGCGCTGCACCGTGCGAATCACCCGCCGGGCGATCTCGCCGCGGTTGGCCACCAGGACGGACTCGAACACGCTTTCTGCCTTTCGGTCAAAGGAACTTAAGCGGACGACGCGGTGACGGCGCGGCGAGCGCCGCGTTCACCACATCCCCCACCATCAACGGGTAGACACCGACTTTCATCGCCTCGGTGCACGACACGCCGAACCGCGGCACTCGGGCGGCCGTCGCGGGAAGCCGGGACGACGAGCACCGCCGAGCGCGGCCGGGTGCGCTGATGCCCAGTGGCGATGCGGCTCACGTAGGCGAACCTATCGGGGCGCCGACGCGCCACCGAGTCGCGGCATGCCACGAACTTTGCCGCGTCGTTTTGTCGAGTTCCGACGAAGCGGCGCGGTGACCGCCCGCTAGGCGGCCACGATTCGGGTCAGGGTTTCCACAACTGCCGGGTCGTACTCGTAGGCCATACCGAGCCGCAGTCGCTCAAGGGCGTCGGCGGTCGTCTCCGGTCCTTGGCTCTCGCCGACCAGGTCGTCGTAGGCGCTGACCGCCTTGATGATCCGACTCTCGATCGGCAATGACTCATCGGGCGCCTCACGGTGCCGGCGGTAAGGGTCGGCCTGCCGCGCGACGATGTCGGCGACCCGGTCGAGCACCCCCGTCGTCTTGATGACGTCAGCGCCAAGCTCGGCGACCCGACGGCGTTCGACCGGTGCGACGACCAGGGTTGAGCCGCCGGGAATGGGGTCGGTGAGCGAGAGCTGACCGATGTCGTGCAACAGCGCCGCGTACTCGAGATTGGTGATCTCGCTTTCGCTCAGGCCCATTTCGCGGCCGACGGCGACGGCAAGCGAACTCACCCGGTGCGCGTGGCCGGCCTCGACATAGCCGCCGACCTCCGCAACCCGTGACAGCGATCGTATCGTTTGGCGATACGTCGTGCGGATCGCGGCGAACCGCCGGAACGCGAACTGAGTAAGCAGCAGCGGCACGCAGAAAATCGGTAAGGCGTAAAGCTTCATGGACGGCGTCGCAAGCGCCATCAGCACACCCGTGGCACCTACCGCCGCCCAAAGCCCCGCGCCGGCGCCGATTTCGTCGCGCAGCATCCACCCGAACGCCACCCGTCGTCCGCTCGATCGCACAAATGCGGCAAGCGCGAGGTCGACGATGCCGGTGAGCGCCACAACCGCGACCATCAGCAAGGCAACCCAGCGCAGGTCTTCCTTGTATTGCGAGACGCGCAATGTCGCGAGATTGCGCGGGGCGGTCGCCCGAAAGACCAGACCGGCGACGATGGCGGCTACCACACGGCGGGCGACGACAGCGGATCGCGGGCGTCGTCCGGCGAGAAGTTGCACGGCGGAGCCGACGGCGACGCCGAGCGCGACAACACACGCGACCTGGGCGATGGGCTGTGACACCGGTTGGCCACCAACGGCAAAGAGCAACGCGTATCCGACCGCGGCGGAGGCGGCAATCGGCGCGGCGGGCCGATCCCCCGGCAGCCGCACCTGCAGCAACTCGCCGACGGCGATGAGCCCGACGAACGCGGCGACGACGTCCGGCCGAACGACGCCGCGCGCCAAGGTGAAGCCCAGCGCCACAACGCAGCCGACGGAGACGACGGTGACCACAAACCGACGGACCAGCGTGTTGGCCGACAGCGACGCGTGTGTCGTCACGAGACCTGAGCTTGCACGTCGTCGTAGTACGGCGATCGTTGGTAGGGCGTCGGGCCGAACGCGGCGATTTCGCCAGCAGGGTCGTCGTGGTCGCGAATGACCAGGACGGACGGGTCGATGACTTCTTCAGTGGGCTCGACGTTGGCGTCCCAGCCTCGGGCCTCGACCGCCTCGACCAGCGCGTTGACCATGCGGGTGTCGAACTGAGTGCCCGCCCAGCGCTTGAGTTCGTCGATCGCGGCCGTGACCGAGCGCGCGCTGCGGTAGGACCTCGTCGACGTCATGGAGTCAAACGCGTCGGCCACCGCGATGATGCGGGCGAACTCCGGGATTTGCTCGCCGGCAAGTCCGTCGGGGTAGCCGAGGCCGTCGACGCGCTCGTGGTGATGGCGGATGCCGAGCATCGCCTCGCTGAGGAACGCGATGCCGTTGACCATCTCGACGCCGCGCGTCGGATGCAACTTGATGGAGTCGAACTCGGCGTCGTCGAGCGGCCCGGTCTTTTGCAGCAACTTCGTTGGCACGCCGAGCTTCCCGACGTCGTGCAGCATGCCCGCGTAATGCAGCATTTCCAGCCGGTCTTCGCGCATGCCAAGCTGCTCGGCCAACATGACCGACGCTTTTGCGACGCGCTCGCTGTGGCCGCGCGTGTAGTAGTCCTTCGTCTCGACGGCGCGGATGAGTGACGCGACGGTCGCCTCGTACGCCTTGTGTTGCTCGCCGTATTGTTGGAACGCCCAGCGGGCGATGAGCAGTGGAGCGAGCACTAAGAGCGCGGCAACAGGACCGACGCCGCCGGTCCACAGCACGGCCATGATGAGGCCGATCATCCCGTAGCCGAAGGTCGAAAACGCGAGTTCGCCGAAGCCGCCCCACCACACGCTGAGCAGCGAAACGCCGGCCGAAAGCTTGATGACGTACGCGACGAAGAAGTTGTTCAGCACGAAGAACGCGACACCCGCGACGAGGACGGCCGGCAGGCAGTCGGGGAAGCGGGCATCGGTGAAGCCGGCGCCAGGCGCCCCGGGGAGGGCGCTGTACAAGAGCCCCGAGAGGAACGCGCTGATGGCCATCTGCGAGCCGTTGAACAGCCGCTTGAACCACGGCCTCGCCTTGGCGTAGGTAATCGCGCCGACCATGCACAGGGCGCCCGCGGCCCACGGGTCGAGGAGCAGGACCGCCGACAACGCCAGGGGGAAACCGGTCGAGACGCTGAAGAACTTGAGTCGGGTGTCGACATAAGCGGAGTCGGCTACCCAGAACAAAACAGCGAGCACGAGGAAGTCGCGCCAACTCGCCGTCGTGTGCGCGACCGCGGCCGCGCAAAGCGCGAGGCCGATCGCGACGACGACGCACACGTATACGCGTGCGGTAGTCGGCAACGAACGCATGCTGGTTCCTAACCGGGCCTAACCTGGGCCCAGCAGGGCCCAACAGGGGAAGCCATAGGCGAGACGGGCATCACGAGATTGCGTTCAGCTCCAGTGGGCGCAAGCGCCGTTGACGATCTTCTCGACAACCTTAGCGATCTTGTTCATGCGTATCGCCACCTTGCAGATTTGTCGCGACGTCCGCTAATTGTCACGCAAATTCCGCTTCGCTTGACCATCGACATAAATGTCGACGAGGCGGCATCAATGCCGGGGATTTCGACACCCTCGACTTCGATGCCAACACTGCTGGCCAACAAGGCTCGACGTGCCCGTCTCGCTCTATGGAGTTGTCTCGCAACCCGGGAAATTGGGGGATTCTCGGGGTGCAAGCGACGCCTGCGACAGCGATAAAGCCGATGTAACGGGCGGCACTCGATAGCGAGTGAATCGGGCAAGATCGGGGCAAGTCAAGCCCCTCAAGACACTCTGACCACAAGGCTTTCGGGCTACCCCAGCTAGACCAGTCATTTGTGACTACGGATTAGCCCGACTGCCGTGCCCATCAGTGGATCTTCATCCCATTCATCCGATTCATCTACTCGATTGCCGGCTCGCGCGGCCCCGAAAGCCTCGCGTCGCAACTCGCCACTGCACTACGCTCCACACGCGGTGATCGACGGTAGTCAGGTGGTGACGCGGTGGGCATGACCAGCTCGGGCAACAACCCGGCAGCGCGTGCGCTCGCGATCGCACAGGCGCTGGACGCTTTGTTCGCCGCACGGCATGACGACGCGACGGCGCGCTTCGACACCGAGCTCGGCGCGGCCGTCGCCGATAGTCGACTCGATGAGGAGACCGCCCGCACCCTGCGGTGGTGGCAGCGCGAGTCCGTTCGCGCGGCGCGCAGCTACCTTGCCGACCTACTCCCCGGTGTCTTGCACGCCGACGACGCCGCCCAGCGGAAGTCCTGTGCGCAGGTCGACCTCGCCGCAGCGTCGTGGCAAGAGGCGACGGACGTCGTGCGCGACAGCGACGACGCCAAGCTGCGCGTTCGACTAGTTGCTGTGCCGCGGCATGCCGCACCAACTGACGAGGCGAGCCCGACCGCTTCGTCCAACGGAAAGGACACCTCCGGCGATGACCACTCTGCGACTACTGCCTGAGCTTGAAGACGCGCTCCGGCAGGTGCCGGGCATCCGCGCGGCCAGTGTGGTCACCGGCCCCGACAGCGTGCCCACCGAGATTCACATCGTGGCCAGCCGCACCAAAGGCGCCAAGCAGGTGGTCCGCGACGTGCAGTCGCTGGCGCTCGCCGCGCATGGCATCGACATCGACCACCGCATCGTCAGCGTCGTCCAGTTCGACGACGGCGACAACGTGCCCGCCGTCATCCGGCTGCCCGACCCAGCCGAGCGGGCGGCGTCGTCCGAGCGGCTGTCAGCGGAGGGCCCGACCGACAGCCTGGCGCGTCCGGTCATCGCCTCCATCAGCATCCGGACCGCCGGCGCGGAGGCTGACGCTTCGGTCGTGGTGTCGACCGGCGAGGACTCCTATGAAGGCCGGTCAATCGGACCGTCGACGATGAGCCACCGGCACACGCTCGTGGCCAGGGCCACGCTCGACGCCGTGGGCGAGCTGCTTGGCTTGCCGGCCGAAATCGAGTTCGCCACGGTGAGCCCGATGGGCACTCGGCGGATGGCGGCCTGCGTGATCCAGGTCGCGGTGCCCCGGGTGGGCGAGCTCGTGCTCACCGGTTCGGCCCTGGTGCGCAACGACGAGGCCGACGCCGTGGCGCGCGCGGTGCTCGACGCGTTGAACCGCCGACTCGCCGGGTAAGCACCGGCCAAAGCATCGCCGAGTGAAGGGTTTGCGCTGCGAAATTCGCTGAATTCACAGCGCAAACCCTTCACTCGTGCTGTGAGGAGCGCCGCACCCAGTCGAGCGTGCGGGCGACACCTTGCTCCAGCGTGGTGAACGGCTCCCAACCGATGCCGTGCCGGGCCGACGACACGTCCAACGTGATGGCTTGCAACTCCCCCAGCCGCGCGTCGGCGAATGCGGGCTCATCCGGTGCGCCCGCGGCGCGGGCAATCGCGGTGTGCAGCTCACGCACGGACGTGCCGACACCCGTGCCAATGTTGAAGCGACGACCGTTGCCCGCGTCGCCGGACGCCCGCACGAACGCGTCGACGACGTCATCGACAAACACGTAGTCGCGCACCGCCGTGCCGTCGCCGAAAATCTTGCCCTGGCCGCCTGCAAGCAAGGTTGAGCAGAAGATGGCGACGACCCCCGCCTCGCCGTGCGGGTCTTGCCGTGGCCCGTACACGTTGCTCAACGCGAGCGAGGTCGACTGCAAACCATACAAATGCCGATAGGTGCCAAGGTAAATCTCGCCGCACACCTTTGACGCCGCATACGGGGAGTGCGGGTCGACCCCGACGCGCTCACTCACCGGTAGGTGCTCTGGCTCGCCATAAATCGACCCACCGGACGACGTGAACAGCACCTTCCGCACGCCCGCCGCACGCGACGCTTCCAACACGTTGATCGTGCCGAGCACATTCAACCGAGCGTCTTTCATCGGGTCGCGCACACTGACCCGCACGTCCATTTGCGCGGCCAGGTGGAACACGACGTCCGGATTGGCCGACGCGACGACGTCGGGGAAGCCGCTTTCGGTGATGTCAGCCTTCACAAAGGAAAAGCGGGCGCCACTCTCGCCCACTCGACGCGCTTCTTCTAGGTTGCTCAACTTGCCGTGCGACAGGTCGTCGACACCGACCACGTCGTGTCCCTCGGCAAGTAGCCGGTCGACGAGGTTCGATCCGATGAATCCGGCGGCGCCGGTGACGAGACAACGCAAAGCAAGCACCTGCTAACTAGAGGGCGGGTTCGGGTTGGGCTGGGAATCGTCAGCTGTCGCGCCGTAGAGCGGGACGCCGTGTGGCGGCGCGCCAGCGTGATACGAGGACGCGCTGGCTGACGGCGCGCCTGTCGAGGACGCGTTCGGGAACGACGCGGGCGGACGTGAGCGCGGGGCGAACCGCACCCGCACCGCCGGATGCAGCCATAGATACGCAAGCCCACCCAGCCCGACGAAGAGCAGGATCAGCAGTGCAAGGTCTTGGCCCTCGACGATCGCCATCAAGACCAGGTAGCTGAACACCAACGCGCTCGCCGTCGCGCGGGCCAGCGGATCACCCGCGATCAACCGCGGGAGCGACGCGATCAAACCGGCCGCGACCACGATGAACAAAGCGCCGACCACAAGCACCTTCACGCCGATGCTCGTCTCCGAAGAGTCGGCGATGAGGTGCGCGACCACGTACATGACGCCGACCGCGGCGACCCCACCGGCGAAGGCGATCAGGACGTCACGGCCGACGCGAACCGGGTCGAAGCGCAAGGACGTCCGCCCGTTTGCGCCGACCACGCCGAAGAAACCGCGAATTCTCGGCGCGACCGCCAACCCAAACGCCGCGGCCCAGCACATGAGCATCGTGGCGATCGGCATGGTGCCATGCGAATCCAAGCTGTGTAAGGCGGCGCGGGTTCCGGGCGCGCCGTCGACACCGGCGTTGCTGAACAACACGGCCAGCCCGTAGCCGATCAACGGCACGAACGCAACCGCGCGGGCTCGCGGGTCAGCCTCGGTGATCCGCCACGCGAGGAACCCAAGCCAACAGCAAAAGACGAGCAGAATCACCAACGTCGCGAGTGCGTAGAGCGCCAGCCCCGGAGCGCTCACGGCGTCCGTCTCGTCGAAAAGGTTCGCGACGTCGTGCACGTGCAAAGCGACGGTGACGCACAACCAGATCGCGCTGGCCAGCATGAGCGCGACGACTGCGAGCACCTCCAGCGGGATGGTGGCGAAATTGCCGGGCAGGCGTCGCTGAAGGTCGGCTAGTTGCTCGCGAACACTGCGGTACGGATGAGACGGTTCGGCCGCCTCCCGCACAGGCTGACCGCACCTGCTGCAAAACGCCGCTTGCGCGTCGAGATCGGCACCGCATCGCGAACAATTTCGCGAGGGCTGCATGGCTGGACTCCCAGAGTCGAGCGAGGTTTTCGACGGCAGCCGAAGCCTAGCAAGATCTCGCTGCGCGCCCGAAGGCGCGCGTTACTCCGGGCGGTACTCGAGCTGCGAAATCTCCACCCGCACCTCACGGATGCGGGTCAGCACCTTCGCGCGCAACTCTTCGGGGGCAAGGTCGCAGCCGCAGCTGCGGGCGACCAGCGCCTTCACCGCTTGATCGAGGCCGTACTGGCGGAGACACGGCCCGCACTCGTCGAGGTGTTCGCGGATCTTCGCGCACTCGTCGGGGCCGATCTCGCCGTCGAGGTAGACATAGACCTGGTCGAGGACCTCAGAACACGGCACGTCGTGCGGCTTGCCGCAGCTCATCGCACTTCACCGCCCTCACTGCTCTCACTGCCCTCGTCGGCGCCAACCGACCCTCGCACGACCCCGCGGTCTCGAGCGTAATCCTCCAAGGCCGCTCGCAAGGCCCTTCGGCCACGATGCAGTCGCGACATCACCGTGCCGATCGGTGTGCCCATGATGTCGGCGATTTCTTTGTAGGCAAAGCCCTCGACGTCGGCCAGGTAGACCGCCATGCGGAACTCCTCGGGCAGCGCCTGGAGGGCTTCCTTCACATCGGAGTCAGGCAAGTGGTCGAGCGCCTCGGTCTCCGCCGACTTCAGCCCGGACGACGTGTGCTCTGCGGCACGGGCGAGCTGCCAATCCTCGAGCTCGTCACCGCCGGACTGCCGGGGTTCGCGCTGCTTCTTGCGATAGCTGTTGATGAACGTGTTGGTCAGGATGCGGTAAAGCCAAGCCTTGAGGTTGGTGCCCTCTTCGAACTGGTGGTAGGCGGCGAACGCCTTCACAAAGGTCTCTTGCACCAGATCCTCGGCGTCGGACGGGTTGCGGGTCATCCGCAAGGCGGCCGAGTAGAGCTGATCAAGGAACGGCATCGCGTTGCGCTCGAAGCGCGCGCTGCGTTCCTCTGTCGACTCTTCGACCGCGGCCACCGACCCAGTCCCTCCCGCTCTTTGTTCTGGCGTGGAGACTATCGGGCGCGATGCGGCGACTGACCGCCGCGGCTGCCATTCCGGCCAGTCCAGCGGAGATCCGGCGGAGTGAAGTTTCAGCAACGCGTCACCTTCGAAAAGCGGGATCGTTTCGCAGACGACAACAGCAGCCGCAACGACCCGATTCCCGCAGGGCGACCCACCGTCATCCGACGAGCGCGGTAACCCAGTCCACGATCCGGTCGGCGGCGGGGCCGAAACTCGCCGCCTTCAGCGCGTGATCGGCACCCGGGACCTCGATCAGGTTGATCTTCGGTGGAAACTCGGCAGGCCGACCGAAGGCGTCGCGATCGCCTTGGACGACGAGAAGCGGCACGCTGACGCGAAGTTCGTCGGCACGGCTCTTCTCGGGCTTGCCGGGCGGATGCAGCGGAAACGCAAGCGCGACCACTCCCGCCGCACCACACGCGGTCGCCGTGCGACAGGCGACCCGCGCGCCGCTGCTGCGCCCGCAGACCACGAGCGGTCGCCCGCGCAGTCGACGGGCCTGCGCTTGGAACGGCGCGGCACCGCGGGCGACCGCGTCTACGGTCTGGGCCCATGCGGCGTCGAGCTGCGGCGCGGGGGCGGGCGCGCGCCGGCCGGCCACTCGATAGGGCTGGCGGACCCTGACGACGGCGAGCCCGGCGGCCACGGCCGCCTTCGTCAAAACAAGCAGGTCTGGCGCATCGGTCTCGCCGCCCGCGCCGTGCCCGACCACCAGCACCGCTGTCGCCGACCGCCGCGGCAGATCTACGAGAGCCTGCGCGAGCCCCGCCGATGTCTCGACGGACAACAGGCTCAGCGCGACTCGACCTTCGCCTGGCAAGCCATGCACCTGGCCGCTTCGGGCCGGGCTTCGAGCCGCCCCTCCGGCAACGGCGTGCCGCAGATCACGCACAAGCCGTAGCTGCCTTCGTCGACCCGCTGCAGGGCCTCGAGGACGTGCCGCCGTTGCTCGGTGGCGACCTCCAGCAGCGCGGCGGCGCGCGCGTTGTCGGCCAAATCGAGTCCGGCGTCGGCGTCACCGGGGGTGCCGTGGTGATCCGAGTCGCTTGCGCGCGGCGTCAGCGTCGCGATCGACCGATCGAGATCGGCAAGGCTCGTCTCAAGTCGCGCCCGAGCTTCCTGCGTGTCCACGGCCTGCACCGATGCCCTTCCGATCTGCTCGTACCGCGCGTGCGGAACGTCCGTCGCTATAAGCACTACCACCCCCGCACGGGGTTCATGACCCGGGCAGCTCGATTCCCTCGATCGGCGCGATGAGTTCGGGGCCGTTGTTGCGCACGTCGTTGACCTGAGTCGAGACCGGGTAGGCGGCCAACCGCCCCGGCGCGGCGGGCACCAGCAATCGGCTGAGGTCTTTCGGGTCGTCGACCCGCGGATCAAGCCACCGATTCCAGTTCTGCGGCTCGACCAACATGGGCATCCGGTCGTGAATTCGGCCCACGTCGTCGGCCGCTTCTGTAGTGATGACGGTGCACGACCACAGCCAAGGATCACTGCCTTCTGCCGCGTTGGGATCGCGCCAGAACTCATACAGCCCAGCCATTGGCAGAATTCCCCCGCCACTGCGGTGAATAAAGAACGGTTGCTTGGTCGCGCGTTTGGACCCGCCCTTCGTGGCAGGTTTGTCGCTCGCGTCGTCGTCGCTGTACCACTCGTAGTACCCGTCGGCCGGCAGCAGGCAGCGGCGAGTGGCGAACGCCTTGCGGAAGGCGGGTTTTTCGGCCAGCGTCTCGGCGCGCGCGTTGATGAGGCGACTGCCGATCTTCGGATCTTTGGCCCAGGACGGCACCAGGCCCCACCGGACAACCCGCAGCTGGCGCTGCGGGGGGGCGTCGGGTTGCTCCTTGTCGGCGCGCTCCAATACCGCGTACACCGGATCGGTCGGCGCCACGTTGTAGTTCGGGGCGAGCGACTCTTCGACGGCGACCCGCTCGACGTCGAACTCCTCGACCAGATCGACTGGGTCCCGCGCTGTCGCATAACGGCCGCACATAGCTTCAGGATAAGTTCAGCGGTGTGACTGACCCGAGCCGAACGTGGCCGGCGCCAACGGCGTCCGGCCCGATCGAGGCGACGGTAAACGTGCCAGGGTCGAAGTCCATCACCAACCGCGCGTTGCCGTTGGCTGCGATCGCCACGAAACCCACGATCATCAAGGGCGCCCTGCGCTCACGTGACACGGATTTGATGGCCGCAGGTCTGCGGGCGCTCGGTGTCGAAGTCGATGACAGCGCCGCGCACTGGACCGTCACGCCGGCGCCGCTGCGCGGTCCCGCCGACATCGACTGCGGTCTAGCCGGCACGGTCATGCGCTTCCTGGTTGCCATCGGCGCGCTGGCCACCGGCCCGGTGCGCTTCGACGGCGATCCCCACGCGCGGAATCGTCCGTTGCTGCCGTTGCTCGACTCCTTGCGCCAGCTCGGCGTTCGGATCGAGGACACTGCGCAGAACCCTGGCGGGTTGCCTGTCACCGTGCTCGGAGCAGGCCACCTGTCCGGTGGCAGGTGCGAGCTGGATTCGTCGTCGTCCAGCCAGTTTCTGTCGGCGCTGTTGCTTGTCGCCGCGCGCGCCGACGATGAAGTCGTCGTCGAAAACGTCGGCGCCTCGTTGCCGTCGCTGCCACACATCGCGATGACCGTCGAGATGCTGCGCGACCGCGGTGTGTCGGTCGACGACTCTTCTCCCGGTCGTTGGCGGGTGGCGCCGGCGGCAGTCGCCGGCGGCGTCGTCGACATCGAGCCTGACCTGTCGAACGCCGCGCCGTTCGCGGCGGCCGCGCTGGTCACCAGCGGCGTCGTGCGAATTCCGCGGTGGCCACGCCGGACGACGCAACCGGGCGCCGCGTTGCCCGATTTACTTACGACGATGGGCGCCAACTGCGAACTGGACGACGGCGAGCTGGTCGTGCGCGGTGGCGGCGCGATCCATGGCATCGACGTCGATTTGCGCGACGCTGCCGAGCTGATGCCGACGATCACGGTGCTTGCCGCGCTGGCCGACTCACCGTCGACGCTGCGCGGCATCGGGCACATGCGAGGTCACGAGACCGACCGGCTCGCGGCCTTCGCCAACGAGTTGAACGCACTCGGCGGAGACGTCGTCGAGCTGCCCGACGCACTCGTGATCCGGCCGAAACCCTTGCACGGCGGGGTTTTTCACAGCTACGCCGACCACCGGGTCGCCACATCCGCCGCTCTTCTGGGATTGGCCGTCGCGGGTGTCGAGGTTGAAAACGTCGAGACAACCGCGAAAACAATGCCCGGCTTCGTCGAGTTGTGGAGCTCGCTGCTGCGGTGAGTCGGCACCCGCGCCATCTTGACGAAGACGACGTCCGCATCCGGCCGAGCCGCGGCTCGCGGCCGCGCAGCAGGTTGCGCCCGGCGCACGACAACGCGGCCGAAGGATTCGTCGTGGCGATCGACCGCGGGCGCTTCACCTGCGAGGTCGGCGAGCGAGTCGTCGTGGCGGTCCGCGCCCGCGAGCTTGGCCGCAAGGCGGTCGTCGTCGGTGACCGCGTGGCGCTCGTCGGCGATGTGAGCGGCGAGACCGACACGCTGGCCCGGCTGGTGCGCGTCGAACCGCGAGTGTCACTGCTACGACGCAGCGCTGACGACAACGACCCGGTCGAACGCGCGATCGTCGCCAACGCCGACCAGCTTGGCATTGTGTGCGCCGTCGCCAACCCCGAGCCACGCACCCGGCTGATCGACCGTTACCTCGTCGCGGCGTACGACGGAGGGCTCGAACCGTTGCTGATATTGACCAAAGCCGACCTCGCCGACCCGGCGTCCCTGCTCGACGTCTACGGCGAGCTCGAGCTGCGGGTCGTCGTCACCGCACATCGCGAACCAGGCGAAGAGCTCCGGGCGCTGCTGCGCGATCGCACGACGGTGCTCGCCGGGCATTCGGGGGTCGGCAAGTCGACGCTGATCAACGCCCTGGTGCCCGGGGCGTTTCGGGCCACCGGAGAGGTCAACGAGGTGACCGGCCGCGGCCGACATGTTTCGACGTCCACCGTGGTTTTCGACCTGCCGGGCGGCGGTCGGGTTATCGACACGCCCGGCGTGCGCTCGTTCGGACTCGCCCACGTGGACGTCGCCCGGGTGGTCGCCGCATTTCCAGATCTGCAGCCCGGAACGGCCGAGTGCCCTAGAGGTTGCACACACCACGCCACACCAACCGTCGCGGACGACATTGCAAGCTGCGCGCTCGACCAATGGGTGGCCGACGGCCACGCCGATCCGGCTCGGCTCGACTCGTTGCGCCGATTGCTGTCGGCGACGGATCGACCGGACGAGTGAACACGGCTCACACGTCCACCGTGCCGCCTGCCCGCCAGTAGATTCCGCTTTCGCGGGCGAGAAATCCTTCGTCGACCAGGTAACGCCTTAACGCGGCGTAGTCGGGATGGCGCGCCGCCAACTTCTCGTTCACCTCGTCTTCGCTGTAGCGCATCCCCGGCTCGAAGTCGCGCGCCATGAAATCGAGGACGACGAGGCGCTTGTTGCGTTGCGCCGGAACGCGAAGCAGTCGGTCGCCGCGAAAGAACGCGCGCAACACCGCGGCCGACTGTGGGCTCGCGTCACCCGCCGGCGGAGCGGTGTCGCGAGCCGGCCACCGGTTGGTCGTCACCACCTCGCGCAGCAAATCGACGTGCAGGGTCCACTCGTCACCGTCGACTGAGGCCAGGCCAGCCGATTCGAGTCGGGTGAGCACGCGCAGCACGTCGCGGGCGGCCAGACCCGCGCGTTCGGCGATCTCCGGCAACGTCTTGGCGCCAAGCACAATTGCGGCGACGACCGGCAGCCGGTCGCCCGCCACCAGTAACGCCAGCAGACTCGCCGGATCCGGCAGGTCGGTCGGCTCGGTCACGGCGCGGCCGTTCGGTTCGGCAGCTCGAACAACTCGAACAACAGCGCGAGCGACAACGCGGTCAGGCTGAGCCCGTCTCGCACCTCGCCGTTGCGAACCATCGTCACGACGTCGTCAACCGGAGACCATCCGACGCGCTCGGACTCCGCGGGGTCGCTCGGGTCGCCGACGTGGGTGGCGCCGTCGGCCACAAAGAGGTGAAAGGTCTGGTCGTTCAGACCATTGCTGGGGTGGTACACCGCAAGCTCGCGCAACGGACCGGGCCGCCAGCCGGTCTCTTCCAACACCTCACGGGCCGCCGCCTGCGCTGGGGTCTCGAACTCATCGACGCCGCCGCCAGGGATTTCGTAACCCCACGAGTCGGTGATGAAGCGGTGTCGCCACAACAACAAGACACCGCGTTGTGGGTCGTGCACCACCACACCGGCCGCCGGCCGCGGCACCCGGACGACGTGGTGCTCGAACCGGCGGCCGCCTGGGATTTCGACGTCGACGAGCGCGAGCCGCACCCATTCGCTGTCGTAGAGCGTGCGCTCGCCGTGCACCGTCCATCGCATGCTTCGACGTTAGCGGTAGCGTCACCGCATGCCTTACGCCGACGACCTCGCGCTCGCGCGCCAACTCGCCGACGTCGCCGACGAGGTGAGCCTCCCGCGATTCGGCGCGCTCGATCTGCGGGTCGAGACGAAGCCCGATCTCACGCCAGTCAGCGACGCCGACCAAGCCGTCGAAGCCGCGCTGCGCGAGGTGCTCGCCACCCAGCGACCGAGCGACGCGATTCTCGGGGAGGAGTACGGCGAATCAGCGGCGTCCGACTTCGACGGCAGCGGACGCCGCTGGGTGATCGACCCGATCGACGCGACAAAGAACTTCATCCGTGGCGTGCCGGTCTGGGCCACGTTGATCGCATTGCTGGACGGCGACGACGCGGTCGTCGGCGTGGTGTCGGCGCCGGCCCTGGGGCACCGGTGGTGGGCCGCAAAAGACTGCGGAAGCTGGACTTCGCGGGCCGGCGCCGACCCGCGGCGCAATCAGGTGTCGGCTGTCGACCGCGTCGATGACGCGTCGGTCTCGTTCTCCGATCTGCGGGAGTGGGCGACGAGCCGCGAGGCGTTCGAGAAGCTGCTTGACGACGCGTGGCGAACCCGGGCGTATGGCGACTTCTTGTCGCACGTGCTGGTGGCGCAAGGTGCAGTCGACATCTCCGCCGAGCCCGAACTGTCGCTGTGGGACGTCGCCGCGCTCGTGCCCATCGTCGAAGAGGCTGGTGGAAAAGCGACTGGTGTCGACGGCGCTAAAAGCCCCGGTAGCGCGAGCCTGGTGTGCAGCAACGGAGTGCTGCACACCGAGGTGTTGCGAAGGTTGCGGTCTTCCAGCTAGGCGCGCGCTTCGCGGACGCGCTTCCCCTTCTCTTGTGGGTACGCCTCGGAGGCTTCGGCGCCAACCTGGGCTTCGATTTCCTCGAGACTCTTGTCTTTCGTCTCCGGCACTCGCGCCGCGAAGAAGATGAACGCGGCAATCGAAATACCCGCGTAGAGCCAGAAGGTCCCTTGGCGAGTGATGAGGTTGGTCAGACTGAGGAAGCTCACGCTCACAACAAAGTTGGCCAGCCAGTTGCCGATCGTGCACACCGCCATAGCTGGCGCGCGCAGGTGCAGCGGGAAGATCTCCGAAATCATCAGCCAGAACACCGGCCCCAGACTGATGGCAAATCCGGCGATGTACAGGGTAAGCGCGGCGAGCGCCAGCCACTGCGCGTGATGTTGCAGCGGGCTCGACGCGAAGTAGACGCCGAGCAACACAAGCGCTGCGAAAAACGCGACGTTACCGGTGAGCAGCAAGACGCGTCGTCCAACCTTGTCGAGCAACACCACGGCGATGATGGTGAAGACGACGTTCGTGACACCGATGAACACGCTTTGCTGCAACGCGCCGCCGTCACCGATTCCAGTGGCCTTGAGGATGGTCGGCCCGTAGTAGATGACGGTGTTGATCCCGACGAATTGCTGGAAGAGCGCCAGCGCCAGCCCGATCACCAACATCGGCTTCACCGCACGAGAGAGCAGGTCGCGCACTCCACCTTCGCGCCGCGCCGCCTCTTCGATGTCTGAAAGCTCTTGCTCGATGTCGTCGTCTTCTTCGCGGGTGCGTTCAAGCACTTGCCGCGCATCGTCGCTGCGGCCCTTCTCGACCAACCAGCGCGGGCTGTAGGGAAGAAACATCATGCCGATGGCGAGGGCAAGGCCCGGCACGACACCGAGGCCGAGCATCCAACGCCAGTTGTTGGAAACGCTTGCGAGCCCCCAGTCGACAACGTAGGCCACCACGATGCCGATCGTCACCATCAGTTGGTTGAACGTCGTCAGGCCGCCGCGTACCCGCGGAGGCGCGTTTTCGGAGATGTACATCGGAGAGACGAAGCTCGCGGTGCCAACAGCGAGACCGAGGATGAATCGCGACCCGACCATCTGAAGGGTGTTTTGGGAGAACGCGCAAAGCAACGCGCCGACGACGTAAACCGAACCCGAGACAATCTTCGTGCGCCGCCTACTGAACGCGTCAGCCGCCCAGCCTGAGATCAAGGCGCCGATCGCCGCGCCGATGAGGATCGCCGAGACCATGCTTGATTGGGCCAACGTGCCGGCGTGGAAATCCTTCTTGATGTAAAGCATCGCGCCGCCGATGACGCCGGTGTCGTAACCGAAAAGGAACCCACCGAGCGCCGCGACGGTTGCGAGCCGAATCAGGAATCGATTCGACGAACCCTTGGTGATCGTGGTGACGAATCCAGCCATGCGGACGTTGTCTCCACAATCGATCACCTTTAAGCACGCCCCTCGTCGATCGCCGGAGTGGTCGGTCGTGCGCTTCGCCCCGGCGTGCGGCGTGTCCGCCGGCTGTCAGGCGCCGCACGATGGAGCGAAGCGTCCAGCTTCAGGCGGCGCCCAGGAGGTCGCGATGCACGTTCGAGACGGCATGAACCACGAGGTCCTGATCGTCGGGCCGAGTCACACCCTTCGCGAGGCGAGCCGACAAATGGCCAAGCGTCGAGTTGGCGCAGCGGTTGTGATCGACCCTGCGAACGACGGAATCGGCATTCTCACCGAAAGAGACATCCTCGAGTCGATCGCGGCCGGGGAGCAGCCAGACGCCGAACTTGTGGCGGCGCACCTGACCAAGGACCTGGTGTTCGCGGCGCCGGATTGGTCACTTGACGACGCGGCGGCGGCAATGGTCAAAGGCGGCTTCCGGCATCTCGTGGTGCTTGAGGGCAACGAAGTGGTGGGCGTGCTCGCGATGCGCGACATCGTGCGCTGCTGGGCCACCACGCCGATCGCCGCCCGCGCTTGAGACGGTCACGGCTCGCTGATCGTCGCGCGGATCGCGACCGCCGACGGGTGGCTCGCGCGTAGCACGGCGGCCTTTGGGTCGGGGACGTCGAGCACCCGGCTCACGACGATCTCCGACAACGGGGCGAGCCGCGGGTCGGCGAGCACGTTGCCGACCGCGCGTCGGTCGCCACCCGAGACCAGCGCATCGAGCGTTTCCTTTGCCGGTAAGAGAATCGCCGAGGCAGCGTCGGCCGCGGCCGCAAGCGCCACGCGAGCCTGCCCTTCCCTCCGACGGGCAAACCGCTGCTGCGACCAGCCCCCGGCGGCCGATCTGCCGTGAACCGGCCGGAGGCCCGCCTTCGATGCGACGAGCGCGCCGTCGTCGAAGACTCCGACGGCATAACCGCCCAAACGCACAAGCAGAATTCCGATGCGACGCGGCTTAGCGGCATGCTCGGCGAGCGCCACGAGCGGCGCCACGCCGTCCGGGATCGAGACGGGCGGAAAGGGCGGCGCCAAGGATGCGACGGCGCCGTCGGTGGCGCGCAGCACCACCGCGTCGTCCGATATCTCGATGTCGAACGACCCATGCCTTGACGCGAAACCGGCGGCCCACTTGACGACGCGCTCGGGTGCGACGTCGACGACTCGCGATACCGGCACCCGTCGAGTATCGGCGCTGCTAGAAGTGGACCGCCGACCAGGTGGCGCCAGCGTCGTGTGTCATCAGCAACGTCGGAGCAGTAGCCCCTGGATTGCCGATGCGCGCGGCTTGCCCGTAAATCGCGACGCCCTGAGTGGCGGTGGTAAAGCCGACGTCGTAGTAGCCAACCCCGCCGTCGCCTTGCTGTAGCGGTGCTTGCCAGGTCTTGCCTCCGTCGCCACTGCGATACACCCAGCTAGCGCCCGAGCTCGCGGCGACGGCGACCACCGAGTCGCTGGCCGCGGATATCCCGTTCGCGATGCCACCGCGCGGCGGTTCCGCGGCGGTGGGGCTCGCTGTCAGGCCCCCGTCGGTCGAGAAGAGCAGCTTCTTCGACTCGCTGCCGCCGCCCGGGTCTCCCGCGCAAAGCAAGAAAACGTGGCTCGTCGTGACGGGTGCCACCGCGCTGAGCAACCAGTCGGAACCGAGCTTCGAGCACAGGTCGGGTCGGGTCTGCCAGGAGTCACCGTCGGCGCTGGTCAGCAGTTGCGTGAGCCCGGACTGACCGGTGACCACCCAGATCGCACGGCCGTGCAGCGCCATCGTGGCTGATTGGCCAACCTGCCGGACGGTTTGCCACGCGTCGGCGCCCACCGGCGTGCGCAGCAGCTGACCGCCCATCACCGCGTATGCGACCCCTGCCGCGGCCTCGACGTCGCCCACCTGCTGCGACTCAGGGATCTGCCGCCACGTTTTGCCCCCATCGTGGGTGGACCACAGTTGCGGGCCGAAAACCCAACCGTCGCGCGGCGTGGCGAACCGCACCTTGCTGACGGCTGGGTTGTCACCGACCAGCGATGGA